>DATACZ010000122.1:0-4593 GCA_036258795.1 Actinomycetota bacterium
GGCTCTTCCTGCCAAGGTCATGTCGAAGGAGCCGCTACCCTCCAGGGTGAGCGAGTCGGTGCTGATGCCTGTGCCTTGGACATCGCCGCTGCCGGATACCTCGATACCCGTCAGGTCTTTCATGGTCAGGCGATACGTGACCTTCCTGCTTGCTCGGTAGCTAGTTCCCGGCCGAAGCCCCAGCACCAATTGCCGGTCCCTCACCTCGGAGATAAGCAGAGGAAGGATGTTGTCCTCGGCCTCGATGAGAAGGGATTCTGAGCCGGTCTGTTGCAGGATCAATGTTCCGGATCCGCTCATCCTTACGGAGTCGAAGTCGTGAACCTCCCGTTCCTCGCTGATAACCCTTCCGGAGCCGATCACGATGCCCGCCGGAACTCCCGGAGTGTCGGTGGATGGGGAGCTTGTTCGCGGTGACTCACTGGGGGCCTCGATGAAGGTGAGCTGGCACCCGGAACCCAAAAGAGCCGCGGCAGCAATGCCAATGAGCGTCGCTTTGGTGCCCATCGGATAACTCTACGACCTACATCGGAAGCCGGTGCACTAAACTTGGGCCTCCTTGACCCCCGAGAGCTGAACATGATCGATCCCAACCCGGACGTAAGCCGAGTGACGCTTGCCGACCTCGATAGCACGCGCATGCTCGAAGTCGGCGATGCGGATCACGGGTACGTCGTGGTCAGAAAAGAGCCGCTCGACCACCTCGACGGTACCTATTACGAGCTGAGGCACCAGGAAACCGGGGCTCGGCATATCCATGTCGCCACCCCTGACGACAACAACGCCTTCGTGGTGCTGCTGCCAACGCCTCCCAAAGACTCAACCGGTGCTCCGCACATTCTCGAGCATGTGGCTCTTGCCGGTTCGGAGCGATTTCCGGTTAAGGATGTCTTCTTCGCCATGAATCCTCGTTCGTTGAGGACCTTCATGAACGCTTCCACCAGCCCCGATGCCACCCAGTACCACTTTTCGACTCGCAACCCCAAGGACTTTCACAACCTGCTCTCGGTTTATCTGGATGCGGTGTTCTTTCCGCGGCTGGCGGAGCTGTCTTTCCGGCAAGAGGGACACCGCCTGGAGTTCGAGCGGCCCGACGATCCCACCTCGGGGCTGAGGTTCAAGGGTGTGGTCTTCAATGAGATGAAGGGAGCGATGGCCAACCCCGTGTCGATAATGTTTCGAGCCGCCGGCCGGACCCTCTTTCCGGACCTGCCGTACGCCCACAACTCAGGGGGTGACCCAAGGCAGATCCCAGACCTGACCTGGGAAGCTCTGAGAGAGTTTCACCGCGAGCACTACCATCCCAGCAACGCCTACTTCTACACCTACGGGAACCTGCCTCTTACCGAGAGCCTGGCTCGGATCGAAAGTCAGGTCCTCTCCCGGTTCGAGGCCTTCAATGTGGACATCAGAATTCCAGATCAACGCCGATTCGAGGTTCCCGCTCTGCTCACAGAACCGTATCCGCTGGCCAAGCATGAAGATCCCAGTGACAAGCACCACGTCTTGGTGGCTTGGCTGGTGGGGCTGAGCAGCGACAGCTTCTACGTTCTGGCGTTCGAGGTTCTGGAGCGAGTCCTTTTGGCCAACGCAGCTTCACCACTTAGGAAGGCCTTGATCGACTCAGGCCTCGGAAGCGCCCTCGTCGACTTGAGCGGATACATGTCTTTCACTCGGGAGGGCGCTTTCGGGGCCGGGCTCAAAGACGTAAAGGAAGACGATGTCTCGAAAGTCGAGTCACTAATCCTCGAGACGCTGGCCGCCCTGGTGAGAGATGGAATCGATCAGGACCAGGTCGATGCAGCCATTCACCGCCTGGAGATTGAGCGCAGGGAGGTGAGCAACTCTGGGCTACCTTACGGCCTTAGGGTATTCGAGCGCTTGGAGGCGGCTTACATTCACGGGGGCGACCCCTACCTGGCCCTTCAGTTCGATGAGGATCTGGCCAGGTTGCAGCACGAGCGGCAATCAGGTCCTTTCTTCGAGAAGCTGATCAAGCATTGGCTGCTCGACAATCCCCACCGGGCAAGGGTGGTCTTGGCGCCGGACCCCGACCTGGAGGAACGTGAGACCCAGATGGAGCTGGCCCGTCTCGCCGGCATCGAGCTCGGACTCACCGACGACGAGAAGGTCAGGATCATCGAGCAGGCCCAGCTGCTCCGCAGCATGCAGGACGCCGCCGAGGACCTTTCGGTGCTGCCCACCCTCGAGATCAGCGACATCCCGATGTACTTCGAGGATGTGTCGCACTTGATCGAGGATCTGTCGGGGGCCCAGACCGGCTTCTTTCCGCAGCCGACCAACGGGCTCAACTACGTCGACTTCTCCTTTGAATTCGCCGGTCTGGAAGACCGCCTCATCGATCTCCTCGGCGTCTTCGCCTTCGCCCTAACGCGTTCGGGGGCCGGCACCGACGACTATCTCGAGTTGGCTGCCCGAATCGAGACCTACACCGGCGGGGTTGGGGCCTCCACCTCGATACGGGTGCCAATCACCGGCGTGGACGGCTACGTAAGGCGGTTGACGTTATCCGGCAAGGCGCTGACTCGAAACCTGCACCCCTTCACAGCAATCCTCAGCGACATCCTTACCGGCGTTCGGTTTGATCCAAAGCGCCTCAAGGATCTGATCCGACAGCAGAGGGCCAGCTTCCAGTCCCGCATTCTTCAGGCCGGACACCACTACGCTCAGAGGCTGGCGCTCGCCCAGCTTGAGCCCTTTGGCCTGCTGGAGGAGCGTCTATCGGGACTGAGATTCCTCGACAAGCTAAAGGAGCTGGCCGGATACTCGGATGACGGTCTCGCCGGCGTAATCGAGGACCTCAACGAAATAAGGCAGTCGCTTTTCCGCGCCACCTCGAACCCTCACATCTGCGTTACTGCAGAGGAGTCGAGCCTGGCGACTCTGAGAGCCCTGGTGGAAGAGACCGTTGCGGCGCTCGACTCCACACCGGCGATGCCAAGAACACCTGATCCGCCCTTTGGACGGGGCAAGCACCAGGCCCGCACGACCGCCGTGCCGGTTGCTTACAACGCCAGGGTCCAAAAGGTGGTTGGTTTCACCCATCCCGATGCTCCGGCACTGCTCGTTCTGGCCAATTACATCGACGACAAGTATCTGTTGAAGGAGATTCGGGAGAAGGGAGGGGCCTACGGCGCCTCGGCGCTGTTCGGCCGGGAGTCGGGAATCTTCTCGTTCCTCTCCTACCGGGATCCGCACATCATTCGAACCCATCAGATTTGGGATTCAGCCATTCCCACCGTAGTGGAGCGCAAGATCGACCCCGATGACCTGAAAGAGGCGATCCTGGCCTCATGCGCCGCGGTGGACCCGTTGCTGTCCCCCGATACCAAGGGCCGCAGCAGGTTCTACGACGACCTGGCCGGGTACACCCTGGAGCAGAAGGCGGAGTTCAAGGGAAGGTTGCTGAAGGTGGGCATCGAGGACATTCAGAGGGTGGCAGCGACACACCTGGCCGGAGGAGATCCAGCCTATGCCACCATCGGAAATCCGGAGATGGTGGAGGCGGCCAACCGGGAGCTCGGGGCCCTGTTCGAAGTCTCACCGATCTAGCGCCGACATGGATGAGCTGGCGCTGGCCAAGGAGCTTGCCGAGATCGGGGCAGAGATCTCTATGCGGCATTACTCGCCAGAGGTACATACCTCAGTAAAAAAAGATGGCAGCATCGTCACCATCGCCGACCGAGAGATAGAGAAGGCGATGCGCAGGAGGATCAACGAAGTCTTTCCGGACCATGCCATCCTCGGAGAGGAGGGAGGGCTCGAGGGAGACCCATCATCCCCGATGTGGATTCTTGACCCCATCGACGGCACCAACAACTACGCTTCCGGCATCCCTGTCTTCGGAAACCTAATCGCCCTACGGGTGGAGGGACGGATGGAGGTTGGAGTGATCAACGCCCCGGCCCTCGGCGAGCTGTACGAGGCGGCGCGCGGTGGCGGAGCCTTCATGAACGGCCAGAGAATTCAAGTGAGCGAGATCTCATCCATGACCGAGGCAACCGTCTGCTTCGGTTCCTACAAGAGGATGCTCAAGAGAGGCTACCGCGAGCAGGTGGAGAACCTGGTTTTGAGCTCCCGGCGGGACCGCAGCTTTGGCGACTTCTGGGGCCACATGCTGGTGGCGCGCGGCGCAGTGGAGGCCATGGCCGAGCCGAACCTCAACATCTGGGACGTAGCAGCCGTCGAAGTTATAGTTGAGGAGGCCGGGGGAAAGACGAGCGGCTTCGGCGGCGAGCACTATCCGGAATCCAGAGTTCTGACCCGGGACCAGGGCGAGGGCAGCTTCCTCTCAACTAATGGAGCCCTTCACGATGAGATGGTCCGCGTTCTAGGCAAGTAGAAGAGGTTCAGCGCCCAGCTTCCTGCCCCGCCCCCATCGACCAGCGGCCTAGGTCGCCACCCTTTCAAGGTGGAAACACGGGTTCGAATCCCGTTGGGGGCACGATCCTGAATGTGAAGTCTTATGCAGTCTCGGTACCTCTGTCCCACACCGGCTTCGGTACCTGTGTCGCACTGGCTTGGCTCACCCGACTATGGCTCAGTCCAAGCTCAGGGCGGTCCAAGGAGCCT
>DATACZ010000123.1:0-12291 GCA_036258795.1 Actinomycetota bacterium
TTGTTTCGGCACCCGCTCGTGCTGCCGCTCTGCTGCTGCAGCTTGCCCCCGACGACTATGTGGTCCATGAGATCTACGGGGTGGGGAAGTATCACGGCATGGTCACCCGCGAGGTGGCCGGAGTCAGCCGGGACTACCTGCTCATCTCCTACTACGGGGATGACCGGCTCTACCTGCCGACAGAACAACTGGAAGCCATCACCAAGTACACCGGTGGCGATACGCCTCGCCTCAACCGGCTGGGCTCTACAGAGTGGGAAAAGTCCAAATCGAGGGCCAGGCGTGCTGTTCAAGACATCGCTGAAGAGCTCATATCTCTCTACTCAAAGCGGCTTCGGGCGGAGGGACACGCCTTCTCGCCCGATACCCCCTGGCAGGCCGAATTGGAGAACTCCTTTCCTTACGTGGAGACACCCGACCAGGTGCGGGCGATAGAGGCGGTCAAGGAGGACATGGAAAAGCCGATCCCCATGGACCGGCTGGTGTGCGGGGACGTCGGTTACGGCAAGACCGAGGTAGCGGTTAGAGCGGTCTTCAAGGCCGTTCAGGATTCCAAGCAGGCGGCGGTGCTGGTACCGACGACGATCCTGGCCCAGCAGCATCACCAGACCTTTACCGAGCGATTTGCAGGCTTTCCGGTGAAGGTCGCTCAACTTTCCCGCTTCCTGACCGCCGCAGAGCAGAGTGAGGTGTTGGAGGATGTCTCGGTGGGCAAGGTGGACGTGGTCATCGGCACTCACCGGTTGCTCCAGCCGGATGTGAAGTTCCACGACTTGGGCCTTCTCGTCGTCGACGAGGAACAGCGGTTCGGCGTCAAGCACAAGGAGAAGATCAAGCAGCTTCGGGAGCGGGTGGACGTCCTAACCATGACCGCCACACCAATTCCCAGGACCCTGGAGATGGGGGTCACCGGAATACGAGACCTCAGCCTCATGGACACTCCTCCCATAGACCGGCGTCCGGTTCTGACCTATGTGGGGGACTACGACGAACGCATGGTCAGCGCGGCGATCCGCCGAGAGCTGGCCAGGGATGGGCAGGTCTTCCTGGTGCACAACCGGGTGCGCTCGATCGCCGCCTCCGCCAGGCGCATCGCCGCGCTCGTCCCCGGGGCCAGAGTTACCGTGGCCCACGGTCAGATGAGCGAAGCCGAGTTGGAAAAGGTGATGTTTGACGTCTGGGACGGCAAGGTGGACGTGCTGGTGTGCACCACGATCATCGAGAGCGGCCTCGATATCCCGGCGATGAACACCCTCATCGTCGAAAGAGCGGACCTCCTGGGACTGGCGCAGCTCTACCAGCTGAGGGGAAGGGTCGGAAGAGCGGCAGAGAGAGCGTATGCCTACTTCTTCTATCCTCACGAAACCGTGTTGACCGACGAGGCCCACGAACGGCTAAAGACGCTCTCGGAGTACACCGAGCTGGGCAGCGGGTTCAAGATCGCCCTTAGGGATCTGGAGATGAGGGGAGCTGGGAACCTCCTCGGCGCCGAGCAGTCAGGCCACATAGCCGCGGTTGGCTTCGACCTTTACATGAGGATGATGACCGAGGCCATCGCCGAGCTGTCGGGACGGGCGGAGGAAGCCAAGCCAAAGATCCGGCTTGATATCCCCGCCGATGCCTACATCCCTGCAGATTACATAGCTCGAGAGTCGCTCAGGATGGATGCATACCGGCAGATCGAAAAGGTCAGAACGTCGGCTGACGTGCGAGCCCTCGAGGAGGAGTTTGCCGACCTATACGGGGAGCTGCCGAAGCCCGTACAGAACCTGCTTTTGGTTGCCGAGCTCAAGGCATTCCTGGTGGATCAAGGGATCACCGAAGCTGCTGTTAGAAACGGTGTGCTCAAGGTCAAGCCGTTCCCCGAGCTGGCCGAATCTCAGCAGATGAGGCTGCGCCGCCTTCTCCCGGGCGCCGTCTACAAGCCCGCATCAAGCACCCTCCTCTTGGATGTTCCGGCGGAAGATGTTGCCGGCTGGGTGCTTGCCAGCCTGCGTGCTATCCTCTCGGTCGAGTGAAATCCAGGACCGCTCTCGGAATTACACTTCTCGCCGCCCTCGCCCTGAGTGCGTGCGCCGGATCGGGTGGGAGCTACTTCGCCCCCACCGCGGCGGTGGTCTGCACCCGGATCAGCTGCAACAAGATCCCCGACAGCATGATTGCCGAGCGGCTTCAGACGGTCGTCAGAGACCCTCAGGCCGCTACTCAATTCCGGGGCCCACAGGGGGCGGCCAACCGGTTACAGGCTCAGCGCGAGATCCTTAGCAGCTTGATTCTGGATGAGGTGGCGCTGCAGCAGGCACGCCTCATGGGACTGCGGCCATCGGATGCCGAGGTCAATGAGCTGCTCGGTCTGCTAGAGAGAGAGTACGGCGGGGAGAAGGGATTCAAAGAAGCCCTCGAAAGAGACGGCTACACCCTTGGAGAGATCAGGAAATATCTGGGCGAGCAGGCCGTACTGAACAAGGTGGTCGAGACGGTCAGCAAGGACGCCAGGCCCACGGATCAGCAGGTGGCTCAGTTCTACGACCTCAACAAGAGCCAGTTCGACTCCCAGGTAAGAGCCCAGCACATCCTCATCTGCGCGAACTTCGAGCCCGAGACGAGCAAGTGCACTCCAGGGCCCGGCGATCAGGCCCAGGCCACTCAGCTGGCGGAGCGTGCCCGACGGGGAGAGGACTTCGGAGCCCTGGCAAGGGAGTTCTCCAAGGACAACACCACCAAGGACAAGGGAGGCGACATCGGGTTCTTCTCCCGAGGCGACCTGGAGAGGTTGCCCGAGCTCGAGGAGGCAGCTTTCAACCTCCTACTGCCCGGCGAGGTCTCCAACCCAGTCAAGACGTCGCTCGGACTTCACGTGGTCAAGCTGACCGCCATCGGGAAGCCCTTTGAGGAGGCCAAGGCCGGAATTACCGACAGTCTCCGTCGCCAGCAGGTCACCAGGGCATATCAGACCTGGCTCGTGGAGGCGATCAAGAATGCCCGGGTCAAGGTAAACCCCAAGCTCGGACGTTTCGACAAGATCTCTCAGAAGGTGGTGCCTGCCAGAGCGCCCACCCGGGTCGCGGCTCCACCGGCCACACCCGCGCCCTGACGAACATCCGGCAGGTCTCCGGCGCCGAGGCGGGCCCCGACGCCGGATCCTCATCGACCGGCACGGCCCGAGAACCGGCTGAACGGGCCGGCGCGGCCTTCGCCGAGCTGGTCGCGGTCATGGAGCGGCTACGTGCCCCCGGCGGCTGTCCCTGGGACGCCGAGCAGACTCACCGCTCCCTGGCCGTTCACCTGGTGGAGGAGGCCTACGAGACCCTGGAAGCCATAGATTCCGGCAACATGCCGGAGCTTGCAGAGGAGCTCGGCGACCTGATGCTTCAGGTGGTCTTTCACGCTGAGATTGCTGCCGGGGAGGGTCACTTCGACATAAGTGATGTGATCGACGGACTGGTAGCCAAGCTGTACCAGCGCCACCCGCATGTCTTTGGTGACGTGTCGGTCCGGAGCGCCGCCGAGGTGGTGGCGAACTGGGAGGTGCTCAAGAAGGAGCACAAGGGCCGGTCCGATGCCGGTGAGGGCATACCCAGCGGCCTTCCGGCGCTCGTGTACGCTCACAAGGTGCTTCGCCGAGTCTCAGGAGTCGGACGAGACTATGCTCCTTCAGTCCCAAGGGTTGTAGAGCAGGCCCAGGCCTTGAGCTCCGGAGTAACGGAAGAGGCGATCGGCACGTTGCTGCTGGAACTCGTGGCCCTGGCCGGGTCGGCAGGCGTTGACCCGGAAGGAGCGCTTCGTAGACGTGCCGGTTCCCTGTTGGAGGAGGCCAGAAGCTCGACCAAGCCGGTATGAGGACGGTGGTTCCCGACTGCCGTTGGGGCATCTCTTTGAAGCCATCGGCCCTCGTGATGCTCGCCGTGCTCTTCCTCTCACAGCTCGGTGCTTGCGGCACCGGGGAAAGGGAGAGCGCCATCCCGACCGGGACACCCGCCGAAAAGGAGCCGTTTCTAGGCTTGAAAACCACCGAGTACAAATTCGACGCTTTGCCGACTTTCAAGGGCGGGCTTGTGACGATCGAGTTGGACAACACCGCAGGGAAGGAGGCTCACGAGGCGGAATTCCTTCGCCTTGACCCAGGAAAAAAGCCCGCCGACTACGTGGCAGCCATTGCCCAGAAGCGGCTCCCGTCATTTGCGCACCCCGCAGGAGGGCCCGGTCCGGTTCTTCCGGGCAAGACCGCGGTCTACACGGGCAACTTTCCTGCCGGCAACTACATTTTCGTGTGCCACGTCCCGGCGCCCGACAACCAAGAGCATCTGATGAAGGGAATGATTTCCGAGATCCGGCTGAGCGAAGGCAGGGAAGCTTCGCTGCCCAGGGCGAACGAAACCATCGGGGCAAAGGAGTTCGAGTTCACCGGTGGGGAGAAGCTGAAGGCCGGGTCCCAGACCGTCAAGGTGATCAATGAGGGCCAGCAGCCTCACAACTTCGGACTGGTCTCCCTGGCCGCCGGAAAAAAGGCCTCGGACCTCAGCCCTTACCTCGTGCCGCCTGGGAGCCCCTTCCCGCCCGGTCCGCCCCCGTTTACCGGCTTCAACGGGCTTGTCGGCACCGTCTCGCCGGGCGATGCCGGCACCCGAACTCTGGAGCTTTCCCCGAGAACCTCCTATGCGCTGATCTGCTTCGTGCCGGATGCCGACGGCACGCCTCACTTTGCGAAGGGCATGATCGAGCAGGTCGACATCCCGTAGCGCGCGTCCGCTATCGACTCCCTCAGCATGGCACCCGAGACAGAAATCCAAGTTCCCCGCCCCAGGTTGGCCACTCCTGCATTCCTGGCTATCACCGTGGCCGGACTTGCTTACTTCACCTCCGTTGGGATGCTGTTCCCAGTGCTGCCCCGATTCGTGAGGGGGCCGCTGGGCGGCTCGGATACCTCCGTAGGGATCGTGGTGGGAGTGTTCAGCCTGTCGGCCTTGCTTCTCCGCCCGCTGGCCGGGCGGGTGGGCGACCTGCGGGGGCGCAAGGTGCTGATTACGGTAGGCGCGGGCACTGCGGCGGTGTCGGTGGGGGCTTACTCGCTCGCTGAGTCCATCCCGCTGCTCATGTTTCTCCGGCTCGTGACCGGTTCCGGGGAGGCCTTCATGTTCACGGGGGCCACTACTGCCATCAGCGACCTGGCGCCCTCCAGCCGCCGAGGCGAGGCCTTCAGCTTGTTCTCTCTTGCGGTCTTCTCGGGATTGGCCGCCGGGCCGGCTCTCGGAGAGATGACCCTCAACCGGTGGGGGTTCACGTGGGTTTGGCTGGGGGCGGCGGGGTGCGCAGCCGCAGCCGGGCTGCTTGGATTACTTACTCCCGACACGCGTCCGGAGGCTGAATCCGGCCGGTCTGGCCTTATTAGCCGAAAGGCGGTGATTCCGGGAATCGTATTCGCCTCGAGCGCCTTTGGGTTTGCCGGGTACTCCTCCTTCGTTCCCCTGTACGCCCTGCAGCTCGGCCTCCCGGGGTCCCGGCAGCTATTTGCTCTGCACTCCATCATCATCGTGGCGGTCAGAAGCTTTGGCGCCCGACTCCCCGACCGCGTGGGAGTCGGCAAGATGGCAAATGGTTCCCTGTTGCTCAGTCTGGCGGGGCTGCTTACCTTGGGCATAGTTCGGAATCCGACTGGACTGGTGGCCGGTACTGCCCTGTTTGCCCTGGGTCAATCACTGCTGTTTCCGGCCTTGCTGAGTCTTGTTATCGGGCGGGTGCAGGCCTCCGAACGGGCTTCCGCGATCGGCACCTTCACTGCCTTTCTGGACCTATCGTTCGGAATAGGTCCGGTAGGCTTGGGTCTGGTAGCTCATAGCTTCGGTTATCCGGCGGTCTTCCTGGCATCCTCCATCGTCGCAGCAGGCGGCATGGCCCTATTCATCCTGAGCCGAAATCACGCTTCCGAAGCTAACAATCGGCTATAGACCGGCTCGATCGGCCGCCCCGATGCAGATAGCCTCTAGCCGCACCTGAACCCCATCCGCTTGGTCAGCGGCTTGCCCGGTTCCCGAGGAACGACCGGGTGAACCGCGCCCTCTGCCAGGGGGCTCTCCGTTCCGTCGGTGAAGTTGACCACCAGGACCTGGCAATCGGGGGGTAGCTCGCCGAGCTCGCGTATTTCCTGAACCGAGATCTTGTCCTTGTGCCAGGGATAGATCGTCCCTTCGATCGTAACCTCATACTTTGGATCCTCGGTCTGCTCGGCGCTCATAAGCTCTCCCTTTTTAGTAGCCGTTTTGTGACTGCACTTCTACCCCTTTTCATTGCCCCAAGAACCGGGAACTAGGGGCTAAACGGGTTATGTTGTGACCATGATTGAGGCGATGAAGGCCCGGGAGATCCTCGATAGCCGCGGCAACCCAACGGTTGAGGTAGAGGTTTTGACCTCCACCGGAGGGTGGGGTAGGGCGGCGGCGCCCTCGGGCGCCTCGACGGGAAAGTTCGAGGCCGTTGAGCTGCGGGATGGGGATTCCAGGTTCGGGGGCCTGGGAGTCAGGAAGGCAGTCGAAAACGTCAACTCGGTTATTGCCCCGGCGCTTATCGGTCAAGACATCCTGGCCCAGCGCACCGTTGACCGCATCATCGAGGATCTCGACGGCACCGACAACAAATCCAAGCTTGGCGCCAACGCTTCCACTGCCGTGTCGATGGCCGTAGCCCGGGCCGCCGCCGACGAGCTCGAGGTGCCGCTGTTCAGGTACCTGGGAGGCGCCGATGCCCACCTCTTGCCGGTGCCGCTGATGAATGTGCTCAACGGCGGGGCTCATGCCGACAACAACGTCGACATCCAGGAGTTCATGATCGTCCCCAAGGGGGCTTCATCCTTCTCGGAGGCCCTGCAGATGGGAACCGATGTCTACCGAAACCTCAAGAAGCTGCTGCAGTCCAGGAATCTCTCCACCGGCGTAGGCGACGAGGGAGGGTTCGCCCCGAATCTCGAGAGCAACGAAGCGGCCCTGTGGTTCCTTCTAGAAGCCATCGAGTCCGCCCACTACGAGCCAGGTGAGGAGATAGCTGTGGCCCTGGACGTTGCGGCCACAGAGCTCATCTCCGAGGGTAAATACCACTTCCAGGGAGAGGGAAGGGAGCTCGATGCTCCCGAGCTCATTGAGCTGTACGCCTCGTGGCTGGAGAAGTTTCCCCTCGTCAGCATCGAAGATCCGTTCGGTGAGCAGGATTGGGATGGGTGGAAGCTGTTGACCGCCGACCTCGGGCCCAGGGTTCAGCTGGTGGGTGACGACCTGTTCGTGACCAACAAAGAGCGGCTGGCCCAGGGCATCGACAGCAAGGCGGCCAACGCCATTCTCGTCAAGGTAAACCAGATCGGCACCCTGACTGAGACCACCGAGACGATCACGATGGCCACAAAAGCTGGCTACTCGTCCATGGTCAGCCATCGCTCCGGCGAGACGGAGGACGCCACCATCGCGGATTTGGCCGTGGCGTGGGGCAACGGCCAGATCAAGGCCGGGGCGCCGGCCCGATCGGACCGGGTCGCCAAGTACAACCAGCTCATCAGGATCGAGGAGGAGCTGGGCGAGGAGGCCCGTTTCGCCGGACAGGAGGCGTTTCCCCGGTGGCACGCCCGCTGAACCTCCGCCTTAGGGCGGGGATCCTGGGACTGCTGATCGGATCCTTGGCTCTTACCGGACTAGCTCCCGTTCGCCAGGCTTATTACCAGCGCGAGTCGATTCAAGAGGAGGAGGCCCGGCTAAAAGCTCTGGAGGAGGTAAACGCCAAGCTGGAGAGCCGTCTGCTCCGACTCCAGGACCCGGCCTACATGGAGAAGCTTGCCAGGGAGCAGCTCGGGGTGGTTCGGCCCGGTGAGACCTCCTACGTTGTCGTTCCCCGCCCCATCCCTGCCGCTCCCCCACCCCAACCGGTCGAGAAGAGTTGGTGGAGGCAGGCGCTGGACTGGTTCGCCGAGCTGGTCTCGTAGCTGCGATCAAACGATCGAAAGATTCTTAAAGCCCCGTAAGCGGGAACCGTGAATTTTTCCCGACCCTTGACACTTTGGCTTTCTAGCCCCTGAGTGCGGGGTACGATAAGTCATAAGTAAGCAAGGAGGGGGTTTGGCAGAAGTAGGAGCAATAGTAGAGGGCACCGTAACAAGGCTGGCGGACTTCGGGGCGTTCGTCCAGATTGGCCAAGGGGAGACTGGCCTGGTCCACATCTCCGAGGTCGACAAGAACTACGTCAAGGACATCAAAGAGCATCTCAAGGAAGGGGACAAGGTCAACGTCAAGGTCGTGGCCATCAAAGAAGATGGAAAGATCGATCTCTCGATCAAGCAGGCCGACCCTTCATGGGAAGAGCAGTCAACCAGGGCTCGTTCCGGACGTGACCCCGAATTCGAAGCAAAGCTCAAAAGATTCATGCGGGAGTCTCAGGAACGGTTGGCGGATGTCCGCCGGCAAAGAGAGTCCAAAAGGCAGTAGCAGGCAGGCCCTCGACTTCAGGGTTTCCGGCTATAAGATCTCACCTTGACCACCACGCCGGCAGGCCGCCGGGAACAAGATCGCGAAGCACTCACCGCACAGTTAGGGCGTGAGCCGCGCGGGAAGTGGCGTGTCGCGCGACGGTGTCGCTGCGGAATGCCGCAGGTGATCGAGACCCATCCCCGGCTGGATGACGGAACGCCGTTTCCCACGCTCTGGTGGCTGACCTGCCGGAAGCTCTCCACCGAGATCGGCCGCTTGGAGTCGAGTGGGTTGATCGCCACCTTGAACGAGCGGTTGACTTTGGACCGGAAATTCCATGAGGCACTGGTGGAGTCCACGGGGGCCTATCTGGAAAGCCGGGACCGGTTGGAGCCGCTCCAAAGCGGGGGGCACCCCGGAGGGGGCCCGGACCGGATCAAGTGTTTGCACGCCCACACCGCCCACCACCTCATAACGAGGGACAACCCCGCCGGTGAAGAGGTTCTAAGGACGCTGGCCTGGGTTGAACCGGAGAGTCCCTGCGTATGAGGGTGGCGGCCATAGACGTCGGCACCAATACCACCCGCCTTCTGGTGGCTGAGGCGCACGGGAGCACCTACCGGGAGCTCGACCGCCGGCTGTCATACACCCGCCTGGGTGAGGGCGTCGATGCCCAGTCTCGGATTCAGCCAGAGGCCATGAAACGAACCCTCGGTGCCATCGCCGAGTTCTGCTCGGTTTGCGGGGAGTTCGGGGTCCAGCAGATCTCCATAGCGGGCACCAGCGCAGTCCGTGACGCATCCAATCGTGAATCTTTCCTTCAGGCGGCGGAACAGCTTGCCGGGGTTCCGGCCAAGGCGTTGTCCGGTGCCGAGGAGGCACAGCTGTCCTTCATGGGTGCTACCGTCGAGCTGGTCGACGGTCTTTGCCTGGTATGTGACATAGGCGGCGGCTCCACCGAGTTCATCTTGGGCGAACCACACTCGGATGAGCTCTTGAGGACCTCTCTGAACGTTGGATCGGTTCGCCTGACCGAGCGGTTCCTGAAGTCGGATCCGCCGGCAACCGAAGAGATGCTCATGCTCGAGGCGGCCATCGATGCGGCCCTCGAGGACGTGGATCTCGCTATCCCTGAAATCTCCGAGGCTCGGCTGGTCGGGTTGGGCGGCACGGTCACCACTCTGGCGGCCATAAACCTTGAAATCGAGCGATACCAGCCGGAGCTCATCCACCTTGCTGAGCTCGACGGCGGAGAGGTCACCAGGATCTACCACTTGCTAGCCGGCATGAGCGTTGAAGAGCGATCGACCCTGCCTTGCCTTCCCAAGGGCCGGGCCGACGTTATCGTGGCGGGAGCCTCTATCCTTTCCCGCGTCATGACGAGGTGGTCGTTTCCGGCGGTTCTGGTGTCAGAGAAGGACATCCTCGACGGGTTGGTGCTACAGATGGTGCATCTACAGACGCCAGGCCGGGGCGCTAACGAGGTTGGGCCCCACAGCTAGGAGGGTCTGACTCCCTCCCGGTCGGCCGGTCGGGAACTCTCTCGGTAGGGAGACAAGCATGTCGAATGGAAAGGGCGTCAAACGCCAGAGGAAAAAGGAGCTGCGGCGTGAGCGTATCGAGCAGCAGATGCGCCAGCGCCGGGCCAGGCGCCGCCGGATGTCGCTGCTGGCGACCCTTTTGATAGGTGCAGCAATCACCGCATTTTTGATTCAGTTCTCTGGCAGGGAAAGGCCGCCCACGGAGCGGGCGGCCTGCACTCACTCCAAGCCTGCGGGTGGCAATACCGAGACGCCGGACCAACCTCCGGAGATGACGATCGACCCGGCAAAGACCTACACTGCCGAGTTGGAAACCTCGTGTGGATCCGTCGAGATCGAGCTGGCCGCCCAGACTTCGCCGAACACGGTCAACTCCTTTGTTTATCTTGCCAATCGGGGCTTCTACAACGGGCTCCCGTTCCACCGCGTGGTCCGGGACTTCGCCATTCAAGGCGGTGACCCCAGGGGAGATGGAAGCGGCGGCCCCAACTACAAGACCGTCGACGTGCCCCCGGCCGACTTCAAGTACGTCAAGGGCACGGTAGCCATGGCCAAGGCCGGCCCTGAGCCTCCGGGAACGGCCGGAAGCCAGTTTTTCATCGTGCCGGGTGCTAAGGGGGAGGTCTTGCCAGCCGAGTATGCGGTTCTGGGAAAGGTGGTTGGTGGCCAGCGGGCCGTGGACGCACTGAACGCTATCGAGACTCGACCCTCGCCGCAGGGGGAGCAGTCAATGCCGGCCGAACCTATCTATATATCCAAAATTACTGTCAAAGAAACCTGAAATCGACCACTAAACGTAGTCGTCGCGGCTAAACTGTCAAACCCGTGTCTAATAACTATCGTCGATTCCCCGCGCAAAGATCCGCAATCGTTGGCTTTTTGCTCATTGCGATGGCGGCTTCTTCCGTTGTCTTGATCGATAGGACCACTCTAAGTGGCAAGACGAGCAAGCACGTTCCCGGAAGCAGGGCCTTTGCCGGACTCGACGCGAAGGACGTCAAAGAATCGGACGTGCAAGTGGCCGCCGTCCCAGCTCCCGTTCCGGCGCCGGCGCCTCTCGTCCCGGCTGTTACTCAACCTGAGGCTCCCGCTCCCCAGCCAGCCGCCGCGGCAAACCCGCTGGTACCAGCGCAGCCTCAACCGGCTGCGGCCAGTGCTTTGGATCCCTACAAGGGGTTGGGAGCCTGGGTTGACATTTATGACTACGCCATCCGGGACGTGATGGACATACCGGCTGCAGTTGAGGAGATGGCAAACCGGGATGTCAGAACCCTGTACTTGCAAACCGGACGGTGGAAGGACCCGCAGGACATCGTGAATCCTGTGGCAGTGGGCCTTTTCCTCGACTCAGCAAAGAAGCGGGGAATGAAGGTGGTGGGTTGGTACGTGCCCGGCTTTGGAGACATGGATCGGGATGTCCGCCGAAGCGTGGCGGTGATGCACTTCAGGAGCCCGGTCGGGAACCGGTTCGACGGGTTCGCGCCCGACATCGAGACCAAGGAAGAGGTCTCCCGTAACACCGTGAGGTTCAACGCCGGTGTGGTGGAGTACTCCAGACGCTTACGCGAGGCGCTTCCCAACGCCGTGCTGGGGGCAATCGTGCTGGATGCCAAGAACAACCTGAGGGCTCCTGCCGCCTGGGCTAACTTTCCGTGGCCGGAGATCGGCAAGTACTACGACATCATCCTTCCCATGGCGTACTGGTCGGTGACAAAGGCGGGAGCCTGCCAGAGCCGGGAGTTCGACACCTCCCAGTACATCCGAGAGGTCGCAACGCTTACCGAGAACCTAATGGGTATGCGCCGGCCCTTCCACATGATCGGCGGAATCGCCGACTGCATCACCGAAGGCGAGGTCAAGGGATTCGTGACGGGCAGCAAAGAGACCGGTTCACTCGGGGCCAGCCTCTACGACTTCGCCAGCACGCAGTCCAGCCCGGTTAAGATCTGGCACGGGCTGTCCTCCATCAACACCTAGTCAGTTTCCCGGCGGAAGACGCCGGTGCAGGAGTTCAGGCACGAGCACTGGCGGGGCAAGCAGGCAAGCTTCTATCCTGAGTCGGTCCAGGGCCCCCGTATTCCAACCGGCAGAGAAAACTGGCTTAAAACCAGTACAGTGTGGGTTCGAATCCCACCGGGGGCCCTGGCAGACTCAGGATAGAAGTTTGCCAGCTTCCCCCGCCAGTGCTCGGACTTGCTCCCGACCAGACGGCTTCTGCCGGGGGAAGTGACTAGGTGTTGATGGAGGACAGCCCGTGCCAGATCTTGACCGGACTGTCCTGGGTGCTGGCGAAGTCGTAGAGGCTGGCC
>DATACZ010000124.1:0-12865 GCA_036258795.1 Actinomycetota bacterium
TACCAGCGAGGAACGGTCCGGATGGTAACGCACAAGGACGTCTCCGCCGACGACATCGAAGACGCCCTGGAGCGGATAGCCCGGATCGTCCGCAATTTTCCCGCTGACCTTAAGGCAGCTGGTCGGCTCTAAGAAGAGGCCGAGGACGCCTCGTCCGAGGGTGACTTTGCCTTTGGAACCCGAGGGCGAGGCTCCGAGGCCGCATTTTCTAGGCCCAGCATCCCCGCGAGCTGCCTGGCATTGGTCACCGCATAGTCCCGATAACAGTTGTTCATAAGCACGTGCACCTCCTGGGCTTTACTCGCCAACTGCTTGATCTTCGGCACCCACTCCGAGAGCTCCTGCTCCGAGTACAGGTACGCAAAGCGAGGAGTGGCGGTCTCGTGCTCCTTGTCCCACTGCTCCGCGTTTCGGCCATGGAAACGGACGTAAGCGAGCTCCTTCGAGGTGGACTCGGCGATTGGGGGCATGCTGGACTTGAAGCCCTGAGGCATGTCCACGGTGGTCAAGGGAATTCCATTGTCCTCCAGGAACTTTAAAGTTCGGTCGAGGTTTCGCTCCGAAAGCCAGGCAGAGTTCCGAAACTCAACGGTGATCCGGTAATCGGGCAAGCGATCCTTGCACTCGACAATGTAGTTACGGCTCTCGTTGCCGGGCAGAAACCACTCTGGAAATTGGAAGAGGATTACTCCCAGCTTGCCGGAGGAGTGCAGAGGCAAAAGCGAGGCGGCGAATCTCCTCCAGACCTCGTCCATGACCTCATCCGGGAGGTGTGAAGAGTAAAGGAACTTTCCCTTGCGCTCGTCGGTGACCATCTCAGCCAGGTCCGGATACAGGGACTTGGGCCTGGTTGGATGCTTGGTGAGAAGCGAGTACGCCTTTATGTGAAACGTGAATGAGTCGGGTGTTCGGTTGATCCACGCCAGAACGTTGGTGTCCGAGGGTGGAAAGTAATAGACGGAGTCGACTTCCACGATCGGAAACTTGGAGGCGTAGTAGCGGAGCCGCGCCTCGGCGGTCTTGGCCTCCTTTGGATAGAAGTCACTCTGCAGAAGGGTCTTGTCAGTCCAGGACGCCGTTCCTACGAGTACCCGTCCCACGGCTCGGAGTGACTGCTTGCGCTGCTGCCCTAGCTATCCCAGTACGGGGCGGCCCTTGTCGTCGACCAGGAAATAGCTGATGCCCTCGTAGGTCCAGACGGAGCGCTGTGCATCGAATTCGGCAGCATCATCCAGGTCGTCGTCCGACACGTCGGCTCCGGCAATAAGGGCTGAGCCCCCGTTCTCGGCGGGTCGACCGGTAGCTAATGGGCTCTCGAAGGAGCTGGTCTCGAAAGGAGCGCTTTCCGGCTCGCCGCTCCCACCGTTTCTTTCCGGCTCCGCAGAGCCATGGGTGCCCGAATCCCTGTGGGAGGTGCTTGCTTGCTCAAACTCAGCCATCAGCTCTGCGGCTATCTCGGACGAGACATATTCGTCCTCATCGACCATGGGTTCGTTACCCAGTCCAAGGGCTCGATCCGCCGGCCCTTCCGTGATGGATTCAAGATCCTCTACCTCTTTGGCGACCCGGGCCAAGAGGTCCATGGCTGCCTTGAAGTGATCCGAACCGTGGCTGCTGGGGCGTCCAGGTTCGTCTAGCTCCTCCGTCGGATCCGCGTGATCCTCTATTAAGCCCCTCAGGTCCCTCGCCGACTCACTGCCCACAAACCGGTCAGGCAGTTCTTCGCCTTCGCTGAGGTACGGAGGCTCGTACTCGTTCCCGATTTCGGGTACTTCTTGTTCATCGGCCTCACCGACATCTTCTGTCTCGTCCTCGGTAAGCGGCCATTTTTTGGGATCCAGGAGCTTGACGCTTTCAGTCTCAAGGTTCGTCATCTTGTATTCCCAGTCGTCTCTTGAAGACGGCGGCGGGGCAGGAGCCGCGGATGCCGGCTCCACCGAAGGGGGAGTCCAGGAAACGGTGGGAACCAACGTCTCGGTCTCGCGGGGCGTCGGAATCGTATACCCGGACGGCCGGAGGTAGTTGTAGGGAGGGATAAACCTGCCGGCCGGAGCAGCCTGAGGCTTCGTCCTTTTGATCGGCCGGACAGTCGAAGTTGTTGTCTTGATGGGCTCAGGTATCGGGGGCGTCTTGCGCCAGGGCAAGAGGCGACTGGCCAATGAGCCCTTTGTCCGGGTCTTCTCGGATATCGGAGAGGCAGACCCGGCGCCGGCGCGAGGCAGCGAGGAGGTTGTCTTACGGGGCTCCTGCGAGGCCGCAATTGATCGATAGCGCTTCAAGAAGCTATCGACGTCGGACCCTGGGGCTCGGGGCCCACGACTGTGTTGAGTGTCCATTATGGCCTCTCCAGTAGAAGACACTTCCACGAGGCTGCGTCTCGTGGACCGAAACTTCCTTATGCTTCTGAAGGGATGGCCGGGGGAGTTGTGTGCAGTCAGTCCGAGGGCCACAAAGAAGAGCAGCCACAACGCGCCCGCCACCATGCCAAGCGTGAAGCCGGTCACCGAGTCATTCTAGTCTGAATCGCGAAAAGTTCATTTATTTGGAACATTGAGTTTGGTTTCAGATTCTGGGCCGCGCAAACGGTAAAAGAGGTGCTCGAGTACCCATGGACGCCAGCAAGGTCAACGAAATCCTTCAGGAAGCTGAGGGGGCGATCCATGGTGGGCGGAGCATAAAAGGCACCGGGTTTTGGGAAGCCGTCTCCAGCGCTCGGGTCAATCGCAGCATCGCCGAGGAGTTTGCCGACCGAATCGCGGTGATCGACAGGCTTGCCTTTGAGAGGGCGGTCGGGCCCCTGGTCTCCGCCAGCGCTGGTACTGGAGTTTTGACTGCAGGGACCGTAGCAGCCGTCGGGGTCCTGGTGCTTGCCGAGACTTTGGAGAACCGGATGCTGCGGACCCTCTTGCTGCTGGGTTCCTTTGGAGCGCTGGAGATCACCACCCACAGCCTCACCCACTGGGTGGTGGGGAGGCTGGTAGGAATTAGATTCACTCACTACTTCATAGGTGGGCCGCCGCCGCCTCGCCCCGGCACCAAGATCGATTACGCCTCTTATCTGAGGACTCCACCCTCGCGTCGAGCCCTCATGCACGCTTCCGGCGCGGTGGTTACCAAGCTGATTCCCTTCGCGTTCATTCCGGTCGCCGTGAAGCTGGAAGCCTATCGCTGGGTGATCTACCTGCTGCTCGCGGTGGGGTTGATCCAGATTCTGACCGACATCCTGTTCTCTACGAAGACATCGGACTGGAAGAAGGTAAGAAGGGAGCTTCGAGCCGGCAAGACTTGGGCACAGTCCTAGCTGGCGTCGATATCGAACTCCGCCAAGCCCTCATTGGGGCTGGAGGCGTCCGCGTACAGGCGGCGGGGAATCCGTCCCCCTTCGTAGGCGAGCCTCCCCGACTCCACCGCCAGCCGGAGAGAACGAGCCATCCTCACCGGATCCTTTGCCTTGGAGATCGAGCTGGCCGCCAGCACCCCGTCGCACCCCAGCTCCATGGCAATGGTGGCATCGGAGGCGGTGCCGATGCCTGCATCCAGGATCACAGGAACTCCGGCACGCTCCAAGATCATGGCGATGTTGAGAGGGTTGCGGATGCCGGTTCCACTTCCGATTGGGGAGCCCAGTGGCATGACCGCCGCACACCCCAGTTCTTCCAGCCTGCGGGCAAGGATGGGGTCGTCGTTGCAGTAGGGGAGGACTATGAATCCCTCGTCCACCAGCTTCTCGGCGGCCACCAGAAGCTCGGGTCCGTCGGGGAGCAGGCTGCGGTCGTCGCCAATCACCTCGAGCTTGATCCACTCCGTCTGAAGAGCCTCCCGTGCCAGCTGGGCAGTCAAACACGCGTCGGCTGCGGTGAAGCAGCCCGCCGTATTCGGCAACACGTCACAACCGGCCGACTCAATGACCTCGAGGATTGAACCCTTGGCCCGAGGATCTACGCGCCTCATGGCAACGGTCGCCATCTCGGCTCCGCTCTCCCTGAGGGCCAGCTCCATGACGTGAAGGCTGGTGAACCCTCCGGTGCCGAAGATCAGGCGCGACTGGAAGACCCGGCCCCCTATTTGAAGCTTCTCTCTCATCACCCTCCTTGGACTGCCCGGAGAACCTCGAGCCTCATCCCGGACCGCAATGCCAGGGTATCCCACTCGCTCCTCGGGATTACCGTTCCATCCACCGCCACTGCGAGCCCTTTGGTGGTGGGAATGTCTAGTGCGGCGATGACCTGGGGAATGGAGGATCCATCCTCCAACTTCATGCTCGAGCCATTGACGATCAGTATCACGGCTCGAACCGGGTGGGGTTGAAGCAGGCGATCTCCTCCGGGACCTGTCCGTGCACCAGAAGATGAGCAACCGCATCCCCTGTTACGGGCGCCTGAAGCACTCCATTGCGGTAGTGGCCGGTGGCTACGATCAAGCCCGGCGCGCAGTTGCCGATCAGTGGCATGTTGTCGGGCGTTCCTGGACGGAGTCCCACGCCAGCCTCGACAAGCTCAAGCTCCCGGATTCCAGGAACCACTTCGTCGGCGGCTCGGAGCAACTCGAACACTCCCCCGGCGGTGAGCGTGGTATCGAAGCCCTTCTCTTCGACCGTAGCACCTGCCACCAGCTCACCGTTCGGCCGGGGGACCAGGTACACGTCCTCGGTGCGCACCACATGCCCGATAAGCGGCCGGGCGTTCGATTGGCATCGCAGCCGGAGGATCTGACCCTTCACCGGACGAACGGCCTTGCGAATGGGGCCGGGGATTCCCCGGATTGATCCAGACCAGCATCCTGCCGCCAGGACAGTACGTTTGCCAGAGACCTTCTCCCCGTCCGACAAGAGTACGCCGGCGTTCTCACCGGCCTCCACCGAGACGACGCAAGCTCCGCGTCTTACCGTAACGCCGGCGCGGCGGAGGGCCGATGCCAGCCCACGGATGACATCCCGCGGATCCACCGCTCCGTCGGCCTCTGCAAGAACAGCCGACCGGGCACGGGGGTGAAGGGCTGGTTCCAGCTGACGGCAGGCTCGTGAGTTCAGCCAGGCGACCTCGAGGCCAAGGCTTTCCTGGTAGTCGTACAAACGCCTCAAAGCCTCCGCCTGGTCCCGGTCGAGGGCCACGAACAAGGTGCCATTGTCGAGACGCTCGAGCTTCATCCCTGAGCAATCCTCCAGCTCCTTCAGGAAGCCCGGCCACCGGCGGGCTCCCTCGAGGTTCAAGGCCAGCAGATCGTTCTCGCCGAAGGTGGCTTCAGTAACCGGAGCCAGCATCCCGGCAGCCATCCAGGATGCTCCCGCTGGAGATCGCTCTCGCTCCAAGACGGTGACCGAAAGGCCTTGAAGAGAGGCCCGCCAGGCGATGCTAAGACCGATTATCCCGCCACCAACTACGATGGCGTCCCACTCCCGCTCACTCATCGAAAACTAAAGCCCGGTGTTCAGAGCCGCCCGTACTCCCGCAGGTACGCCACTGTGTAGCCGATGATCTCGAGGAAATCCTCGATGCCGCACCACTCATTCGGAGCGTGAAGGTTCGAGTCCGGCCTGCCGACGCCGGGCGGCGAGCAGACCGGTATGCCTAGCTCTTTAGTGATCGAGTACATCGGTCCCGTAGCCAGCATGAACGGGTAAACGGTTACCGGTAGGGGGAACCACTGCTTTGCCGCGTTTTGAGCCGCCTGACCGAGGGCCGAGTCAAGCGGTGACCTGGCAGGGCTTTGGGAGCTCAGCACCTGCATCTCGATTTCATCAAATCCGCGGTCCTTCAGGTGGCGCTGAAGCTTCTCGGTAATATCGACGGGGTCCTGGTCTGGGGCCAGACGGAAATCAAGCTTGGCTAGAGCCTCCGCCGGAAGAACCGTCTTCTGCCCACCCGGCACCCCATATCCAGTTTGGAATCCGGCGATGTTCGCCGTTGGTCCGTAGAGAAGCTCGCGTTTGAGCTCACTGCCCGTCAACCCGCCAAGAAAGCTTGTGATGCCCACAGCTTCCATCCTGGATTTCTCATTGAAGGGCAACGCCTCAATAAGTTGCTCTTCCAGCTCGGTAGGCTCGGCAATGTCGTCGTAGAAGCCCGCTATCGAGATTCGGCCATCCTCGTCCTTGATTGAGGCAACCGCCTTGAGGAGCTCCCACGCGGCAGAAGGTGCGTACACCGCGACCGATGAGTGCTGATCTCCAGAAAGCTTCTTGCTGCGGAGCTCAACGTAGAGCAGGCCCTTGCACCCGTAGTACATCTCCGGCCTACCCTCGGTATCGAACCACCCCCCCTCCCACACGCAGTCGTCGCTTTCTAGCCGGTCTGCGAAGCTCTGACATATCTGGCCGAAGTAGTGGCTGCCGGACTCCTCCTCGCCCTCGATGAAGAACTTGATGTTGAAGGGAAGGTCCCCATAGATCTCCTGGTGAACCTCGAGGGCACATAGGCGGGCTACGAGATCTCCCTTGTTGTCGGCCGCCCCGCGGGCGAACAACTTTCCTTCCCGCTCGGTTGGCTCAAAGGGGGGCGAGTGCCACAGGTTCAGAGGATCGACGGGCTGAACGTCGTAGTGATCGTAGATCATGAGGGTGCGGTGGCCGCCGCACTTCATCTCTCCCAGCAGCGCCTCCGGCGAGCCGGGGACGGAAAGGCGGCTTACCTCTGCTCCTAGCCCCTTCAGCCTGGCCTCGAGCCAGGCAGTCATGTCATCGAATCCCCGACCCTCCGTCGAGACGCTGGGGATAGCGCAGGCTTGCTTGAGGCTCTCCAGATAGCGGGTCGCGTTGGCCTGGATGTGCTCGCGTACCCTGTTGAGATCGTCCACCCAAAGATCCTAACCTCACTGCCCGTCACATTGGTGACCCGGCAAGGCCGATGATCGCTACGCCGCGTGGCGGCCGCCAGAAAACCGACCGGTCCAAGAGCTGACCCTTGCGATGCAGTGGAGCGGGCGACGAGAATCGAACTCGCACCACCAGCTTGGAAGGCTGGAGCTCTACCATTGAGCTACGCCCGCATGACGGCCGGTCGGGACGGGGAGATTTGAACTCCCGGCCTCCTGCTCCCAAAGCAGGCGCGCTGCCAAGCTGCGCTACGTCCCGCAGGCGACCTAGTGTATCGCTAGCGACCGACACCTTTGGTTCCAAGCCTTGCCCGCTGAATCAGGCGAGCCAATCCACCGGCGTGCAATGGACTAGCATGAGAAGAGCCATCATCTCAGCCAAGGAGGGCAACTATGGCAAACCCCGTCGTTCACTTCGAAGTCGTCGGTGACGCGGAAGACCCCGCGGCTGTGGCACAGTTCTACACCGGGCTTTTTGGGTGGAAGCACAGCGTCTACCCCGGAGAAACCCCTTACATCACAATCGATACCGGCTCTACCGACGGCATAAATGGCGGTATTGCCGCCGTTCCTGGAAAGGTGCTGGTCACGGTATATGTCGCCGTCGACGACCTTCAAGCCACACTCGATAGGGCGGAGGAGCTTGGGGGCAAGACGGTGATGCCGGTAACGGAAATCAACGACTTTTCCATAGCCCAGCTGGCGGACTCGCAGGGAAACATTCTTGGATTGGTGTCTTCCGGACCCGCTCCGGAGCGTGAGGACTCGGGCGGCCAGCACCCTGTCGTTCACTTCGAGATTCTGGCTACCGACGGACCCGAGGCCAAGGAGTTTTGGACCAATTTGTTTGGGTGGCAGATGAAGGATATTCCTCAGCTGAATTACTCGATGATCTCAGCCGAGGACCATGGCATTCCCGGCTCCATCGGTCAAAACCCCACCGGGGGCAATCAGGTGACCTTCTACGTCCGAGCAGACGACATGCGCGGCATGCTCGAGAAGGCCAACAGCATGGGCGGGAGAACCATTACCGCCCCCATGACGGTTCCCAACGGCCCTATGCTGGCTCACTTCTCGGACCCTCAGGGGAACGTCATCGGACTCGTTGCTCCTGCCGACATGTCGCAAGCCGCCGGAAGGGGCCCTCGGGGATAGTAGGACTGCGCTCGTAGCTCAACTGGACAGAGCAGGCGGCTTCTACCCGCCAGGTTGGGGGTTCGAGTCCTCCCGGGCGCACGCTCCCCAGGCACTCGCCGGCACTCGACATCATTACCTGGGTTTTACGTCGGTGGAGATGTATGAGGATTCAAACGGAAGAAGCGTCTGTCCCGAAGGCAGGCGGATAGCTCGAACGAGGCGTTCTCCCACATCTACCCGCCCGCCCGGCAGGACAAGCGACTCACACAGGGATCCTTCCACCACGCTGCCTGGTGGGAAGACGCTTTCACCCTTCGACCACACCAGGTTGGCGCCTAATACTTCTCCAGGCGTTCCGCAGTCGATGAAGCCGTGGGTTGTTGGGATGAGCTCCACACCGCCCCTCTCGAGCTCCGGTCGCCAGCAGAGCTCGTACAAGCTGGAGAACTGCGGGCTGAGCCTTTGAATCCAGTGAGCCGGCAATAGGGATGCTCCTGCGAAACGCCAGATGCCTTGGAAGTCCGGCTTATCCGGCTGATAGATCACGAGCAGCCGCACAGAGGTACCGTCCCAGCCTGCTACCAGGCGGTCGAGCGGGTCGCCGCTGAAGGCGTCGACGTTCAGGACCAAGCAGCCCTCACCATGGATCCAGCCCTTGAGGGCCCCGACCGCACCCGCCGTTCCCAGTGGCTCAGGTTCCTCTATGGAGATGTAAACGTCGCGATCTTGAAGATGCTCGAGCATGGCGGTCCGCCAGGCGTGGACGTTGACCGCGACCTCGCTGCAGTGCGGGCGAATCCTTTCCAGGGCCCAGTCGACCAACGGGCGATTGCCTACAGGAACCAGCGCCTTGGCAAAAAATTGGGAGATCGGACCGAGGCGCGTGCCCCGGCCGGCGCACAGTACGAGACCCTTCACCTTAGATCTCCGGCTGCCATTACGCTGAGATGACCATGTCCCTTTCGACTAAATGCCACCGCCATCGTTGCAGTCAAACCTGCGTTACCATTCGCCCGGAATGAAGACCACTGTCGAAAAGCCAGAGCCGACCAAGGTAAAGCTGACCATCGAGGTACCCGCCGGGGAGCTTGCTCCGCTGTGGGCAGACACCTTGAAGCGGCTATCGCATGAGGTCCGGGTTCCGGGCTTCAGGCAAGGCAAGGTGCCGAAGGCGATCCTGGAGAGCCGGATAGGCAAGGAGCAGATCCGTCAGGAGGTCCTCAAGGACGCCCTGCCCACTCTGTATGAAAAGGCGACTGAGCAGGAGGAGATCGGTCCGGTCGCACGGCCCGAGATCGAGGTTACGAAGTTTGGCGAGAACCAGGACCTCACCTTCACAGCTACGGTCGAGGTGCGGGCAGACATCGACCTCCCGGACTATCAGAGCATCGAAGTGGCCGCGCCTTCGGGCGAGGCTACCGAGGAGGACGTCGACAACCGCTTGGAAAGGCTACGGGAGCGCTTCGGCACCCTGGAGTCGGTGGGCCGGCCCGCCGCCACGGGTGACTTTGTCACCGTCGACCTGTTTGGTTCCCTCCATGGGGAGAACCTGGACGATGTCAGCACGCAGGATTTCGTTTACGAGATCGGCTCCGGCATGTTCGGCACCAAAATGGACGATGAGCTTACGGGCAAGCGTCCCGGGGACATCATTCAGTTCAACGCCGAGATGCCGGAGTATTTCAGGGCCAAAGGGCTCGAGCCGGAGGAGCTTACCTGGCGGGCAGTGGTCAAAGAGGTGCAAGCAAAGAGGCTTCCTCCCTTGGACGACGAGTTTGCCAAGGTGGCCTCGGAGTTCGACACCTTGGAGGAGCTGAGGGCTGAGATTGGCGAGAGCATCACTCGTCACAAGAGCAAAGATGCCGACCTAGCGGTCAGGAACATGGTTCTGATGCATATGCTCGATCACACGGAGGTACCGCTGCCCTCGTCTCTCGTCAACAAGGAGACTGAACTGCGCCTGGCCCGCCTGCTGAACGAGATTGAGCGAAGCGGGCTGACATTCGACGAGTACCTCAGCAGGAACAAGGTCGACAAAGAGACTCTCTTCGACAATTACCGTCAGACTTCCGAGGTTACGGTCAAGGCAGATCTGATTCTCGAGGCGGTGGCCAAGGCGGAAGGGATCGAGGTCACCGAGGAAGACTTCGAGAAGGAAATACAGCAGCTCTCTGAGGAGACCAAAAGTGAGCCGGAGAAGCTGCGAAAGACCATGCTCAAGCCTGGAGCGGTCAACGCACTGGCCGGTGATATCCTTCGAAGGAAGGCTCTCGACTTTCTCGTTGAGCACGTTCGCATTACCGAAGAGCCTGCCGAATCGACACAACAAGCTAAGGGGTAATGGTGGACGGATATCTCGTCCCAGTTGTAGTTGAGCAGACCAACAGAGGGGAGCGGTCCTACGACATTTACTCGCGGCTGCTCAAAGACCGGATCATCTTCCTGGGGACGCCGATCGACGATGCAGTAGCCAACCTGATAACCGCCCAGCTGCTCTTCCTCGAGTCTGAGGATCCGGACAGAGACATATTTCTTTACATAAACTCGCCCGGCGGTCAGGTCTATGCAGGGCTGGCCATCTACGACACCATGCAGTACATCAAGCCGGCCGTTTCCACGCTTTGCCTGGGCATGGCGATGTCCATGGGCGCCATCCTGCTGGCCGGAGGAGCTAAGGGTAAGAGGTTTGCGCTTCCCAACGCCAAGATCATGATCCATCAGGGTTCGGCTGGTTTCCAGGGCACTCCGACGGACATCGACATCCAAGCCCGGGAGGTGCTGGCCCTCCGCAAGCGCATGGCCGAGATACTGGCCAAGCACACCGGACAGAGCGTAGAGCGGGTGGAGACCGACATCGATCGAGACAAGTTCATGACCGCCGACGAGGGGAAGGAGTACGGTATTATCGACGACATCTTGTCCCACCGAGAGCAGTCCGCGGTCACCATGCAGCAGCTCGCCGAAGCCTCTTCCGACGGGTCTTGAGGTAGTCCAATGCCCAAGTTCGGAGAGGGTGGCGATCTCCTGAAGTGCAGCTTCTGCGGCAAGTCCCAGAAGCAGGTCAAGAAGCTTATTGCCGGTCCCGGCGTCTACATCTGCGACGAGTGCATCGATCTCTGCAACGAGATCATTGAGGAGGAGCTCACCGAAACCTCAGAGCTCAAGCTGGAGGAGCTCCCCAAGCCTCGTGAGATTTATGAATTTCTGAACGATTATGTAGTGGGGCAGGACCAGGCCAAGAAGGTCCTGTCTGTTGCGGTTTACAACCACTACAAGCGAATCCAAGCCGGCACTCGCTCCGACGACGAGGTGGAGCTGCAGAAGTCCAACATCATGCTTCTGGGGCCGACCGGCTGTGGCAAAACCCTTCTTGCGCAGACCCTTGCCCGGATGCTCAACGTACCGTTTGCCATTGCCGATGCCACAGCGTTGACCGAAGCAGGCTACGTTGGCGAGGACGTCGAGAACATCCTCCTAAAGCTCATCCAGGCGGCTGACTACGACGTCAAGAAGGCAGAGACCGGGATCATCTACATCGATGAAGTCGACAAGATTGCCCGCAAGTCGGAAAACCCCTCAATAACCCGGGACGTGTCCGGCGAAGGAGTTCAGCAGGCGCTCCTTAAGATTTTGGAGGGAACCACCGCCAGCGTGCCACCCCAAGGCGGAAGGAAGCATCCCCATCAAGAGTTCATCCAGATCGACACTTCCAACGTCTTGTTCATATGCGGAGGCGCCTTTGCCGGTTTGGAGAAGATCATCGGCACCAGGATCGGCAGCCGGAGCATCGGCTTTGGTGCGGACGTTCGGAAGATGGAGCAGAAGGACCTCGGTGAGATCCTGTCCCATACCCTCCCCGAGGACCTGCTCAAGTTTGGGCTGATCCCCGAGTTCGTGGGACGGCTTCCGGTTATCTCCTACGTCCACAACCTCGACCGTGAAGCCCTCATAGAGATACTGACCAAGCCGAAGAATGCCTTGGTGCGCCAGTTCAAGAAAACCTTCGAGCTGGACGGGGTAGAGCTGGAGTTCAGCGAGGGAGCCCTGACCGCGGTGGCCGATCAGGCCCTGCTGCGGGGAACCGGGGCCAGGGGGCTGAGAGCGATCATCGAGGAAGTGTTGCTCGACGTGATGTACGACCTTCCTTCCCGCAAGGACATCGGCCGGTGCCTCATCAACACCGCCACGGTCTTGGAGAAGGTGAACCCCACACTCGTGCCCAGGGTGCCGGGCCGGCCGAAGCGCCCGGAGCGAGGCGAGCGCTCGGCCTAGATCGCCGACTGAACAAACCGCCGAAGCGATATCTGGCGCTGTACGGCTCGCTGATGGCCGGCGTCGGAGGACTCGATCGCCTCGGCTGCTCCGGATCACTGGCCTACGTGGGTCCATGCCAGATCAGTGGCCGGCTGGTGGATCTCGGCCCATATCCCGGCCTCATCCTAGGAGGGGGGATCGTGGAGGCGGAGCTGTACGAAGTCATTGACGACTCCGTCCTTGGACGTCTGGATCGTTATGAAGGACACGACCCTCGAGATCCTTCTAGGTCACTTTTTGTCCGCCGCAAGCTCAGGCTATTGAAGCCACCCAGGGACGCCTGGGTTTTTGTTTACAACCGGAACTCGGCAGGAAAGCCGATCGTGGAGGCAGGCAGCTGGAAGCGCCACCTTGAAGCGATGGCTCGTAACCGACGGCTCTAAGCGTCCGCTTATCGAGCTCACTTAGCGGTCGAAGTGACAGCGGTGACCCCCACAAATCACGCGCTGGACGGTCAGACGATGACCGCGGGGATCGTCGTTATGGTGGCCCTGTTTATGGCAGCCGGCTGCGGAAGTGAGCGCGAGCTGGCGTCGCCCCAGACCGCCTCACCTTCTTCGGGCCAGTCTCCGATGGGAGCTCACAGCGCCGCCGAACTGACGAA
>DATACZ010000125.1:0-4666 GCA_036258795.1 Actinomycetota bacterium
AGCTGGGATCGGTGAGGCCAGCTCGTAAAGCCAGCCGTTGAGGTTCTGGAGCAAAAGTCTGCCATCGGGCTCATGGCCGGCGAACCGCTCCTTTACCCCACTCACAAAGCCGGCGAAGTTACGCCCCACCGTCCGGTTTGCGGCAGTGACGGCGTCCGCCTGGATTTCGTCGCCCCTGCGCCCCAGCTTTCGGATCTCCTCCCCTGCCCTGTAGGTGTCCGGAGGGTGGAGGGACCAGAGAGTGAAGTTGTCGTCCATCTCCAGGTATGGATAGGAGACCAAGGCCACCTGGGCGTTCGAGTTGAGCCTTCTTCCAAGCCGCGTCAGTACGCCGGCCACCCTGTTTCGAATCGCGTCCAGCAACCCGGCAGCGGTCTGCACGGACCTACGGCACCCGGCCACATCGGAAAGCACAAAGCAGTTCCGAACCAAGGCTGCATAGTGGATGTCGTTTCCGCCGATGGTCATCAGCACCAGGTCCGTCCCCGTATCGACCGCCTGAATTTGGGGAGCCAGCATCCGGGTGCATGTGAACGTGAAGGTGGTGGTCAGGCCGTTGAACATGCTCGCGGCGGCGATCTCGTAACGCTCCTCATCCGGATGCTGGGTGACACATAGCCCCAGCCCGGTGAGGGTCTGGCGGGCGGCGGCCTCGTCGGCCCTCCGGTCACCGAGCAGGGAGATCGAGTGGGTGGTCCGGCCCATGACCCGTTCATTGAGGATGTCCTCGGTCTCAGCACCGCTACAGGCTCGGTTCACCAGCGTGACCTCGTACCCGGCCCCTCGCAGGCCGCCGGCGTACTGCTCGACCCACCCGTGCGGACTGCGATAGCAGCCTTCGGGACCGTAGTAAAAGCCGGCGCCATTTCCGGAGGAGTAGGAGTCGCCCAGGACCACCACCCTTACCGGCCGGGGTGCTGCCACCGCAGCGGGCGGGTGAAGTGTGGCAAGGGACAGGCCCACCGCAAGCAAGATCCCGGCCCAACTACGCATGCGAGCCGAAGCCGTCATGGGCGCATCTTATTGCCGTGATGGTGACCCTGCTGACGGTGAGATAGCCGATGGTTCGTCAAAGGCGAGGCGTAGGCTTGGAGTGAATTGCGTGATCTAAAGGCGCAAGGGGTAGAGATGGAAACCAGATGAAGCCACCACCTCTCAGCCAGATCATCAAAGCGGGGCACTTGATAAAGCATCGGTGGCCCTGGGCAGCGGCTGCGGTCGTGTTCAGCGCCGTGACTGCCCTCGGCATGACCGCATGGATGGCGATCCTGGACATTCCACAGATAGGTCCGGCCGCTCAGTCGTCGACTGTGCTGGACCGCAACGGCCGGGTCATCGCCACCCTCCATGCCGAGGAGGATCGGACGATCATTCCCCTGCACCGCATCTCTCCCAACCTTCAGAAGGCCGTTTTGTGGGCGGAGGATCGTGATTTCTTCGATCACCGGGGCATGAGTGCGAAGGCCGTTATCAGGGCCGCAGCGGCGAACCTGACGGGCGGGGAGATCCAGCAGGGTGGGTCCACCATCACCCAGCAGTACGTGAGGAATGTCCTGCCCCAGGTGGGCAAGGCCAGGACCATCACCCGCAAGCTGCGGGAGGTCTTTTGGGCGATGCAGGTGGAACGGCGCTACCAGAAGGAAGAGATCATGGAGCGGTACCTGAACACCGTGTACTTTGGCCGCGGCGCCTACGGCGCAGAAGCTGCGGCCCGGACCTACTTCAAGGTCTCCGCCGGCAAGCTCACAGTGGGCCAGGCCGCCTACCTGGCCGGGCTCATCAGGTCACCCGAGCGCTTTCAAGTCGACGAGGACGCAGTGGAGGCCGTTCGGCTCCGGGACGCGGTGATCCAGGGAATGGTCAAGAGCGACTTCCTCACCGAGGCGAAGGGAAAGGCCGCCATGAGGGAGAACCTGGTGTCACAGTTCAAGCCAGGTAGGTCCGTGGAGGTCGAATCACCCCGGGCGGGCTACTTCGTGGAGTACGTGAGGCGGATCCTCAAGAGTGAGTTCAAGTTAGCCGACAAGGAGATCCTGAGGGGTGGCCTCGAGATCCACACCACCCTTGACCTGAAGATGCAGGATGCGGCGGAAGCCGCGGTGAGCTCGGTGCTTGACCGGCCCGACGATCCGGAGGCGGCTCTGGTCGCCATGGGCCCAAGGGGAGAAATCCGAGCGATGGTCGGCGGCAGAAACGTCGATAGCATCACCCGGGCCCGCGGGTTCAACTTTGCCGCAGATGCCGGCGAGGACGGTGGGGGCCGCCAGGCGGGATCCGCCTTCAAGCCGTTTGCCCTTGCCGCCTTCCTGTCCAAGGGCAAGTCCTTGGAGTCCACCTTCCCGGGCAGCTCGCCAATGCATATCGGCTCCCGCAGGTGCCAGAACGAGGACGGGACAGCCTGGGAGGTATCCAACTTCGAGAAGGCGTCCTTTGGAGCGCTCAACGTTACCGCAGCAACCCTCAGCTCGGTGAACACCGTCTACGCCCAGATGATGAACACGGTAGTAACCCCCTCGGACTTCATCAGGGTGGCGGGCAAGGCGGGCATCGAAATACCTCGCTTCGATGCGGGCTGCGCCCTGGCTCTTGGAACAACCGACGTAACCCCTCTCGAGATGGCACGCGGGTACACAACCTTTGCTCAACGGGGAAACAGGCCTGACCCCCTGGTCATCGTCAAGATCACCCGGCCGAACGGCGAGGTGGTGGCACAGAGATTTCCAAACGTAGTGGAGACGCTGGAGCGCAACGTCGCCGACTCGGTGAACTACGTGCTTCAGCAAAACATCAAGTCGGGGACCGGCAGCAGCGCCAGGATCGGACGGCCCGCGGCCGGCAAGACCGGGACCACCCAGAACTTCCAGAACGCATGGTTTGCCGGATACACGCCCGACCTGACCGCGGTGGTCTGGATGGGCTACGCCCCCGGTCCCGACGGCACGATTCGCGAGATGACGAATGTCCGGGGCCAGGAGGTGACGGGCGGCTCCTTCCCAGCAACGATCTGGAGAAAGTTCATGTCCGCGGCCCTTCAAGGCACCAAGCCCACGAGCTTCGCCAAGCCCAGGCTCGGCGGCGACATTCTGAACTTCGGGCCCTCCAAGCCGTCCGCTACCCTGGCCAAGGCGGAGGATCCTCCGGCGGATGAGTCCCAGCCGAGCACCTCAACGACGACTACGGACCCTGGGCCCCCCGCTGAGCGGCCAGTCATTGCTCAGGCGGACATTCCGGCCGAGATCAGCGCCGCGGCTGCCGAGCGCCCAAGTCGGGTCGACAGACGACCATCGCAGGCGGAGTCCATGGACGACTCCTGCTTCCCATTCTGCGACTAGACGGCCATTGGCCGCGCGCTAGGAACATCTCCATCCGGGAGGTATGCACATGAATGCCATTGCCGTTCGCCGCTGGGCCATCGCCATAGCGCCCGCGCTCGCCGGGATTCTTACTGTGGTCGGAACCATGGCCGACCCCTTGCCCCCCGGGCAGGGAGCAGAGCTGGTCGAGGCCTATGCAGAAAATCCCGGACCACTGAACATCAAGTCGCTCGCGTACCACTTTGCCTATGCGTTGTGGCTGGCGGTCGTCTTCCCGCTCGTCGGACTGGTGCGAGGGCGTGGGGGCTGGCTTGCGAACATCGCCGGCCTTCTGGCGTTCCTGGGGATATCGACCATCCCCGGCTTCCTGATCACCGACTTCATCGACTCCGCCATGGGCCAGACCGTGGGTGCGGAGGCAGCCGTGCGCGTGGGCGAGGTAGCGCAGAGGTTCTGGGCCTTTCCCGTTATGGCCGGACCCGGGTTCGCCGGGTTGATGCTTGCCCTTCCCCTGGCCACCATTGCGGCATGGAGGGCCGGGGTGCTGGTCTGGTGGGGTGCCGCGGCGGCGGTCGCTGGGATTGCCGCGTTCGCCGTGTTCGGCGCAATGCTGCTGGGAAACAGCATCCTGGCGGCAGCCTTCGTGGTCCTATCAGTGGCCCTGGCTCGATTGAAGTACGAGCCGGCTGCCGCCCTCGAAAGCTAGGCCCGAGCGGGACTCTAGGCCAGCTCCTCGGACTCCTCGGCCGCGGTAGCCTCTTCCTCGACGGCCTTGGGGATCATCCTGTTCGGTATGAGGTACGGAGTGTAGCCGCGAGCTGAGCCGGTATCGGCGACGAGGGCATCGATGTCGTCCTCGTCTCCCGGAATAAGCACGGTCCACCTCTCCTCGCGGGGAAACTCGGTCCACTCCGGGTCGGCGGCGCGGGCAAACTCCTCCACTACCCGGTTATCGGTCAGTGCCTCACGCATGTCGGGGGGCGGAGCTCCTCCGGTTCCCCAGATAACCCAGGTCCTTTTTTCGTCGAGCTCGTTTCGGGCCGCCACGGTTTCCATCCATGGATTAACGTCGGATGCTTCGGCCTTCCGTTTTGTCATGATCGGATCCTCCAGATAGGTCGTTTCCCCACTTATTCCCCTGCGGCCCCCGATTGATCACCTGCGCCGGGGCACCTGGATCCTTGCAAGATCCGTGGCGGCCACGACATCGGGAAAGATCGTACGGGCCTCCTCCAGCAGAGGTGACTCGTCGGGGTAGCGCTGCGAATAGTGGGTGAGCACGAGAAGCCGGACCCCGGCCTCGGCGGCAATCGTCGCCGCCTGGGCGGCCGTCAGGTGCCCATACCTGCGGG
>DATACZ010000126.1:0-6752 GCA_036258795.1 Actinomycetota bacterium
TCGCCCGGCGGAAGCCTGGGCTGGCAACTCCTGCTAAAGGTGAACGAGCTAGAGGCTATGCTGGACCCATTGAACGACATCGTTGCCTCGTCATCCCAAAGGGTGCTGGTTGAGGTTGACGTAAGGGATTGGTGAGATGGCGGTACTGCCGATAAGACTCTTTGGCGACCCGGTGCTTCGTTCCCGCGCCCGGGAGGTAACCGAGGTCGACGATGCAGTTCGCGATCTCATCAAGTCGATGGAGGAGACCATGAGGGCTGCCGCAGGCGTAGGGCTGGCGGCCCCGCAGGTTGGCGTCCAGCGCCGGGTCATCGTGTGGGAGTACGAGGAAGATCGGGGGGCTTTGGCCAACCCCGTGATAGTTGCGCAGAGGGGGGAGGTAGAGGGCGAAGAAGCGTGCCTGTCCGTGCCCGGCCTGGTGTACCCCGTGGTGAGATCGGAGTGGGTGCGGGTAGAGGGTGTTGAACCGAGTGGGCGCACAGTGGCCGTGGAGGCTTGGGACTGGACCGCGAGGATTCTTCAGCACGAGATCGATCACCTAAACGGTGTGCTGTTCGTCGACCGTCTTCCCCCCAACCTGCGGCGTGAGGCAATGGCCAAGCTTCGGGAGCAGGCACTCGACGGAGCGGTAAGCGCCGAGTCTGGCTCGACTCTATAACCCGGTCGCATGCGGGCGGTCTTTTTTGGAACGCCCGAGATCGCGCTGCCGGCCCTGTACGAGCTGAATGCCTCCAGCCACGCCCTGGTCGCGGTCGTCACCGCGCCCGATCGGCCAAGAGGCCGTGGGATGAAGCTCCGGCCGTCGCCGGTTGGGGAGGCGGCCGAGAAAGCAGGGATTCCGGTCCTCAAGCCATCATCTCTACGTCCGGCCGAGGTTCAAGCCTCGCTTGCGGAGCTGGGGGCGGAGGTGTTCGTCGTAGTCGCCTATGGGCTGATCCTGCCCAAGGCGGTCCTCGAAATCCCGAGATACGGCTGCCTTAACGTTCATTTCTCATTGCTGCCACTGCTCCGAGGGGCGGCCCCGGTGCAGTGGGCGCTGATTGAGGGTCACGAGAAGACGGGCGTGACGATCATGCAGATGGACCCGGGACTCGATACCGGGCCGATTCTCGCTGTCAGGGAGGAGCCGATCATGAACGAGGACACGGCCGGCATCCTGGGGGAGCGACTGGCCCTGGTGGGAGCCAAGTTGCTCATCGAGGTACTGGATGCTTTGGAAAGGTCCGAGATCTCCCCCCAACCCCAAGACGATGAGCGTGCAACTTACGCAGCGAAGCTCAGCAGTGAGGATGCACATATCGACTGGTCGGCGTCTGCGGAGCGAATCGTTAACCGCATACGGGCGTTCAATCCCCGGCCGGGCGCTTGGGGCATTCTCAACGGCCGCAGGCTGAAGGTGCTGAAGGCGGCGGCATCGGAAGAGCCATCCGGAGCAGCTCCCGGAGTGATCGACACGTCCCAGCCTGGACTGCTGGCGGTCAACACAGGGTCGAACAGGGTCCTGCTGACAGAGGTTCAGCCGGAGGGAGGCTCCCATATGAGCGCGGCCGAGTTCCTGCGGGGATATCGGCCCGCCTCCGGGGATCTCATCACCTAGGTGATGTCTGAGCCCCTAGGGTGCCTGGCCCTGGGGTGGAGTGTCGGTTGGGGCAGGAGCCGGAGTAACCGTGAGCTCGAGCTGGGTGCCGGTGCTCTGGTCCGCGGAGGTAGCGGACAGGTAAAGGCCATACTTGCCGGGACTCAGGGTGGTGGCGTCGAGAGTGAAGGTTAACGGGCTAGGCGCGCCGCTCGGGGCAAGGCTCACGGAGGGAGGGTTCAGGCTGTACGGCACGAATTCCGTCTGATGAGCAAGAGTCAGGGTCACGTTTCCTTCGAACGCATTCACCGATCTGAGCCGGCAGGTCATGGAGCCGGTCGTGCCCTGGACAATCGATAGGGCGGGGGCATCACATTCCAATTGGAAGCTTGGTGGGGCAACCGAGGGCACCTGAACGAGGATCCGGTGAGGCTGTCCCCCTCGCAGGTCGGATTCGGGGCTGTGGGTCTGGACAAAAAGCTCATGCACGCCGGGCGTTGCTCTCCTCGGAACACTTATGTTGAGTCTTGCGGTCGTCCCTTGACTGCCGGACTGCACGAAGACCCGGTTTTGGGCAAAGCTGCACTCGATTCCCCCAGCCCGGGTGCATCCCAGCATGACGGGGCCGCTGAAGCCTTCCTGTGAGGTCACATTGCAAGTTATCTCGCCCTGCTCGCCCGGGAGGAGGCGAATGTGGTGACCTGCAGCCGCCTGAGGACAGTCCAAAGCGTAAGCGCGGGGGCCCGAATCACTCATGCGGAATGGGAACGAATAGTCGTCTGTCAGACGGCCGCTCCGGCCAACGACCCGGAAGGTGTAGTTACCGGGCCGTAGGTCGTCCCACCAAAGCTGAAGCCTGGCGCTCGCGTACCCGTTCTCCGGCGGTGTTACCGATATGGGAGAGAACTCACAGGTAAGAGATCGGGGAATGTTGGCGCATGAAAGATCGATGCTTTCCGAAAATCCCCCAAGGGATTTGACCGTACAGGTGTTGCCTCCGGCGTTGCCTTCGCCGGCCGGGAACCTGCCTGGTAAGCATGTTATCGAGAAGCCTGGGGCGGAGGAGCCGTTCCCGGAGGCGCCGTCCTCGTCACCTTTCCGTGCTCCGGCGTCGCCGGCCGGCGACGCCAAGGTTGTCGCCCGTTCCGAGCTGCCATCTTCCTGCGACTCGGGAGCTTGTGCTCCGGAGGTGAGTGAGGTGACCAGGTAAGCGGAGCCGCCCAGGATGGAGAGACCCGCCAGCGTGGCTGCGATTGCCATAACCAGCTGCCACGGGGACCAGGTCTTAAAGCGCTTTAGGAACCTCAACGGGTCCATGCCATATGTATCGGCACAAAACCAAAAGATTTAAGTGATTTTTGGGCTAATAAGGAAGAAATTTCCCGCGATGGCGCCTGGGTGGCGTGCCGACGTCTGGTTCCATTTGATTTGCGGGTGATTGAAACTAAGGTTCTGCCTCTCGCCTGTTTCCACCTACCAGGCTCTCCTACCCGAACTGATAAGGCTCGCAAACCTGGGCCGGAGTCCATCACCGCCGGGGAGTGGGGCATAATTTAGGAAAAACGAGGGGCCATCAGAAGGCCACAGCCCCACGCTTTTCCACCATGCCGAAGGCCTTTCCGAGGGAGCGACGTGTCCGTTACCGAAGACCAGCGCTGGATGAAGATGGCGCTCCGCCGGGCGGCGCGCGGTGAGGGCAAGACTAGTCCCAACCCCATGGTGGGGGCGGTGGTGGTAAAGGATGGGCATATGGCCGGCTCCGGCTGGCACCACTCTCCCGGGTCCCCGCATGCTGAGGTGCTCGCACTAATCGAGGCGGGCGACCAGGCAAATGGGTCGACAATGTTCGTCACCCTGGAGCCATGCGCGCACCAGGGCCGTACTCCTCCATGTGTCGACTCCATCATTCGTGCCGGGGTCGCCAGAGTCGTTGCCTGCACCACAGACCCGGACCCTCGGGTGGCGGGCCAGGGAATGCAGGCGCTCGAGGCGGCCGGTATCGACACCGATCTGGGTCTCATGTCACACGAGGCCCTTCGCCTCAATCAGGCCTACTTTGTCCATCGAACGAGGAGCAGGCCCTTCGTCACTTACAAGAGCGCTTCCTCGCTGGATGGAAAGATGGCGGCATTGGATGGCAGCTCCAAGTGGATTACCGGGGAGAAGGCCCGGAAAGACGTTCAACGGTTACGGCGCCTGTCGGATGCCATATGCACCGGGATTGGCACCGTTCTGGCGGATGATCCAATGCTGACGGTGCGAGGTTTACGGTCTTGTGCTCCGCGTCTTCGGATCGTCGTGGACTCCGAGGCCCGTATTCCGGTGGAAGCGAAGGCTCTGTCTCCCGACGCACCAACCATGATCGTGACCGCCCTGCCTAAGTCGGATCCGAGGGTCCTGCGGCTGGAGGGCGCGGGGGCGTCGGTGCTCTCTGCTCCAGGGCGAGATGGCCGCGTTTTTCTTCCACGCATGCTGCGGGATCTGGCGGAACGGGGAATCGTCTCACTGCTTCTCGAAGGGGGCCCCACTCTGGCCGGAGCCTTTGCAGCAGAGAACCTAATCGACCGGTACGTACTTTATGTGGCGCCCAAACTAATCGGGGGCAACGGTTCCCTCGGCCTGCTCGAGGGGTGGGCGGCTCAGACGATTGGGCAAGCTCTCGAGCTGAAAGTCGAAACCATTAGAAGGGTGGGAACGGACCTTCGGATTGTCGCCTATCCGTTGGGGAGTAACCTCGATAGTGTCAGCACGCGCCCGCCGGCCCGTGACGGGGCCAGCGAGGTGCTGGCGGCGGTCTAGCCGGGAGGCGGCAATGTTTACCGGAATCGTCGAGTGCACCGGAGTGGTGATCGCCTCGTCGCCCGGCCAGCTCGCAATCTCAGGCGATCTGGTGGATCTTGGAGTCGGTGACTCAATCGCCGTAAACGGGGTGTGTCTTACGGTTACCTCCGTGGAGGGCGGGCGGTTCACCGCCGATCTATCGGAGGAAACCCTTCGGCGGACCAGCCTCGGCGCGGTACGAGAGGGGCACCGGGTCAATCTGGAGCGGCCGCTCGCCGTGGGCGGGCGATTGGGGGGCCATGTGGTGCAGGGCCACGTGGACGGGCTGGGCCATGTCGTTCAATCTTCGGTATTACCTGGATCGATTGAGATGTGGTTCTCGGTGCCGCACGACCTCGAGCGCTATCTCGTAGAAAAGGGCTCGGTGACTGTGGATGGAGTCAGTCTGACCATCACGGGTCTCGAGCCAGGCAGGTTCTCCACCGCCCTGATTCCTCATACGCTCGAAGCAACCACCCTGGGAGACAAGGCGCTCGGTGATCCTGTCAACATCGAGGTGGACGTCCTCGCGAAGTACGTCGAACGGCTGGTGGCAGAGGCGCGACGGTGAACGACTGGAGGTGCAGTTGAGTTTTACAACCGTGGAGGAGGCGGTCCAGGAGCTCAAGGAAGGCCGCATGATCATCGTCGTCGACGACGAAGAAAGAGAGAACGAGGGCGACTTCGTCATGCCCGCTGAAACCATTACCCCCGAGGCTCTCAACTTCATGGCTACTCACGGAAGGGGGCTGATCTGCACCGCTCTGCCCAAGGAACGGCTGGAGGAGCTCTCGATTCCTATGATGGTCATGGACAACACCGCTCCCCACGGAACTGCGTTTGCGGTGTCGGTGGATCTCAAGATCCCCGGCCACACCGGCTCGAGTGCTTTCGACCGAGCAGTGACCATCAGGGCTCTGGCCGATCCTGCCACATTACCGCTCGACCTGGCCCGCCCGGGTCATGTGTTTCCCTTACGAACCTCGCCCGGAGGGGTTCTCCGCAGGGCTGGTCATACCGAGGCGGCCTCCGATCTGGCGGCGCTGGCCGGGTTCCACCCCGTGGGGGTGCTGGGGGAGATCATGGCCCCTGACGGCACCATGGCAAGGCTTGTGCACCTGGAGAAGCTGGCCAAGGAGCACCATCTCAAGATCCTCACGATCAAGGACCTGATCGCCTATCGCCGGCGGCGGGAGAAGCTGGTCGAGCGGGTCGCGGCGGCCAAGATGCCGACGGTCTTTGGAGACTTCATTTGCCATGCTTACCGATCAACCATCGACGGTCAGGAGTACGTCGCCTTCGTGAAGGGGGAGGTCGAGGGGGCCAAAGACGTGCTTGTCCGTGTGCACTCGCAATGCCTCACCGGAGACGTCTTTCAGTCGGCCAGGTGTGACTGCGGCCAGCAGCTCCGCTTGGCGCTCGACATGATCGAGGGGGCCGGGCTTGGAGTCGTCCTCTACATCATGGGCCATGAGGGCAGGGGCATCGGCTTGATTCACAAGATCCGGGCCTACACCCTGCAGGAGCAGGGACGCGACACCGTGCAGGCCAACGCCGAGCTAGGATTCGCGCCAGACCTCAGGGACTATGGCATTGGCGCCCAGGTCTTGACCGACCTTGGGCTTACTTCGATACGGCTGCTGACCAACAGTCCCAGGAAGTACGCCGGCATCGAAGGCTATGGCTTGTCCATCACCGAGAGAGTGCCACTTCAGACCAGCCCCACCGAGCAGAACATCGCCTACCTACGGACCAAGAGGGATCGTCTAGGCCATCTGCTCGAAGGTTTGGAAAGCTCAATCTCCGAGCCGGGGATCACGGACGGCGGATCGAGCTAAAGGGCTCATGACCAGATATCCCACGAATGGCCGGGACGAGTCCGAGCCGCTGCAGTCCAGATTCAAGCTGCTAAGAGGTGAGCTCAGCGGCCGGGACCTCACGATCGGGATAGTGGTCAGCAGGTTCAACCACTCGATCACCCAGAGGCTTCTCGAGGGTGCGGAGGATGCCCTGGAAGAGGCCGGCGTATCCGCTGACTCGGTTACGACGGTCTCCGTGCCCGGGGCTTTTGAGATTCCCGGGGCCGCCAAGCAACTTGCCTGCAGAAACAAGGTCGACGCCATCGTCTGCCTGGGGGCAGTCGTCCGAGGTCAGACCGAACACTTCACCTACGTTTCCAAAGCGGTGCAGGAAGGGATTCTGGCCGTCTCGCTCGAGACCGACGTTCCGATCATCTTTGGGGTGCTCACGACCGACGACTTCGAGCAGGCCATGGACAGGACCGGTGGCCGCTTGGGTCACAAGGGTTACGAGGCTGCGCAGGATGCGGTAGAGATGGCCAACACCTACCGGCTGA
>DATACZ010000127.1:0-3841 GCA_036258795.1 Actinomycetota bacterium
TCCGCACAGCGGAACCTGTCGGAGCGGGGCCGAGAGCAAGCGCGAAGGATTGGCAGTGCGTTTCGCGAGCTGGGCATCCCGGTCGGGACGGTCCAGTCAAGCGCCTTCTGCCGCACGCTTGAGACTGCAAACCTCGCCTTCGGTAGGGCCGAGCAGTCGGTGGACCTGACATCCCTACCCCAAGCCGGGAGTGACGCTGAGGAGGAACGCCGTGTTACGGCACTGCGCGAGCTGCTGGCCACACCGCCCCCGGCAGGGCAGAACACGGTCCTCGTTGGACACCTGTTCAACATCCAGCGAGCCGCCGGGATATCCATCGCAGAGGGCGAGGCGGCAGTGATTCGACCTCGCGAAGGCGGCTACGACCTGGTGTCCACCGTGCCGCCCGAGCAGTGGGAGGTACTCGGGCGGTGAAGCGTACAGGCAAGATCAGCAATCCATAAGCCTCTCGTGTGCGGCTGTTTCTCCCGCCTAGAAAGTGGCGTCATGGCACCGGCTCCGACTCCATTAGCAGGACCCCGACCCGGCCAGAAGGACCGAAGGCCCTGCCCGAGCGGACCACGAAGCCGGGTCCGAGGTGCTGGAAAAAGGTCTCGGCGCGACCCCAGGCCTCTGTCACGCGGCCTGAAGCGTCCCACCGCGTGAAATCGGTTATGACCAGCCAGAACTGGTGACGCTGCGCGGCCAAGAGTGCCGCCTCGCGTGGCGGGGATGGCCAGTAGAACGCCTCGCTAACTCCAAAAACGGATCTCTCGACCGGTTGCCAGGTTCGTTGCCTTGGGCTGATGTAATCAAGAAGAGGGCCAGGGTTGCGTCCAACGTAGTAGTCGAGCGGCATCCTTTGATGTGCCGGCACGATCAATACATCATCACCAGGACGGGCTGCCTGCTGAAGGTAGTTCACCGCTTGCCGCCAACCCCACTCCTCCGTGCCGTACGATCGGGCAACTCCTGAAAGACCCAGGATCACCAGGAGGCCCAGGGCCATGGACTGCAGGACCGAGCTCTGGAGGTGGGAGACCGCCAGCGCCAGAAGGAGAGAACTAGCCGGCAGCAAGGCGATGAAATACCTGGGGACCATTAGAGACTGCGCCACAGAGGACACCGCGGTGGCGGCGGCCAGGGGTACGATCAGCCAAAAAGCGGCTACGCCACACGACCAAGCCTGCCAGGAACGGCCCCGCCGGAGTGCTGTTCTGACGGCTATCCACAGGCCCGCCGCCCAGCCCACAGCCAAGATTGCCAGCACAAGGACACTTATGGTCTGCGGCCACCAATCCGAGCTGGGTTCGAAGTTGTTGCCGCCGAGAAACAGCAGCACCTGACGAACAGCCTTTATCGACATTGGAGGAATCCAGGCGATGTGGACATTGCCGGTACGGGCCGCAACCACCAGAACGGGAGCGGACGCGAACGCAGCCACTCCCAGCCCGGCCAGTAGTGCCTTCCACGGCAACTTGCTGAGCCGGAGAAGCAGGAGTGACGCCAGTTGAGCCGCCACGATCAAGACGGCGAGGAGATGAGTGGCCACTGCAACCGCGGAGAGCAGGCCCCAAAGCAGGAACCAGCGCACCGTCCGACGCTCTAGAGCCACCGACAGAACCAGCCAGCCGGCCGTAACGATCATCAGCTCGAGGGCATAGCTGCGCGCTTCCTGACCGTAGCGGACGAAGGAAGAGTTGACGGTCAACAGCAGGGCCGCCACAAAGGCGACGCGGCGGTCGAAGAGCCGTCTGGCAAGCAGGTACAGCAGCGCAGAGCCAACGGCCGAAAACATGACGGAAGGAAACCGAGCAACCCACTCGCTTTGGCCCAAGCCCAGGCCAAGCCAGCCCTTTAGAAACAGGTAATAGGCAGCCATGTTCCCGCCGTCGCTGAGCAGGGCCCTGAGATCGGGGGTTTGGGCTATTCGCAGCGCCACCGCCTCATCAAGCCAGATGCTCCTTTCGTCCAGCTTGTAAAGGCACAGAGCCGCGGCAACAGCAGCAAACAACGCCAGAAATGCCCAGTCACGCCGGTCGAGTACCGTCCTCGCGTGGACGGCGTCGGCACCCCGCTCCTCGGTGGTCACCCCGCCCAACATATCGACTGGGCTAAAGGGATAGGGTCGTCTCGGCCAGAGATGATGGCCATACGATCCTCTTGACGCTTTCCTGCCACTGGACGACCAGCATCTCGTGATCGGCCTGCCGGCCGTCTCCTCCCAGACCGAAGCGGCCGAAAAAGGTTGTGCAGCGCATGCGGCGGGCCGCAGCCTCTAGCTCCCGGTCCTCAATGCTCCCTGCTTGCCCGGCTGCATGGAAGGCAATCGTGCCTGCGGCGTAAGCCTGGGCAGCCGGGTAATCCACGTGCTGGCCGACCCACCCCGTCCGCAGGCTCTCCACTGCGGCGGCTCGGAGGGCCCGGAGGACCTGCGCCTGGTTGGATCCCACATCCACGGCGAAACGAGCGCCCTCCTCCCACTGCGAGGGCCCAAGGACTCCGTCGGCCCGCTGCCTCAACTGAACCCCGAAGGGCCATAGTCCGGCTGCTACGGCTCCAACCGCAGCCGGCCTTCGGCGCAGCCTAGCCACGAGGGCAAGGTCATCCGTAAAGGCTCCTGCACAAAGGAGCACGTCGACATCGGGAGAGTCCGGCACGTCGGCATGTTGCGTAACTCTGGTCACTGTCATACCAAGGCGCTGAGCGGCTCCTCGGGCCCCCTCAGCCGCATTGTGGGCGAACCGGCCGGGGCCTACGGCCAGCCAGACCCGAGCATTTGGGAGGGATGGTGCGATGGCCTCCAGGACGCAGGCCAGGTAGCGACTGGCCGGTGAGGCAACGGATATGAGGCCGCCAAGACGCTGTGAATCGTCTGCGCTGCCCCCATGGTTCCAGAGAACCCGCCCGTGCTCCGAGGCCCACCGGGCCGCCTCTACGACCAGGTCGCTGCCATAGGGCCCCAGAAGCAGGTCCGCCTCGGCCAGCATGTCCAGCGCTTTCATCACACCCTTGCGAGTGCTGCCGTCATCAAGGATGGCGACTCGAGGAACAAGCCGGTCCTCTCCAACCGCCACCCCTCCAGCGGCGGCCACGTCCCGGACCACCTGATTGAGCCCCGCGGCGGCGAGACGCCCCTGAAGCGCATAACGACCGGAGAGCGAAAGGGGGGCGCCAACGAGAATGGGCTTGCTTGTCGCTTGCTGCGATGTCTCCACGCCGATCGAGCCTATCGGATGGCATAGATTTGCCTGATGACGATTGAAATGGCGGCGCCGAGGTGACCGAACGACGCGTTGGGCGCCGAAGAATCCAGATTTCCAACCCGGGGAAGGTGCTGTATCCGGACTCCGGCATCACGAAATCGGAGGTGGTCGGTTACTACGCCGAAATCGCGCCGGTCATGCTTGAGCACCGGCTCCCGAGGGCTGCACGTGGTCGTGCCCTTCGAAGAGGCGATGACTTTGACGAGGTTGGACTGGTGGCGGAACGGATAGCGATGAGGTTCGACGAGCAATCCCCTCGAACCCTGATCGTCGAATTTCATAAGGTCAACAGAAACGGCCGCATCTTTGGCGCGGCCGGCGCCGCCGGGCCGGTTCACTTACCAAAGCAAGATCGCAGCTGGGCTTGAGCGGCTAGATGCGGCCCATGGGACCGACTCACCGGAGGTAAGTGGCCGCCCGGGGAGAGCATGGGTCACGCCTGCCGGTAATCCGCTCCGGTAGTGAACAAGGAACGGGCGGCGCTTAAGTCATTCATGGAACGCCGCGGCCTAGTGAAAGGAAGGCTTGATGGATTGGAAGCTTGAGTTGGTTGCGGTACCGGTCTCGGACGTCGACCGCGCTAAGGCCTTCTACAC
>DATACZ010000128.1:0-4080 GCA_036258795.1 Actinomycetota bacterium
CGATTGGACCCTGCAGCTTACGATCGGATGGAGATAGTAATCTGCCCTCCCTTTACCGCCCTCCGATCGGTTCAGGTGGTGGTAGAGAGCGATGAGCTCGATGTCGCCCTGGGAGCCCAGAACATGTATTGGGAGTCCTCCGGCGCATTTACCGGGGAGGTGTCTCCACCCATGCTGACCAAGCTCGGGGTCAAGTATGTGATCCTCGGACACTCCGAACGAAGGGAACACTTCAGGGAGGATGACGAGCACGTGAATGCCAAGGTCAGGTCGGCATTCGCGAACGGCCTCATCCCGATCATGTGCGTGGGCGAGACCTTGAAAGAGCGCGAGTCCGGTTTCACGCAGGCCAAGGTCGGCTCTCAGGTGTGGGAGGGGCTAAAGGGACTCACCGAGACCCAGGTCGCCGGCATGGTCATAGCTTACGAGCCGATCTGGGCGATCGGAACCGGCAGGAATGCCACCGCGGAGGACGCCCAGGAAACGATCTCGTCGATACGGGGCGAGGTCAGGGAGATGGTTGGAGACGCGGCCGAGGAGATTCGCATTCAGTACGGGGGGAGCGTCAAGCCGGGAAATATCGCCGAGATGATGGCCCAGCCGGACATCGACGGGGCCCTGGTGGGAGGGGCCAGCCTGGACGCCGACGAGTTTGCCCAGATCGTTCAGTACTACAAGCCTTCCTGACCAAAACGATCGTCACTTCAGGCTTGCGCTTGTCGAGCGCTCTGGCCTGTTAAGCTTCGCAGCCGTCACGCACTTAAGAACGGTAAGGTAAGAGCATGCTTCTCAACTTGATCATCGGCATCCACGTCCTCGCAGGAATCCTGCTCATTCTGTTCGTCCTGCTACACGCCGGCAGGGGGGGTGGGCTCTCAGAGATGTTCGGCGGAGGGGTACAGGGGGGTGGCCTGAGCGGCACCAGCGTCGTGGAAAAAAACCTCGACCGGATAACCATCGCTACTGCGATCATCTTCGCCGTGACCACCTTCGCTCTGGTTATGTTGATGGATTGAGGAGCACGGGCTCCGCTTTTCTTCAACTAACTTCGTAAAGGCAAGGCCGAGGATTCGCTTCGCTCAGCTTAAGGGCCGCGCCGGCCGCCGTCTGTCCGCAATCGTCCTGGTCACCCTAACCGGGTGTGGCTTGTTCGGCGGCTCTCAGCCAGGTGACTCAAGAATGGGCGGCTCCATCGTCGTTGGACTGCCGCAGATCGGGGTGTTGGACCCTGCCAGAGTGAGCGGCTCCTCATCGCTGGCTATCATCCGGACCGCGTGTGACGGGCTGATCGGGCTGGACCCGCTGAAAGGAACGCCGAGGCCTGCGCTGGCCTCCAGCTGGGAGCTGGCCCCTGGGGCCGGGAAGCTTAAAGTCAGCCTCCGTCCAGATGTGAGGTTTCATGACGAAACTCCGTTGACGTCGGAGGCTGTTCGGGAAGCCATGTCGAGGGTGGCGCGCCCGGCCACTGCAAGCCCGTGGGCTTCCTTGGTGTCCAAGGTGGCGGGATTCGCAGAAGTCCAATCCGGAGATGCCACGCATCTTAGCGGGGTGAAGCTCATCGACCGGCTTACCCTGGAGATCGAACTTTCCGAGCCGTTCTCGGACTTTCCGACGGTGCTGGCACACCCGGCCCTTGTCCCGGTGTCACTCAGGTCGCTAAGTGCCGACCCTGCCGGCCCGGTGCTTCCTATGTGCGCCGGGCCTTACCGGATTGAGCGAGGTCTTGGAAGGAACGACTACCGGCTTGGCCGAAGCGCCGAGTCCCTCAGCCGGAACGGAGCTTACCTCCGAAACGGCACCGGCTACGCCGAACTGATACTCGTTCGATCGTACGAAAGCGCGGAGGACGCATATCAGGCGTTCAGGAGCGGACAGGTAGATATTGCTCCTGTGCCGGACAGCCGGGTGGCTGAAGCCCGGGCCGCCAAGGTGGGCTATCAGAGCGCCGCTACTCCCCAGATTACCTATCTGGCTTTTGACATCACGAAAAACGAGACCTCCGATCCGCGCCTGCGCCAGGCCGTATCGCTGGCCATCGACCGGCTGGTGATCATCGATGCAGCGTATGGAGACCAGCGCGAGCCGGCACTACGCTGGCTGCCACCCGACTATGGCGCGGCCTCCGAATCGACGTGCAGCTCGTACGTCAGGCGTATTGCCGACCCGGAAAGAGCTAAGGAGCTATTAGGCTCGGTGGGGGTCGACCCGGCGGCGCTAGATCTGCCTCTTCGATTCGACAGCAACCGCACCGGCCGGCTGGTAGCAGAGGCGGTTCAGGTTCAGGTCAACGAGGTTCTCGGGATAGATCTAGAGCCGGAGCCAATGGAGGAAGAGTTCTTTTCCGCCTCCCTCAGGGATCGACAGTCGCCGGCGGTGTGGATCCTGTCCACGAACATCGACCTTCCGTTGCCGGATCAGTTCTTGGGGGCACTGTTCAGAACCGGCTCCCCTCAAAACGTACTCTCCTTCTCAGATCCCGACTTCGATCTCAGAGTCGACGAGGCCCGACGAGCCACTTCGGCTGAAGAGATCCGGCGCCTTTATGTGGCGGCTGAGAACGAGCTGTGCGCCAATATGCCGGCCATCCCGCTGTGGAGCTCGGTCAGCCACTGGGTGATCAATCCGGAGCAGGTGTCCTTGGAGGGGGAAGCACCAATAGATCTCTTCGGATCCCCCGTTTTGAGGCATGTTCACCGCCGTGGCTAAGGTTGGCTGCTTGGCCGGACGTATTACCGCCGCAGCCCTGGTTATTGCGCTGGTGATGACGGCCTGCGGTAGAGGGAGGCCGGCTTCGGAGCCCGCTAAGTCACCAGCACGCTCTGCATCGATCTCAGAGCTTAAGGTAGCGATTGCTGACCCCCGATCCATTGAACCTTTCAAGGCATCCACCCGCGCCGGTTTGTTCGTCGTCAAGCAGATTTGTGACTCCTTGATCGGGTTAGAGCCTGCAACTGCCGCACTCCGTCCCGCCATCGCCGAGTCCTGGGCTCTGGCGCCCGACGCAAAGAAGCTGACCCTCAATCTCAGGCCTGGGGTCAGGTTTCACAATGGACGCGAGCTCGTCGCCGAAGATTACGTCTACTCACTGTCGCGGCTTGTCCATCCCCAGGCGGGCTCTCCGCAGCACTACTTACTGGACAAGATCGCCGGCTATCCGGAGGTCCGTAGCGGGAAAAGCACCACCCTGGCAGGCGTCAAAGCATCCCAGCCGCTGCGGCTTGAAATCGACCTTGTGGAGCCATATGCCGAGTTTCCGGCGGTCCTTTCCCATCCCACTATGGGAGCAGCCGTCCCGAAGGAGGAGGTAGACAGGTCTCCCGAGAGCTTTGCGGCCAAGCCAGCGTGCACGGGGCCATACATGGTGCAATCGCCCGGTGAGACGGGCCGGGACATTCGACTCACCAAATTCGATGACTACTACGGCAAGAACGAGGCCTTCTCACGTGGCGGCGCGGGCTATGCGGAAAGCATCACAGTTCGAATCGCTCCTGATGAGGCTGCGGCCTACGAGTACCTGGAATCGGGACAAGTTAACGTAGCTCCCGTTCCCACGAGCGCGCTGGCCGAGGCTCGTCGGGTCAGAGGGCGGGTCCACAGCGGCCCGAACGGGCACGTTGCGTACCTCGGCCTTCCGACCAAGAAAGCTCCCTATGACAATCTGACCTTCAGGAAGGCACTTGCCCTATCCGTCGACCGCAACGAGATCATCAATGGGCTGCTTGCCAGATCGAGGCAATCCCCAACGGGCTTTTTGCCGTCCACTGCCGGTCCGGTCGCCCGAGAGAGCACGTGCAGGGAGACGGTCCCGCCTAGAGCCAGTGAATCCCAGGCCAAGCAGGCTTTAAGTGACTCAGGGATCGACTCCGGCATGCTGAAGATGAACATCTACCTCAATTCCGGTGGCGGCCATGAGAGGTGGCTCCAGGAGGTAATCAATGGCTGGAGGACCGTACTTGGTATCGATGCCACGCTGAAGCCCAGCGCGTGGGAGCCTTACGTTGCCTTTCTGGCCAAGCCTGGTGCGGACGGTCCTTTCCGCCTAGCCTGGTCGGTCAGGTTCCCTTCGCCCGAGGCTCTCTA
>DATACZ010000129.1:0-6454 GCA_036258795.1 Actinomycetota bacterium
TAGGAACGCCCCATGGGTGGCTCCTCTGGAAACGAGGCATGATCCGATGATGCCCTGCTCGCTTCCGATGGTGACAGAGGCCCACGGCGTCGACGTCTCAACACCCAGCACCAACACCTCTACACACCCTCGCCATGTGCAAGGGGCCACACTCGCTCCCCGCGGTCGCTCGGTGGGCGGCTGCCTCCGCTACGATCCGGCAGACCGTATAGGCAAGGCATGGAGGCTCGGATCCGCTCGCTGAGCCGCATCTAGTTGTTCCTTCCCGACTCTTCACCGGGGAGAAAGTCCTCCCCGAACGCGCCCGGATCGGCGCTACGGCCCGCCGAGAAAAGCTCCGAGGCAAGCAACCGGACGGTGGGCATGCGGTTCATCCAGTTGACGCCCCTGGGCGTGAGGCTCACGGTCCGAGAGCTTCCTCCGATCAGCTTGAGCTCCACATTCAGATGCTCTTTGGGGAGGAGGGGCTCTACCATGTCGCCCCACTCCATTGCCACCACGTAGGAAGGATCAAGAAACTCGTCATAGCCCAGGTCGATGACGTCCTGGATCGTGTTCAGACGGTAGATGTCGAGGTGCATGAGCGGATACCTGCCCCCGAGATACTCCTTCATGAGGACGAAAGTAGGGCTCGTCACCCTCTCCGCTATCCCAAGCCCCACTGCCAGCCCCTGCACGAAGGTTGTCTTTCCGGCCCCAAGGTCCCCCGACAGCACGATCATGTCCCCAGGCACCAATATGGGAGCCAGGGAGACCGCGAGCCTCTTCGTCTCCTCCGAGGAGCGCGTCTCCATGACCAGCGGCTGCTTAGAAGGTGGGGAAGGTATCGAAGACATTGGGGTTGTTTGGTTAGAAAAGGGATCCTTGCTCGATGACCGGCTCTGGCCGGGGTGCAGAAAGCACCGGTTCGGGAAGTGGCATGCGAGAGCGCAGGAGTTCCTGTTTGATTAGGTTGAAGTCCGAGCGAAGCGCCGCCATGGCAGGAGAGCCCTCGCCCCCAGAGTGAAGGGCCGATGCCGGATGGAAGGTCGGGATTACCGTGGCGCCGTAAGCCTCGAACTTGCGCCCCCTCACATGCGAGATCCACACCTGCCTATTGAGCAGAAAACGGGTCGCGAAGTTACCGAGCGGAACGATGATACGGGGCTGAATAAAGTGGATTTGAGCTTCGAGGTATGGACTGCACAGGTCGATCTCCTCTGGTGCGGGGTTGCGGTTGGCCGGGGGCCGGCACTTGAGCACGTTGCAGATCACGCACTTGGTGCGATCGAGTCCGATGCCGGAAAGCAGGTTATCGAGCAGCTTTCCGGCGGCGCCCACAAAGGGCCTTCCCAGCCTGTCCTCGTGGTATCCAGGCGCCTCTCCCACAAACATGAGGTCGGAGGCGATGTTGCCGTCGAGCCACACCACCTGAGTGCGTCCCCTGGAAAGATCGCATTTGATGCATCCAAGGGCTTCGTTTTTGGCCTCTTGCAAGTTCTGCCACTTCACTGATGTTCTCCGTCTCGCTGGGGTGATCGTGCGTTCAGCCGGACTCCCCTTGAGGCGGATCAGAGCAATGACGCACCTGACATTTCAACCTGGGGTAGTGAAGGTTAGTGCGGTCGATGGCTGTTCACCCGCGACTCCAGCCACCCGAACATTTCATCATAAACACTACGGGCAACTCGACTGAACATGGAATAAAGAAGGATTCAAGGCTGTGCGGACTGACTGGCCCTGGGCTGTTCCGTCCCAATCGGCACCGAATCCTTATACACCCTGGGCACTCGGGCGCTGATTCCGCAGACCACCTCGTAGGGAATGGTCCCAAGCCGGTCGGCCATTTCCTGAGCCGTAATACGGTCCTGCCCCTGAGCTCCCAGGATCACCACCTCCTCTCCCACTTCCAGGTCATCGTCGCCCACGTCGACGAGAAAGTGGTCCATGGTGATGGTTCCCGAGATCCGGTACCTCTTTCCACGGATCAGAACCTCGCCGGTGTTGCCCAGCGCCCGGCGGAGGCCGTCGGCGTAGCCGCAGGGAACCGTTACGACCCAGCCGTCTCGTGGCATCCGATACTTCTGGCCGTAGGAAATCGCCTCGCCGGCGGCCAGGCGCTTCGTCATGCCTATCCGGGATTTGAGGCTCATGGCCGGCTCCAGCTCGATTAGGTGAGCGAGCTCAGGAGAGGGATGGATGCCCCATAAGGCAATCCCGGCTCTCACCATGTCCAGGTGAGCGGAGGGCAAGGTGATGGCTCCCGCCGAGTTGCACATGTGACGGATAACGCGGTCCTCCGGAACCAGCTCGTCCAGCAGTTCAAGGAAGCGTTTGCTCTGCATAGTCGTATAGGGGTTTGTGACTTCCTCCGCCACCGCAAAGTGCGTCCAAAGCCCCGCCACCTCGATACTCTCCAAAGACTTTAGGAGACCCAGAAAACCGACGGCATGCTCACAGGGCACCCCATAGCGGTGCATTCCGGTGTCTACCTTCATGTGGGCCCTGACCCGAACCCCTCTAGCAGCAGCCAAGCCAGCAAGAGCCTGGGCGGTCTGTTCTGTGTAGATGGTGGGGGTGAGATCGGACGCCACCGCCAGCTCCAGAGCGCCTCGAGGCGGCTCTGCCAGGAGGAGGATGGGACTTTCGATTCCGGCGGCGCGTAGAGCGACACCCTCCTCGACCCGGGCGACTCCGAGCCAGTCCGCTCCTCCCTCAAGGACGGCCCTGGCCCCCTCCACCTCGCCATGTCCATAGGCGTTTGCCTTGACGACTGCCAGAAGAAGGGTCCCCGGAGCAAGCATTTCCTTGATCCGGCGAGTGTTTCGCCGGATGCACCCCAGGTCTATCTCGGCCCAGATGGCCGGCTCTATCGTCATCTCCTCACCCTGCTGATGACCTCGGGGAGCACCTGGAGAAGGTCTCCAGCAATCACTCCCCGATCCCCCATCCTGGCTGCCAGAAGTTCACCGGCCGCGCCGTGAAGGTAGGCTCCGGCCCAGGCGGCGTCAAACGCAGGGCTCACCGCCGCCAGTGCCGCAATCACCCCGGTAAGCACGTCGCCGGTCCCTCCGGTGGCCAGGACCGGCCCCCCACTTCTCACCAGAGCAGTCTCCCCGTCGGGCTTTGTCACGACCGTGCAAAAACCCTTCAGGAGCACGATGGCCCCGGTTTGCCGGGCCCCATCCTGGGCGGCGGCCACCCGGTCGCCGTTGATTTCCTCCACTCCCATGCCGATGAGCCTGGCCAGCTCTCCGGAATGGGGAGTGAGCACCGTAGGGCCCCGCCGGTTGCGGAGCTCCTCGGGCCGGCCCTGGAAGGCGTTGATCCCGTCGGCGTCCAGGATTACCGGCTGATCCACCTCCTCCAAGACCCTCCGGACGAGCTTCTGGGTCTCCTCGTCCCGGCTGATACCCGGGCCCATTGCCACTGCGTTGGCCTCTGCCGCAAGAGCTACGACCTGATCGAGCGCGTCAAGCCGAAGTCCTCCACGCTCGTTCTGAGGCAGGGGCACCGTCAAGGACTCCATCACGCTGACGTCGAGCCGGCCGGCAATGGCCTCCGGCACCACCATCCTCACCAGTCCGGCACCTGTTCGAAGAGCTCCGAGCGCCGCCAGAGACGCTGCTCCCGACATGCCCGGTGAGCCTGCCACCACGATCACCTTCCCGACGCTGCGCTTATGCGCTGTGGGGGGCCGGATGGGCAGCGTCCGGGTAACGTCTTCCTCCTCGACAAGGTGAAGATCGGAATCGAGAAACTCGGCCGGAATACCGATGTCTGCCACTTCAACGTTGCCCGCATGCTCTGAACCCGGCGGAAGCAGGAGCCCTGGCTTGAGAGCCCCCAAGGTCACGGTGAGGGCGGCCTTAACCCCCTTTCCACGGACCTCTCCGGTACGGCCGTCCACTCCCGACGGGATGTCCACGGCCAAGACGGGAATGCCTGACGCCTCCAGCTCGGCGACCGCCTCGGCGGCCGGGCCGGCCAGCGACCCTTTGAACCCCGTCCCCAGCATCGCATCGATGGCGAGGTCGGAGCGCTCCAGCTCTCTTCTCAACCGCGATGGATCGAACGGCTGGGCCCGGGAATGAACCAGCAAGTCGAGAGCGGTCCTTGCGTCTCCTTTGACTGATTCCGGGTCTCCTACGATGAAGACCCGGCACAGGGCTCCTTTTCGCAACAGGTATTCGGCCGCTACGAACCCGTCGCCGCCGTTGTTACCCTTACCGCAGACCACGGTGACCCTGCGACCGTAAACGCCTCCCATGTAACGCACGGCGGCCCGTCCCACCGCCCTGCCGGCCTCGGACATCAGCTCGAAGGAAGGAACCCCTGAATCGAACGTGGCCTGATCCGCCTCAGCCATCCGCTCGGGAGTCAGCACGCTTTTCACGAGCCCCATTCTAGGAGCCGGGAACTCAAAGGTTTCGTGTTATGGCTCGCCGCCAAAGACCGGCAGGGCCCCCTGCGACTGTCTCGAGGTACCTAGCTTTCGCCTCGAATCGCGGCGGCAATGCTATTGGCGGCCGCGCTGGCGGCGTCTGCGTCGGTGGCCTCCACCATCACTCTGACCACCGGCTCGGTCCCCGAAGGCCGGACGAGTATCCGGCCGGATATCGACCTTTTGGCTTCCTCAATGGCGGCTTGAATCCGGTGGGACGAGGAGACGGCATGCCGGTCCGTCACCGCAACGTTTATGAGGACCTGTGGGAATCTCTCGACAACCCGAGATAGCGATGAGAGCTTTTGTCCGGTCGACGCCATCCTTCCCGCAACGCGGAGGCCCGTCACCAGGCCATCGCCCGTGGTGGAGAAGCTAGAAGTCACGATGTGACCGGACTGCTCACCACCAATCGCTGCGCGTTGAACACGCATCGCCTCTATCACGTAGCGGTCTCCCACGGGCGTTTCGACCAGCTCAATCCCCTCGCGCGCCAGCGCCTGCCGTAAGCCGAGGTTGGCCATAACCGTCGATACCACGACGTTGCCCGTCAGGCGGTCCTGCTGTTTCAACTCGAGAGCGAGCATGGCGAGCATGGCGTCCCCATCGACGATGTTGCCATTTTCATCGACCGCAATAACCCTGTCGGCGTCACCATCGTGGGCCAGGCCCAGGTCGGCCTTCATCCGTACGACCTGTCCTGCAACCACCTCCGGCCACATCGAGCCGCAGCCGGCGTTTATGTTCAAGCCGTCGGGAGCGTCGTTGATGACGATAACCTCTGCTCCCGCATTCCGGAACACCAAAGGGGCCGTCCGGTAGGCGGCCCCGTTGGCGCAGTCGATGACGACTCGCATCCCGCGCAGACTGCGGCCCTCTAAGGCCCGGAGAGCGTGATCGGCGTACAGGCTTTCTCCCTCCGGAATCTCGACGATCTTCCCCAGACCGGCATCCGTCGGCCGTGGCCACTGGCGCTCGAGCTGCTCCTCGATCCGCCTCTCGGTGGTGTCGTCGAGCTTGTATCCATCGGGCCCAAAGAACTTGATCCCGTTGTCGGCATAGGCATTGTGAGAGCCTGAGATAACCACTCCACCATGAGCCTCCCAACGCCGCACCAGATACGCAACGGCCGGGGTCGAGAGGACCCCGCATGATAGGACGTGACCTCCTCCAGAGGTTACGCCTGCCGAAAGGGCCGCCTCGAGCATCCGTCCAGATATGCGGGTATCCCGGGCAACGACCACCCGGGGATGGGGATTGTCACCACCAAGCTCCCGGGCCGCGGCCTCGCCCAGCTTGAGGGCAAGCTCTGCCGTTAGGTCTTGATTTGCCACTCCCCGGACGCCATCGGTTCCAAACAGCCGGCTCATCCGCGAGTGCGGGCAGAAGGAATCAGCGCTTGGAGTATTGGGGAGCCTTACGTGCCTTCTTAAGGCCGTACTTGCGACGCTCCTTGATCCTGGCGTCACGGGTCAGAAAGCCGGCTCTCTTGAGGGTAGGCCGCAGGTCGGGGTCCAGTTCGCTGAGAGCCCGGGCTATTCCGTGCCGCAACGCTCCGGCCTGTCCACTGACTCCTCCGCCCTCAATTCGAGCGATGACATCGTAGGACTTGGACAGCTCGAGCATTTCCAGGGGCTCCATGATGGTCCTTCGGACCGCCAGGTTGGGAAAGTAATCCGCCAGGCTCCGTACCTCATTTATCCGGAACTCGCCGGTGCCGGGAACGAGGCGGACCCGGGCGATAGCCTCCTTGCGGCGTCCGGTAGCGCGGGAAAGCTCGCTCGGCGCAGCCGTCACTTGGATGCCACCCCCTTTGCGGTGCCGCCGGTACGGGTTGGGGCCAAGGGCTGCGGCTTCTGCGCTACGTGGGGGTGTTCGGGGCCGGCGTAAACGTTCAGCTTCCCCGCCATGGCACGTCCCAGACGGTTGCGTGGCAGCATACCCTTGACCGCTTTCTCGACTACCACCTCGGGGCGCTCCTCGATCAAGTTGGAGTACTTGAGTGCCCGGAGGCCTCCCGGGAACCCGGAG
>DATACZ010000130.1:0-3483 GCA_036258795.1 Actinomycetota bacterium
AGCTCCATCATCCGGGCGATGGAGCTCGTGAACGACTTCTCAAAGTTTGATGGGCCGGTTCCCCGGCCCGCCGCCGAGGCGTTCCTCAAGCTCCTGGCGCCGATTGCTCCCTATCTCACCGAGGAGCTGTGGCACCGTTACGGAAACGAGGGGTCGATTCACCTGCAGCGCTGGCCGGAGTACGACCAGGAAAAGGCAGAGGCCGATAGGGTGGTAATGGTGGTCCAGGTGAACGGCAAGGTGAGGGATCGAATCGAAGTGTCGGCAGAGATCACCAAGGACGAGATGACCTCACTGGCCATTGCCAGCGAGCGGGTGAAGGCTTACTTAAATGGCGGCGAGCCCCACAAGGTCATCGCCGTCCCCCCCAAGCTCGTCAACGTGGTGGTGCGCTAGCTGTAGAAGGCAAGGGATGCCAGGGAGGAGTACGCTCTTGGCGGAAGTCCCATATGAGAAGGAGGCCAATGCAAGTTCTCTCCCTTCCTCCCCTCCACCCCATGTCGAGGCTTGCGGGGCTGATCCTTCGCTTGGGGGTGGGGATCGTCTTCATCGCTCACGGTTGGCCCAAATTGCAGCGTGGGCCGGCAAACGTTGCCGGCTTTCTGGCGCAGCTGAATGTGCCCTTGCCTGAAATCACGGCTTGGGTCGTGACGCTCTTGGAGTTGGGTGGAGGTATCCTGCTCATCATCGGCCTGTTTACCCGAGTCATCGCGCTGTTTATGGCCGTGGAGATGGTCCTCATCAGCTTCGTGGTCAAAGCGGACATAGGGCTCGTGGCACAGGGACCCCAGGGAGTTGGTTGGGAGCTCGAGCTCGCACTCGGAGTTGCGCAATTAGCTCTAGTCCTGATCGGACCCGGCATGCTAGCGCTGGACAACATCATCGGAGTCGAGCCGAAGGCGGTTGTTGCCCGGAGAGCCTGATCAGGCGTCAGACGGGGAAGGCTTCAGGCTGTTCTGACGGCCTGCCTGGTGCCAGTGAGGGCGTAAACAACCGCGAACATTGCCGCTCCCGTAAGCACAATGGTGGGGCCCGAGGCGACATTCAGGTGGTAGCTGAAGATCATGCCGGCGAAGCCTGATACCGCTCCCAACAGGGTGGCCAGAAGGAGCATCCGGGCAAATGAGTCGGTCAGCATTCGGGCCACCACCGCGGGGATCACGATGGCGGCAGCGATCAAGGTGACGCCCATGATGTTCATGGAGGCCAGGATGGATACGGCCAGCACCAGCATGAGCAGCGAGTCCATTCGCCCGGCCGGGACGCCGGAAGCGGCGGCCACCTCGGGGTCGAAGGTAATAAACAACAGCTCCTGGTAACGGAAGAAGATCACTGCCGCAGCGAAGGCGCTCACTGCCAGCACAACCCAGATGTCCCCGGCAGAGACGCCGAGCACGTTTCCAAACAGTGCCGCCTCGGCGTTTTGACTCGAGGCACCGGTTAGCTGTATCAGCGCCAGGCCCAGGGCAAACGAGGCAGTTGTTATGACCCCAATGGCTGCGTCGGATCCAATCGCCCGGCGACGGGAGATCCGATTGATCATCAGAGCCGATGCCACTCCCCAGACCCCGGCGCCCAGGAAGAAGTTCACCCCCACCAGCCCGCTCGCCGCAAAGCCACCAAAGATGGCGTGGGAGAGCCCGTGCCCGATATAGCTCATTCCTCTAAGGACTACATAAACGCCAACCATCCCGCAAAGGGCGCCTGCCAGCGTTGCGACCGCCAGGCCGTTGAGGAAGAAGTCGAATTGAAAGGGACGGAGGAGATCCTCCATCAACCGGCGGTCAGCGACGACAGGCCTTGAGGCGCCGTGTACTGGTCGAGCACGACAGGCAAACCACCGTGCTGAAGAACGTCCATCCGGGCCCCATAGGTGCGCTCGAGAACGGCCGGCGTGAGCACCTTATCGGGTGGCCCGGCCCCGAGGACCTCCCGGTTGAGACATACCAGGCTGGGGAGGTGAGCGGCGATGCCGTTCAGATCGTGGGTGGTGAGCACAATCGACAAACCGTCCCTGTTTAGGTCCTCCAGCAGGTGGAGAACCTCGTGGCGGGTCTTCAGATCGACATCTGACGTTGGCTCATCCATCAGTAGCAGCTGGGGACGTCTCATCAGGGCCCGAGCGATGAAGACCCGCTGGCGCTGGCCACCGGAGAGGTCTTGAATGTGGCGCCTGGCGGTGTGCAGCATGCCGAGGCGGTCCAGGATCAGGCTCATTTGCTGGCGCTCGGACTGGCTGCGCCATGGTACGACGCGTCCCGAGGTCCGGCCCATCAGCACGCACTCCTCCACGGTGAGGGGGAAGTCCCAGTTGACGGTCTTGGTCTGTTGAACGTAGGCGATGCTTAGGTTGGGGCTTCTGATGACGGTCCCCGATGTGGGGATGACCGTGCCGAGCAGCGCCCGAATTAGGGTGGTCTTGCCCGATCCCGATGGTCCTACCACCCCGATGAAGTCACCCCTGGCAACGGTTAGATCGACGTTGACGAGCGCCGGATCTCCGCCATAGGTGCAGGTGATTCCCCGAGCGTCAATCAAAGGGGGAAGGATCACTGAGGGTACTCGGCTCTGTCCATGAGGCCGTCCTCGACCTCGAGCGCCTTGAGGGGTGAGGCGTCCCCTCCGAGCGACTCGACCATGGTGACGTAGTTGAAGCGCATGAGCCCCAGCCAGGAGTGGTTGGCTTCCCCAGGGGTTTCCGGAAGGTCGTCGTCGCGAAGAACGTCGACGTAGCGAACGCCCGCCTCACGTCCGATCTGCTCCAGCACCGGGCTGGGGAAGACCTCCGATCCGAATATGGCGGGGACTCCTTCCTTGCGGACCTGATCGATCAACCCGGCGACTTCTCGGGGGGTTGGGTCCTTGAAATCGGAGACCTGGATGGCGCCGATGACGGTCCAGCCGTAGGTTCTTGCGAAGTAGGCGTAAGCGTCGTGGTAGGTGAGCAGCTTGCGGTTGGACGGCGGCACCGTCGCAAAGCTCGTCCGCATGGCCCTATCGAGATCGTCGATCCTGGCTGCCAAGGCCTGGTAATTCAGGGTGTACGAGTCGGCGTGGTCTGGATCCCGGTCGACCAGCTCATCTCTTACTACCTGGGCGTAGCGCCGGACCAGTGTGGGATCCGTCCAGAGATGGGGATTGGGATTGCCTCCCTCCAAAGGAAAGGAGGAGTCGTAGATGTACTCGGAGGGAGTGATGGCGCGGTTCCCCAGCTCGACGATCTCTGTCCCATCGCTCAGGTGTTGTTCCGCCAGCCGCTTGATTGGTCTCTCTAACCCCAAGCCGTTGAGGAAGATCAAGTCGGCGGCCGACAGAAGCTCGGCTACCCGTGGGGAGGGCTCGAAGGTGTGTGAGTTGATGCCCTCCGGAACGACACCGGTCACCTCGGCCAACCCGCCCACCACGCTCGACACGATGCTGGTGATCGGCGCCACGGTGGTCACGATACGAAGCTTCGGCCCCGTGGAGGTGATATCCGGCTGC
>DATACZ010000131.1:0-13074 GCA_036258795.1 Actinomycetota bacterium
CCACGCCGCCCAGCGGCTTCACCGGGCGGCGGCCTCGCTCTACTCGCCAAATCGCGAAGGCGGCAGTGGAGGCGACCAACCAGGCCAGGCCAAGGACGTAGCCCCCCAGGACATCGCTCACGTAGTGCACGCCGAGTCCCAGGCGGCTGATCCCAATAGCAAGGACTAGCAGCACGGTGCCGATGACTGCCGGCACTTTCCACCTCTTGGGTATCACGGGAAGAAATATGAGAAGCAGTGCCCCATATGCGATGGTGGAGCTCATGCTGTGACCCGAGGGAAAGCTCTTACCGCTCTCAAAGGTAATAGCTGCCGGATCCCTGAAGGTTGGCCTCGGCCTGTTTACAGCCTGCTTCACTATGGTGTTCACGATGGAGCCCCCTATGGTCGTGGCCAGCAGGAACGCCACCAGGCGCTTAAGCCGCCTGATCCAAAGGTAGATGGTCACGGTTCCAATCAGGACCCAAAACCAGGGCGGGAAACCGAGGAAGCTGATCACATTGAACACGCTTGAAAGGGCAGGATATTGAGCTTTCAGCTCGAACAGGGCATTGGAGACCGATTGGTCATGCCGCACCAAAGAACCGTGGGTGCTCACCTCTATGAGCAACAAAGCAAACGGGATGCCGGCCAAGCCCACCGCAAGGGCGGACAGGGTAAGCCGGAGCCCGTAACGTTGAGCCGGATCGAGCCGGCGGCTTAGGAATCCAGGAAGAAGTTTGCCCATCTCAGGTCATACCAGATTAGAGGGGGGATACGAGCGCGTCGCCTATCGTTTGACCTTGATCAGGGGAAAGCTGGGCCCAGAAACGACAAGAACGTATACACGCACATTCCTGATGCCGAGAGAACCAGCACGGCTCGCTCAACCCGGGGGCTATCGGTTACCGAAGCGAGAGCCAGGACAAGGGGGAAGGTACCGAGAGCGTACCGCTCCAGGGAGCTCCACCTCTCAGTGGACAGCATGACGGCGACGCTCGCCACGGTATAGGCGCCGTAAGAACCCGGGAGCCGGCGAACGCAAACTATCGTCAACACAATCACGGCAACGGCGAATGGGACGCGCAGGGCGTTCCCCCCGTAGTAGCTCGACCAGAGGTCCTTGACGCCTCGCCAAAACACCACAAGAGGGTTGACTATGCTGCCCCTGAAGCGGCTCGACTGCTGGACGGACAGGGGCTCGAGGGCGTCGCCAAATCTGACTCCCACCCACAAGAGGTAGGCTCCGGCACCCGCAAAGGGAGCGGCCACCGCCGGAAGGCACCAGAGTCGCTCCCGGAAACCTCCCTCACGCCAAACCTTCACAGCCTCCCATGCCACCGGCACGGCGATCAGAACCCCGGTGGGCCGGAGCAACGCTCCCAGAGCTCCCAAAGCCGCCGCCCCACCCCAGTGGCTGGCACGAAGAGCGAGAAACGTCCCCACCGCAAGGGCTATCGCCAGACCCTCGGTGTAACCGAGCACCAGCACAAAGGAGGCAGGAGTGAGCGCCAGGAGCCAGGCCGCCCGTACCGCCAGGCGATCGTCGCCCAGCTCTTCGCGCGCGAGGCGGTGCAGGAGTACGCCGGCAGCAAGAGCTGACACGTTGGCGATAAGCACCAGTGCCAGCTCGATGGAGATGCCGGGCACCCATGCCAGCCCCCTGCTGAGAAGGGGGTAAAGCGGAAAGTACCTGAGGCCGTCGGCCGGAAGGGCTGCATAGCCCTCGTGGGCAATGCGCGTATACCAATCGCCGTCCCAGGTGAGCAAGCCTTGCTGGAGGCGCAGACCTCTGGCATACCGACCGGTGGAAGGCCTTAGCCGCTCGAACGCCCCGGCAGCCGCGCCGAACACTCCCAGAGTGAGGATCCGAGCCACCACCCATCCGGGGAGTGCGGCGGCGAGATCCCGGCGCCAGCCCGATCGCCAACCGCGCTTCACGAAGCGGGAAAGTGAACCAGCGAGGAATACTCGACTATTCGGCGGCGGAAAGGCACGACCGTAACGTTGTCCTCCCGGCGCTTTTGAAGCTCGATACGCATGTCGTTGCACTGGCCGCTGAAGGACCTATAGCCGGGCGCCCACACCAGCCAGAGATCGCGTGTCCCGGCCTCGCCCAGGAGCCGATGAGCAAATGCTTCGGGCTCTCCGGCCGCCCGGATCCGCTTACGGTAGTCGAGCCAGTCCACCCGGCTCAGATCGTCAGCCGGTGGAAAGGTTATCTGGTCGAGCGGAACCTTCAGCAAGCGACTGACCGCCGGTGCCAGCTGGTCGGGACAGTAAACGACCAGATCGCCAGGCTTTGCCTCCCGGTTGAGGGCCGAGGCAACCCGGCCGGCTGTGGTGCGCGGGGTCCACGTATTCGGAAGTGCCGCCACGAGCCCCAGAAGAACCGTCACCCACAAGACCAGAGTCCGGGCGCGGATACTGGGGAGAACGCTTATTCCGGCCACAACGGCCAGCAGCACGGCAGGCAGTATCACCGAGGTGTACCGGGACGCAAATCCCACGCCGAAGATGAGGCCGGCCAGGCCCGCAAGAACGAGCGTTGCGACCCATGCACCCGACAACAGGGCTCCCGGGCCACGGGGGGGCCATCTGAGCTCAACCGCCGAATCCCGGCGGACGCCGAAGGCGCCCAAAAAGGCGAGCAGCAGGTACACGACCTGTAGCAGCACCGGTGCGTCGCCCCTTCCCCCCGCGATAGTCCGCAACGATCCCAGGGCGAAGTTCACGGTTAGGTAAGAAGCCCACGGCGTGCCGGTGTGAAGCAGCTGAAAGATCGCAATCGGCCACCAGGGAGCGGTGCCCACCACGCCCCCGGCCAGCCCCGCAAGCGCAAGCCGAGCCCGAGGGCGGCCTTTCCTCCACTGCCATGCCAGCCACCCTGCCGCAGCCGCGAGCGGATAGACCGACCAATAGTGGGTGAGCATCAAAGCCGTTACTGCAAGGGCCAGACCGAATACGTCCCGTGCCCGGCCGGCCTCCAGAACCCTGCAGAGCAACAAACCGGCTAATAGCGCCAGCAGGACGAGCAGCGAGTACATCCTCGCCTCGGTGGCGTAGTAGATCGCGAACGGCGAAGAGGCCAAGACCAAGAGGGCCGCCCGGCCGGTCTCTCGGTCTCCCAGCCGCCGTCCGGCTGCTGCCATCGGCGGGAGCGAGAGCACGGCGAGAATCCCAGAGAGCCACCTCGCTCCCTCGTCGCTCATACCGGGCAACGCCAGCCATCCCTTGAGCAGCAGGTAGTAGAGCGGAGGAGCTCCGTCGTGCCGCAGCGCCTCGGGGATGTCCCGAAGAGGTAGCCGGGCGATGGATACGCTGATCGCCTCGTCCAACCAGAGCGGTGAGCGAACAAGAAAGCGAAGGACTACCGCGACCGTAAGGACCAGGCCGACGACCACGAGCCCCGCTGAGAGACGTCGGGGTAAACCCTCCTGGGTTGTGGATGGGACGGGACTGGGCCGCAGTGAGTCGGTGCCTAACGACGAGGAGAAAAGGCGCGATATCACGGCACGGTGAGGCAGTGATCGATCATGTCGCTTAGCTCGCCTCCTGCATGCTGATGGGGTTGCCTCGCTGTAAATACCGCGAAACACCCCGGTGAATCCAGCAGAGCGAACCTTCGAGACCCTTACGAATCGTAAGCAAGCCGAGGGCATTCACGCTAATTTCACGCCACAGGTCACGTAAGAACCCGACCAGGGGCCCGTGTAGTGAATGAATCCAAGCGATTCCGCGGCGTGTTGCTGTGGGCTGCCGCGCTAAGGGTGGTGCTGGGAATCGCCGCGATCCCTCTTGCCCCTTTTCTTTACAAGCGCCACTTCCTCGTTCTGGTACTTCTGCGTCCCACCAAGGAGGTCCTTCTAGCCGCGGCGTTCCTGGCCCGGCGAGACCGGGTCAACCTGGCGGCGGCGGTGATAGCCGCACTGCCACTGATGATCCTGGGCGTCTGGCTTTTCTTCTACCTGGGCAAGGGGTTCTCCTCCGACACCTTGAGCAAGCACAGAATCGGCTCATGGGTGCTGCCGTTGGACAAGATCCGCAAGCTCCGGACCGTGCTCGAGAAGAAGGGGATGAAGGTGGTCTTTATCGGAAGGCTGGCAGCCTTTCCATCCACCTTGGTGGCTGCGGCCGCCGGGTCGTCAGATATGCCGTCTCGTAGGTTTCTCCCCGCCGATGGCCTCGGGGCCGTCCTCGGGGTGGCCGAGGTGGTCGTCGCCGGTTACATCCTCGGAGAGACCTACGACAGCTCCAAGCCCTGGATCACTGCCCTCGGAGTCGCTGGCCTGGTTGCTCTGGCCGTTCTTGTCGGACGTTATCTCAGGCGGCAGTGAGTCCCTGGGCACGTAGATCGCCACCCGGCGCTCGCTCTTGCGGATCAAAAATTCCTGCGAGCCCTCGAACGTCTCCCCGTCACGGGCCAGTCGCAGCGGACCCTGAAGTGACCTAACCGACAGCTCCCGGGTGGTGAACTGGTCATAGACCGCTGACCGTCCCAGGGTGCCGGTCAGAATGGATGCAACCAGCCTGGTCCTGGACCAGGGCTCATGGCCATCGACGATCCGAACGTCGAGGAGTCCGTCGTCTAGCCGCTCCCGCCAGCTGGGAGCGAACCCGCTCGGCTTGTACCTGCAGTTTCCTGCGAAAAACATCCACACCAAGCGCCGGCGGCCATTTATCTCGACGTCTATCCGCTGAGCCTTCCGAAGCACCCGGATGAGGGCGACGATGAGGGCCGGCCACTTTCCTATCTTGTCCTCCAGCTTCTGCCTGGCATCTACAAGCTCAACGTAGTGGCCGAAGCTCGAGGTGTTGAGGAAAGGCTTTTCATCGATCATGGCCAGGTCAACCGCCACGGTGTGGCCGGTCTGAATGGCTTCGATGGAGTCTTCGACGGTCCTGAGGCCGAGATCCCGCGCAAAGTGGTTGAGAGTTCCCGCCGGTATCACCAGCATCGGGATGTTTCCCTCGTGCGCCACGGTGGCGCCGATGTTGATCGAGCCGTCTCCTCCCGCCACCCCGAGCGCCCGTGCGTCCCGGCAGGCCTCTTTCATGGTGTCGAGAAAGTCCATGCCTTCGCTCAGTTCGACGATGGCGGCCCGCGGCAGAGCTCTGGACAGAGCCTCAACCGGTTGGGCAGACAGGGCGGGCCCGGACGACGGGTTGACGACAATCGACAACCCCGCCCCGTCAGGCGTGGGAGCGCTGCCCAGGGGTTGAAAGGCTGGACGCGTGACGGCGGGGGCATGGGGCGCCACCGGCCAGAACCTTGTGGTCAGCAGGCCGATCGTGACGCCCAGAGCCGCTCCGGCAACAACATCGCCTGGATAGTGAACTCCCGTGTAAACGCGCGAGTAGCCGACTACAGCTGCCAGAGTCGCCAGGGAGCCGGCCGCTCGGGGCATTTCCAGAGCGACTCCCGTCGTAAAGGCAGCCGCGGAGGCGGCGTGCCCCGAGGGGAAGGAAAAGGTCACCGGCCGCCTCCTCAGATGAGGAATTCTCGGCAGGGTCTGCTGGTCTGGACGGCGTCTCCGGGCCAGCCTCTTGACGGGCACATTGGCTACCAGGGAGGTGATACCTATCGATAGCACACCTCTTAGTGCCGCTCGCTTTCCAAAGCGGCCACCTCCGGCGGCAAGCACGACCGCTATGCAGAGCCAGAGCAAGGACCGGTTGGCGGCGCGGGAGGCAGAGTAAAGGAGCCGGTCCCCGAGCCGGCTCCTGGTACCGACGATCTTCTTGAATAGCGCGCGGTCGGCGTCGTCGAGCTTTCTCGTCAATTGCACGGGCCGCACTTTACCCAGGGCTCTGCATCACCATGCGCATCCTTCCCTGCTGCGCCCGCTCACCACCCGGAGTCGGGCCACGTGGAGCCATCAATTCGAGTCTGCGCACAGACATTTGCTGCATTTGCTCGTAGAGTGGATGCTCATGAAATATCGCGTCGACGAGCTGGCCGCCCGTTGTGGAATCAGCGTTGATACGGTGCGCTTCTACCAGACAAAGGGCCTGCTGCCTCCGCCGGAGCGGCGAAGCCGGGTTGCCTGGTATGGTCCCGAGCACCTGGAGAGGCTGAGACGCGTCCGGGATCTCAAGAAAAAGGGCTTCACCCTCATTTCGATCAGGCGCCTCCTGGACGGTGAGCTCGACAAAGCCGACGAGGCCCTGGTGGAGGCGCTTGCCGGCCCCGTGCCGGGGGAGTCGGAGAACGAGGAATTCTTCACGGCCGAGGAGCTGGCCGCCCGAATAGGGGTCTCCCCGGCTCTCGTGCATGCGATAGAGCGGGAGCACCTGCTCGAACCTCGAATGCGCGACGGGATTCCCCAGTACACCTCGGCCGACGCCGCGGCCGCATCCGCCGGGCTGGCCTTGCTGGAGTGGGGGCTGCCTCTGTCCGAGCTGCTCGCTCTGGCGCACGATCACGACCAGAGCGCCAGGCGTACCGCCGAGAAGGCGGTTGAGATGTTCGACAAGTACGTCAGGGGGCCGATCCGGGAGTCTGCTGCCTCCGACGAGGAAGCAGCCACAGAGCTGGTAGAGGCATTCCGCAAGATGCTCCCGGCTACGGTGGCCCTCGTGGCACACCACTTCCGCCGAGTCCTGCTTGCCACCGCCCAGGCCAGGATCGAGAAGGTGGGCGCGGAGCCCGAGATCAAGGCGGTTCGGAGTGAATCCGAGAAGCGGCTAGAGCCTTCATGGCCGGCGTAGAGGAGCTCCCGACCGGCGCCGAGAAGGTCAGGGCGGTTACGTCGATGTTCGACGCCATCGCTCCCAGATACGACCTGGTGAACCGCGTGATGACCTTCGGCATGGATACCGGGTGGCGAAGAAGGACGGTCGCCTCTCTGGGCCTGCCCGCAGGGTCCCTGGTCCTCGACGTGGCCTGCGGAACGGGAGACCTTTGCCGTGAGCTTCAAAAGCGCCGCCTTCGGGCCGTGGGCATCGATATGTCGGCAGGCATGCTTGCCGTGGCAAGAACCTCCGCCCCCCTAGTGCTGGCCGATGCGCTGGCCCTGCCGGTAGCCGACGGATCCGTGGACGGGATCACCTGCGGGTTTGCCCTGCGAAACGTTATCGATCTGGCCGGGCTATTCGATGAATTTGCCCGGGTGACCCGCTCCGGCGGCCGGATCGCTCTGTTGGAGGTGGCCGAGCCCAACGTGCGGGTGTTGAAGATGGGTCACCGGATCTACTTTCACAAGGTCGTGCCGCTGATCGGCGGGGTGATCTCTGACCGGCGTGCCTACAGCTACCTCCCCCGCTCCGCGGCCTATCTGCCCCCGACAAACGAGCTTCTTCATATGGTTCAAGACGCCGGCTTCCTCGCCGTCCGCAGGGAGCTGCTGGGTCTTGGCGCGGCACAGCTGATCACCGGAACGCGCATTTGACCGAACGCCTCATCGCAAGGACGGTCAAGCTGGATTCCAGCCCCGAAGAGGCGAACCTCATTCCGGAGGGTGGGGGAATTGCCTGGCTCACCCCCGGGACCAGCCTGGTGGCTCAGGGCGAGTGCCTTAGGGTCGATCCGGGAACCGGGGAGTCGCGCTTTGGGGGTGCGGCGCAGAGGGTCGAGGCGCTCCTGGCCGGCGCGGAGGTGGAGGACGAGGTCGACCTTCCCGGATCCGGGCCCATCGCGTTTGGGAGCTGGACCTTCGATCCAGATTGCCCTGGCTCAACGCTGGTGATTCCCGCCACCGTCTACGGATCGGGCGATGGGGTGGCCTGGAAAACCTCGGTGCGATACGAAGGAACCGCGGCTGAGCAACGGCAGGCCGGGGACAGGGCGCTCCGCCGTGCCAGCGGCGAGCAGCTGCCCTCCGACGGATGGGCCGGCTTGGTGGAGAGGGCCTTGCGCCAAATCCGACAGGGCACCCTTCAAAAGGTCGTGCTGGCCCGCGAGGTTGTGGTGGAGGGCCGGGGCCCGTTCGATCCTCGGCAGGTCATGAGCCGGTTGGTCCACGCCTACCCGGGCTGCTTTACCTTTTGGTTCGACGATCTCGTGGGTGCCAGTCCCGAGCTTTTGATCCGCAGGCTCGGCGACGTCGTCGACTCGATCCCTCTGGCGGGCTCAGCTCCGCGGGGCGCCGGGGAAGAGGAGGATACGGAGCTCGGACGGCGGCTTCAGAGCTCCGCCAAGGACCGGATAGAGCATGAGCTCACCGTCCAGACCGTGATGGACGCGCTGCGCCCCTTCTGCGCGGAGCTGGTGGCAGAGGAGGAGCCCTCGCTGCTCCTGCTTGCAAACATGCAGCACCTCAGCACCAAGGTTCAGGGGCGGCTGAAGGGGTCCCCGAGTGCACTTCAGCTCGTCGCTGCCATCCATCCCACCGCCGCGGTCTGTGGAGTCCCCGAGGAGGAGGCCATGCGGTTCATCCGTACCACCGAGGGCTTTGGACGGGGCCGCTACGCGGGTCCCGTCGGATGGATCGATCACAAGGGGGACGGCGAGTGGGCCGTTGCCCTTAGGTGCGCTCAGCTAAGCGGAAGCAAGGCACGGGTCTTTGCAGGGGCTGGAATAGTGGAAGGATCAGACCCGAATAGCGAGCTCGAGGAAACAGAGCTAAAGCTGCAGGTCATGCTCTCCGCCTTGTATTGACCCCCGCTAGTTTCCGCTCTCTCTCAGTGCCTCGCCGACCGCCAGCCAAATCGCTCGGTGCAGCTCCACGTTGGAGTCCCGGTTGGTACGCGCCTCGATGATCTGCACTCCGCCGATTTGCAGGGCGTCCGTAAGTGCCGGCCCCAGATCCGAGGCTTTGTCCATGAGCCGGTAGCCGCAGCCATAGGTCCGGGCCACCATCGACAGGTCCACGTTGTGAGGTGTGACGAATAGGCGTTCGAACTCGGCCTCCGACGCCTGGGGAAGGAACGAGAAGATCCCTCCCCCGTTGTTGTTGACGACGACAAAGACGACATCGGGCCTGCGCTCGGAGGCAAGCAGAAGCCCGTTTTGATCGTGCAGGAGAGCAAGATCTCCGCATAGCGCTGCGGTGGGGCTCTCCGCCGCCAGCGCCACGCCGAGGGCGGTGGAAACGAAGCCGTCGATGCCGTTCACTCCCCGATTGGCGAGCAACCTCAGGCCCTGGCGGGGTCTCATGAACCAGTCGAGATCCCGGATCGGCATGCTGGACGCCACCACCAGGTTGGAGTGCTCGGGCAGGGCGCAGGCAAGGTCCCGGGCGACCCGAGGCTCGCTGACCTCCTCGTGTTCGTCGAGCACTCCGTCGATGACGGACCGGGCGGTCGCCTCGGCCGACTGCCACTCATCCATCCAGGACCCCCGCCGGTCAGGTGCGAGCTCCGCGGCCAAGGCTCGGCACAACGGACCGACCTCCGACCGGATCATCCACGAGATGGCGCGCCGCGGATCCGGCCAGGTGTCCTGCGGATGTATGGCGATCTGGCGGACCGAGGCATCCAAAAACCCGTTCAGGGCCGCCGAGGTGCCCAGGCTCCCGATCCTCAGCACCAGGTCCGGGCGGTGCGAGGAGGCAAAGTCCTCCGCCCGCAGCAGTGAGTCGTAGGTCGAGATAGCAAGCGGTCCTACCCTGGCGTTGGATGTCGCCTCCGCAATCAGAGGCCAGCCAGCCGCCTGTGCCACGGAGAGTATCGGCTCGGAATCGTGGTCTCCGGTGCCAACCACCACCAGCCCACGCTCGGTCCGATCAATCTCCTCCTTCAATCGCGACAAGCTTTGCCCGGAGAGCTCCCGGGAGGCCGTGGTCAGTGCGCTCCATGCAGAGCCGTCGGCACGTCCGCCAAGGTCATAGCTAAAGGCAGGTTCATCCTCAGCAGCCACGAAGGGCTGCCGGAACGCCAAGTTGAGGTGCACGGGACCCGGCCGGGGGGAGCCGCTGGTGTGATAAGCGCGACAGGCTACCGATCTCCAGTATGCGACCGAATCCTCGCGGTCCTCTGCCACTCCGACCTCGACGAACCACCGCACCGCATTGCCGTAAAGCTTTATCTGATCCATGGTCTGCCCTGCCCCGGTGTCTCGGAGCTCGGGGGGACGGTCGGCGGTAAGTAGGATCAGGGGCACGCAGGCATGGTGGGCCTCCATAACCGCGGGGTACAGGTTGGCCGCGGCGGTGCCCGAGGTGGTGAGTACGGCCGCCGGATGCCGGGACTGCTTGGCTATGCCCAAGGCCAGGAATGACGCCGAGCGCTCATCGATCGACACGTGGAGCCTGATCTCGGGCCGTCTGGCCAGCGCCAGAGCCATGGGAGTGGACCGCGAGCCGGGGGCCAGACAGGCATCGGTCATCCCGCACCGTACGAGCTCGTCCACCATGACCAGGGCCTGGGCTTGGCCGGCGTTGATCACAGGGAAACCAACTTTCCGTTGACCTCCTCGCCGGGAAGCCTTGCAGGAGCGGCAAAGGCCTTCAACGCCGCCTCGTCCACCTCGGGCCGGCGTAGCTGCAAGCTTCCCCCTTCGGGGGCGAGCGGCTCTGTGACCAAGTCGCCCATGAGCAGGGAGGTAACCGCCAGACCACAGGGAAAAGGCAAGACCGGGAGAGCGGCAGCTAGCGCCAGGCCGGCCGATACCCCCACCGATGTTTCGAGCATCGAGGAGACGATGGCCGGAAGCCCGGACGCTTCCACCGCCCTCAGGGCCTCACGGACTCCCCCGAGGACCTGCACCTTGACCACCAAGACATCGGCCGCTTCCAGTTCCTTCGCCTTCATTGCAGCCTGGACGGTGGTGACGGATTCGTCGGCGGCCAGGGGAACGTCGGTTATCCTCCTCAACTTGGCCAGCTGGTCCAGTCCGGAGACAGGCTCCTCGGCCAAATCGAGGCCGTAGCGGCCGAGGACATCGAGAGCTCGCCTGGCCTCATCGAGCTCCCAAGCCCCGTTGGCGTCGATGACGAGCCTTCCGGATGGCCCCAGGGCGTCCCGCACCGCTTCGACCCTGGCCTCGTCGTCTCCTTCGGCCACCTTTACCTTGGCGGCCGCGCAACCCGACTCGCGGACCAGTGCCGAGGCCTCTTCGGGACCGATGGCCGGAACCGTGACATGAACCGGAATCAATGTCCGCTGTGGCCGTGGCCAGGGCTCCGTGGCGGATTCGCGTGCGGAAAGCAGGCATCTATGCTCGCCGCCGTCCGTGTACCCGGGAAGCGGCGAGTACTCACCCCAACCCTGCGGTCCGCGCAACAAGACGCCCTCCCGATAACGGACTCCCCGAAACGGATACCTCAGCGGGATTCGAAAGCCGGCCTTGATCAGATCCACAGACCCACCGCAAGAAGAAGCCCGAATACGAGCTGCAGCCGGGCTGTGGCTACGAGAACCGGCACCAGGGCGCGTCCCTGGCTTGTCGAAATTCTCCGTACCAGGCGCCAAGCAAGCGGGAGTGACAGCACCGGCAAGGCTGCACGGGGCCCTCCACCCGTAACGACCACCGGTGGGAGCAGCAGGTACGCGCCGGCCAGCAGCGCCGAGTACAGCCTCTCGGTCCTTGGTCGCCCGATCTTGACCGCCAGGGTGGTTTTTCCTGCCCGCCGGTCCGTGTCGATGTCCCGAAGGTTGTTGACCACCAAAAGAGCGGTGGCAAGAAGACCCACCGGAAGGGACGCGGCAACCGCTTTGGGAACTATGGATTCGGTTTGAACATAGGCGGAGCCGACCGTCGCCACGACGCCGAAGAAAACGAAAACGAAAAACTCCCCGAGCCCCGCGGCGCCATAGGGCCGGGGCCCGCCGCTGTACCCAAGCGCGGCGGCTAAGCACACGCCGCCCACTATCACCAGCTCCCACCCCACCGCCCAGGCAAGCGCCAGGCCCGCCGCGGAGGCGATAGCAAAGGCCATCAGCATGGCGCTCAGCATGGCCCTGGATGGCACCAGGCCCATTGCCGTCAGGCGGCGTGGACCAATCCGGTCGGGCAGGTCTACCCCCTTCACTGCATCGAAGTAGTCGTTGGCGAAGTTCACTCCTACCTGTATCGACACCGCAACCACCATCGCACCGGCAAACCTCCAAGGCCTGAAGCTGCCCGACGCGGCCGTCCCGACGACCACCGGAACCACGCCGGCAACCAGTGTCTTCGGCCTTGCCGCCTCTACCCACAGCCGGGCGTTTGCCACTAAGGCCTGCGCGGGAAGCGGTCGAAGCGCGGCTTGCGCTTTTGAAGATAGGCGTCCCTTCCCTCTTGCGCCTCATCGCTCATGTAGTACAGGAGCGTGGCGTCCCCGGCCAGCTGCTGTATTCCCGCAAGCCCGTCGGTATCGGCGTTGAATGCCGCCTTCAGGAGCCGGATGGAAAGAGGGCTCATCTCGAGGATTCTCATCGCCCACTCCACCGTGGCCTTCTCGAGCTCCTCCAGGGGGACAACCTTGTTTATCATCCCCATCTCCAGCGCCTCCTGGGCGCTGTACTGCAGGCATAGATACCAGATCTCTCGAGCCTTCTTATGTCCCACCATCCTGGCCAAGAGCCCAGCCCCGTAACCTCCGTCGAAGGACCCCACCTTGGGCCCGGTCTGCCCGAAGACCGCATTGTCCGCCGCGATGGTGAGGTCGCAGACCACCTGCAGAACGTTGCCTCCACCGATCGCGTAACCGGCGACCATCGCTATCACGGGCTTGGGCAGCCTGCGCATCTGCACCTGAAGATCCAAGACGTTCAACCGGCCTATCCCACGATCATCCCTGTAACCGTCGTCCCCCCGGACTCGCTGGTCTCCTCCGGAGCAGAACGCCAGGGGCCCGGCGCCGGTCAGGATCACGACGCCGATCGAGGGGTCGTCCCGGGCAAGGTCGAAGGCATGGGAGAGCTCGAACAGGGTCTTGGGCCGGAAGGCGTTCCTTACCTCAGGGCGGTTGATGGTTATCTTGGCAACCCCCTCATAGGTCTCGTAGATGATGTCCTCGAACTCCCCAGAGACCTTCCAGGGGAACTCGCTGGATGAATTCATAGCTTCTACTCCTGAGCGATAACTCGAATGGTTGAAGTACCGTAGCAGCTAATGGGTGACACTGCGCTGGTTGCCATAAGGCTTCCCAACTCCAAGCTTGCTCGGGAGCTCGTGAGGGCATGGGATCAGGGCCTGGCGGTACTTCCTGTGGACCCGGCCCTCCCGGAGGC
>DATACZ010000132.1:0-2577 GCA_036258795.1 Actinomycetota bacterium
CCGTTACGAGCACTCTCATCAGGCGCCCAATATAACCGGGTGCCTAGGAGACGTCATTGGAAGCGGTAAGCGCCCCGAGCGCTGCCGCGCTCATCGCTTCCATGGGTGGTTCCACGCCGGTCCAGATCTTAAAGGCCAGACATGCCTGATGAAGAAGCATGCCCAAGCCGCTGTGGGCGATGGCCCCATGGGCCCGAGCCGCTTCAATGAGAGGCGTGACTGGCGGCCGGTAAACCAGGTCCACCACCACCGTCTCCGGTCGGATCTTATCCGTTGAGACTGCCGGCTCCTCCATCTTCTGCCCGAGCGGGGTGGCGTTGATTATCACGTCGGCCTCCCCCACAAGGCGGCCGGCTTCGCCGTCGAGTGGCCCGGACTGGAAGACGGCATTGCCGGCCAGGTACTCCAAACCCTGCGCCTTGGACGGATCTCTGGAGACTACCCAGATCTCCCCCGCACCCGCCTCGGCCAGCGCCACCACCGTCGCCCGGGCAGACCCCCCAGCTCCCAGCACCAGTGCCCGGCTCCCGACAAGGTCAGCTCCGATGTCCAGGCTCAGAAAACGCATCAGCCCGTCCCCGTCGGTGTTGTGACCGATCAGCAGATCGCCCCGGACCTCGATTGTGTTCAAGGCTCCGATGCGCGCAGCCGTGTCCGATATCTCGTCCATGAAGTCCATGGCGGCCACCTTGTGCGGCATGGTGACGTTCATCCCCCTGACGCCGGCTGCAGCCAATCCCCTTATCGCCGAACCTAGCTGCTGTGACCTGGTCCCAAACGGAAGGTAGATCCAATCCATCTCCAGCGCCTCGAAGGCTCCGTTGTGAATCGCCGGGCTGAGGCTCAGCTCGACCTGTTCCGGCCCACCCAGGATCCCCGTCAGCCGGGTTGCGCCCGTTACCCGCAAGTCGCCGGCTGTGCGCTCTTTGCCGCCAGGAACTCGGTATAGCTCTCGGAGAACTGGTGGTGGATGCAGTCTTTGGTAAGGACGAAGTAAAGATCCTCGTTCAACGCCGGCTCAAGGGCTGCCTTGATCGAGGACGCCCTGGGGCTGGATATGGGACCCGGTGGCAGTCCGGCGTTCAGTCTCGTGTTGTATGGGGACTTAACCGCCAGATCACTTACGGTCAGGTCCTTTGCGTTGTACTTTCCAACTGCGTACTGGATGGTGGCGTCGATCCCAAGCGGCATTCCCTTCCTCAAGCGGTTATGTATGACCGCGGAGATTCTCGTCCGTTCGTCATCCACCTTCGCCTCCTCCTCGATGAGAGAGGCGATCGTGAGGATCTGAAACGGGGTTAGACCCAGTGCCGCCGCAGCAGGCTCCAGATTGATCCGGCTAGTCTCCTTCTCGAACTGGGAGACGAACCGGGCGGCCAGAGAGGCAGCCGTCTCCCGCTCCTCCACGAAGTAGGTGGTCGGATACAAGAAGCCCTCCAGGCTGGCTACCTGCGGTGGAAGGATACGGGGACGAGCCGCCGGGTTGGTTATCGCCGCCTTGAAGTCTGCCGCACTGATATGCGTAAGTCGGTCCACCTGCGCGGCGGTCTGGTCGATGTTCAGGCCCTCCGGGATGACGAGCTTCACGTACTCGATGTCGGGCCCCTTCCTGAGCTCCTGCAGAATCGTGTCGAAGGGCATGTTGGTCCGCATCTCGTACTCGCCAGCCTTCAGCTCGCTTCCGATGTCCTTGGTCCGCAGGTAAAGGCGAAAGGCCAGGGCCGAGTCGATGACCTGCTCCCTCTCGAGAGTATGAGCGATCGCTGTTGCGGAGGTCCCTTCCCTGATCGCCACGGTGACCGGGGTCCCGGTAGGTTCTCCCGGATTGTTTATCCACCTGTACCCGTATATGGCTGCGCCACCGAGAATCAGCAGCAGGACCAACAACGAGACTGGGAGCCTTCTCACTTCGGCACCCTCGAGTCCAAGAATCCCTGCAGCAAAACGGCGGCTGCGACCTGGTCGATGCGGCCCCGCCGGGCGCGGGATCCAACTCCTGCTCCGGCGAGCGAGGCCTCCGCCTGGCGAGTGGTCAGCCTTTCGTCCACCAGGTGAACGGGCACCCCTAGACGGCTATGGAGTGCTTCTGCCAGGGCCCGGGCTTCATCAGCCTCAGGGCCCTGAGCGCCGCTCAACCGGAGGGGCAGTCCGACGATGACTTCGTCAACCCCCCGGCTTGCTGCCAGCTCCGCCAACCGCTCGACATAGGAGTCGTCGCCGGATCTATAGACGACAACCAGTGGAAGCGCAAACGTACCCCCTGGATCTGAGATAGCGACTCCGACTCTTTTGGAGCCGGGGTCGATGGCAAGAACCGTTCTAGCCATTCACCCTAGCTTGGCGACCTCGCGCCGCACCGCTTGCTCGACTGCGTCCAATGCTCTTCCGATCTCGTCCTTGTTGGGACCGCCGGCCACCGCAAGCTCCGGTTTGCCACCGCCCCCGCCGCCGAGGATGGCGGCGCCATCTGCAAGAAAGCCCTGGGAGGTAACGCCCTTTTCTACCAGATCGCGGGAGGTGGCGGCGACGAGGTTGGCCTTGCCGTCGGTGGCGGAGCCCACGACTACCACCCCGGAG
>DATACZ010000133.1:0-5777 GCA_036258795.1 Actinomycetota bacterium
AGCATCACCAACCCACCGCCCGATCTAGACAGCTCTGAGTCAGAGAAGCTGGCCTTCAGCCCTTTGGTTGGCGATGTCTAAGAAGGGAGAGCAGGCATGAGCGTCACTCGGGAACACGTCACGGCGGCCCTAAAGCCCGAAGAGCCGGATTATGACGAGGCAGTCCGGCTGGGACCTGAGGCGTTGACCCACCTCCACGCAATTGTCGAGGAAGGAGACCCAAATCTGGCCGCGAAGGCCGCGTACCTGGCGGGTCGGATTGGGGAAGCAAGAGCGGTGCCGATACTCGAGACTGCTGCCGTCAGCCCCGATCCCAGCATCCGGGCGGCCGCTGCAGGAGGTCTCAGACACCTGAGCGAAAGACAGGCGGAGCCTATCCTGCTTCGATTGGTCGATGACGAAAATGCAGGAATACGAAAGGCTGCCTTGTTGGCTGTCCCCGATTTCCCGAGTTTGGAGCTGGAGGAGAAGCTAAATAGGCGTCGTCGCGTCGAAACCCAGCCAGCTATCAGGGATCTGGCCGACCGGGTTCACACCCGCGTTTCGATTAACAATCGACGTCTAAGAGGGGATCTGCCTGGGGGGAACGACGGATGATCCGGTTCACAATTTGCTGAAATCAGGCTGCCCAGACCCGTCGAAGGAAGGATAAGCAATGACACACGAGCCGGCAGTGGATGCAGATAGCCTTGCTGACGCTCCGGAGATTGAAGCTCCGGCGGATGCGCTGACCGAGCCGCTGGAGGGAATTCCTATTGGAGAAGTCAAGGAAGAGACCTTCGACTACGACCCCATGGCGGAGTTGGAAAAAGCGGTGCGGGGTTCGGACGAGGATTCTCTCGCAGACGTAGCTCTTGACGTGGTGGTTCAAATGGGGCACGTCGCACGGACTACGGGCAAGACTGGGACCGAAGGTGAGCAGGACTTCGCCCGTGCTGCAGCGGGGCACACGGCAGCCCGCCTCGCCAAGGATGGGCGGGTCGTTAGGGTCATCGGCGCCGACGAAGCGGTTCCGAGATCTGAGGTCTTCGTGGCAATTCACTGCGACGGTCATTCGAATCGCTCAGCGCACGGGGCGAGCGTTGGATTCAGGGACAACAACGGAAAGCGGGTTGCTCACGCGTGGAAGGAGGCCTATCAGCGGGGTGGGTGGTCTCGTGGTTTTCGCCAGGACAATCTCACCGTTGGATTGAGCGACTACTACGGCACGAAAAAGGCAACTCAGGCGGGAACCCCATTTGCCTTCATTCTGGAAGCCGGGTTTCTCACCAACGTGGAAGACCGAAGGCTACTGGCCACGGAGACGGGACACCTGCGGTGTGCGGAGGCGATTCGGCAATCCGTCTCCGCTGTTCTGGGGGCAACAGGGCAGGAGCCGGTACCGGGCGACGACCAGGAGGTGGAGATGTTCACGTTCGGAGTGCAAAGCTCAAATCCAACAGAGGCCGGCATGTGGCTGCTTGCAGGGGACGGCAAGGCTCATCACATCCCGAAGCCTTCGGACGTCCAGGCGCTCAATCGTGCCGGGGTCAAGGACGCGGGCGAGCTTAGCCGCGAATTCTTACTGAGGTTTGAGCGGGTGCACCCGGACGTGGGTCCTTTGCCTTGACCGGGTTTCGCATCATGAAATTAAGGAGAGTGAGAAGACCTCTCACCCCTAAGGAAAGCATCGGAGGACAAGTAAGTTCAAGAATGGGGCGTTGTTAGGGATGCATTTCGATCTCGGCGTTATACGGGGGAGCAGCGAGACCGAGGCCATCATCGCCTACTTGGAAGCTTCTGGACTCTCGTGCCGAGTTACCTCAGTTGTACGCTCCGTGCCTCCCTCACGACATGCACAACCTGGCACTCGCGGCAAAGGACTTGCCATCGACGTAGCTGAGATAGGCGATAAGGGAAATGACAACGACGATCTGGCAGCAATCTTCAAGGCTTTCGAGCCGGTTGAGTCCCAGCTCTACGAGCTTATCTACGCAGGTCCCCAGGTCTCGTACAACATCAAGCGTGGCAAACGAGTGCGGAAGTATGCCGTAGCCGATCATCACGATCACGTACACGTAGCGGTAGACGTCGGTGTTTTTATTGCCTGGCTAGCATCTGGCGACGAGGAGGCAGAGATGTTCACATTTGGAGTGCAGAGCTCAGATCCGACAGAGGCGGGCATGTGGCTGCTTGCGGGGGACGGCAAGGCTCACCACATTCCGAAGCCTTCGGACGTCCAAGCACTACATCGTGCCGGGGTCAAGGACGCGGGCGAGCTCAGCCGCGAGTTCTTACGGCGGTTTGAGCGGGTGCACCCTGATCTGGGCACTTTGCCCTGAACACATCTGCCACCCTTGTCCCCTTCGACATCCTGGTAGAGCAGCATGAGCGTGACGACGAGCGCACGACTGGTTGCCCCACCACGAGCCGATGTGACACAAGCTCAACGGTATGTCACGTCCAAGGCCCATGGTACCTACTCGGATGATGAGGTCCGGCAAATCGTCGAGCTGTACTTTGAGACTGGGAAATCAGTAGGCCTCGACCCCTTGCTCGCAGTCAGTCAGATGGTTTTGGAAACAGGAAACCTGACGTCATTTTGGTCGCAGCCACCCCGGAGGAACCCTGCGGGAATCGGAGTTACCGGGGAGCCTGGTGCCGGAATCTCATTCCCATCGTGGACCGCGGCTGTGCGTGCCCACGTGGGGCGTCTGCTTGCTTACGCCATCGCGCAGAGCCGGGGCACTAACGAGCAGGTTCTGCTGATTAAAGAGGCCTTGAGTTGGCGGCCTTTGCCTAGCCAGCTTCGTGGTGCCGCTCCCTCTGTGAAGGATTTGGCTCGCACTTGGGCCGCGGATCCTGCGTACGCACCCAAAATCAGCAGGATTGCGAATGAGATCTTGGCTATGGCACCGGGTCCGGGGATGAAGGAGGAGGACGATTTTGTCGATGTGGTCACCTTTGGAGTTCAAAGCGCCGACCCCACGATTGCGGGAATGTGGTTGCTTGCAGGAGATGGTAAGGCGCATCACGTTCCAACTCCGGAAGACCTGGCCGCGCTAGGAAACGTAGTCAAGCACCTAGGTGACATGAGCGAGGAGTTCCTACGTAGGTTCGAGCGCATCCATCCCGCCCTGGAGAACCTCCCGTAGATCAATACCAGAGTGCCAGGGTGGAAGAGATCTCTCTGGGGTGGTGGAAGGCCCTCCCCCGAGCGTGAGAGAAGGGGTGGGCACGACTGGGATCGAACCAGTGACCTCTGCTGTGTGAGAGCAGCGCTCTCCCGCTGAGCTACGCGCCCTTGAGCGGAACGTTCCAAATTATAGGCGGCTAACCGATCCTCAGCGCCGCCAGGAGTCCGTCCCGGATGGGGATGATTGTGGGCAGGAAGCGACGGTCCGAGTAGACCATTTGGTTGAGGGATCGGATGGCGCTAGTGGCGGGGTCATCGTCATCCCGGGCCACCCGCCCTGACCACAACGCGTTGTCGCATAGAAAGTAGCCACCGACCCGGATGCGCATCCGGGAGGCCTCGAAGGCTGCGGGATAGCCCTCTTTGTCGATGTCACAGTAGATGACGTCGAACTCACCCTCTGACGCGTCCAAAGCGGAGACGGCATCTTCGGTCACAAACCTGCATGGCTTCGCCAGGCCGGCCCTCGATAGGAACTCCTTGGATCTTTCGGTGTTCTCGGGGTCGGTGTCGGTGAGTGTCACCTCACCCTGATCGCCCACTGCGCGGGCAAACCAGTAGGCCGAAAACCCAAAACCCGACCCGAGCTCGAAGACCCGGCGGGCCCGGATGGAGAAAGCAAGCATCTCGAGGGCAGCTCCGACCACCCGGCCCACAATTGGAAACTTCAGTTCCTTGCCAAGGTTCTCCATCTCCACCAGGACCGGCTCGTCGTAGTGATCGCAGAGACCCCTCAGGTAGGCAGCCACCTGTTCGTCGATGAAGTCCATCAAAGCGAGTCTTGCACTGAATCCGCCAAGGGGCCAGTCACAACGTCCTCGGTTAAGCTTGTTCTGAGCGACATAACTCTGGGTACGCTCCTGAAGACCATTCCTTTCGCCAACTCCAAGGAATCCTTTATGAATCCACTCCAGCAGCTGCACGAGGCGGGGCAGGCCGTCTGGCTCGATTTCCTTCGGCGGGGCCTCATTACGGGAGGCGACCTCCAGCGGATGATCCAGGAATATGCCGTCACCGGCGTAACGTCGAATCCGAGCATCTTCAAGAAGGCCATCGGGGGATCCACGGATTACGACGCTCCCCTCCAGGAGATTGTGGACGAGGGCGAGTCCGACTCGATCGACATTTTCTACGAACTGGCTCTGGACGACATCCGAGGTGCGGCGGAGCTTTTCGCCCCCACCTACAAACAGACGGACGGGGAGCACGGCTTCGTTTCCTTCGAGCTGGAGCCCCGCCTGGCGCATGACACGGCTGGAAGCATCGACAAGGCAAAGGAGCTCTTTGCGCAGCTGTCGGCTCCCAACGTGATGATCAAGGTTCCGGGAACCCGTGAGGGAGCCCCTGCAGTCGAGGAGCTCACTGCGGCTGGGGTCAACGTGAACATCACCCTGCTCTTCTCCATCTCTTCTTACCGTGAGGTGGCCCAGGCCTACATCAGAGGTTTGGAGCGACGTCTGGAGCGAGGTGAGTCCATCGCGGGAATCGCCTCGGTGGCCTCGTTCTTCGTGTCTCGGGTCGACTCGGCGGTGGACCCTCAGCTGCCCAAGGACTCTCCGCTCAGAGGCAGGGTCGGCATCGCAAATGCCAAGATGGCCTACCAGGAGTTTCTCGAGATCTTCCGTGGCCCAACCTGGGACAGGCTTGCGGCCGCCGGCGCCCGGGTTCAGCGGCCTCTGTGGGCCTCGACGGGGACCAAGAACCCAGCCTACTCCGATGTGCTCTATGTCGAGGAGTTAATCGCCCCCGACACCATCAACACCATGACGCAGGCAACCATGGAAGCCTTCAAGGACCACGGCAAGCTACGGCCCAACGCGGCGCAAGAAGGCGTGGAGGAGGCGGCACGGGCTCTCGAGCAGCTTGCGGAGCTCGACATTGATCTGGAAGAGATCGCCTCCAAGCTGGAAGAGGAAGGGATTAGCTCCTTCGAAAAGGATATGCAGAGCCTCCTGGAGACCATCGACGAAAAGATCGAGAAGGTCAAAGCAGGCCGCGTCCGCTGGCGCGCCGATCTTGGGGGTCTCGAGGACGAGGTTAAGGTCCAGCTCGAGGCGCTTGGGCAGAATGACGTTGTGGACCGTATCTGGCGACGGGACCACACCCTATGGGACCCGAATCCGACCGAGATCAGCAATCGGATGGGTTGGCTCAGCCTTCCCGAGATTATGGACGACCGGATCGTTGAGCTCGAGGCCTTTGCCAAACAGGTCTTGGCGGATGGCTATACCAGCTGTGTCCTCCTGGGAATGGGTGGGTCTAGCCTCGCTCCGGAGGTTCTCAGCCACTCGTTTGGAGCCTCTAAGGGACTGGACGTCAGGATTCTGGACTCCACCCACCCCGAAACTATCCAATCCGTAACTGACCTGCTCGATCTCGAGCGCTCCCTGTTCATCGTGTCCAGCAAGTCGGGCACCACCTTGGAGACTCTCAGCCACTTCAATTACTTCTTCGATCTGGCGCCCAGGGGTGAGCAGTTCGTTGCCATCACCGATCCCGGCACTTCCCTTGAAAAACTGGCCCACGAGAACGGGTTTAGGGAGCTGTTCCTGAACCCCTCCGATATTGGTGGCCGCTACTCGGCGCTATCCCTTTTCGGTTT
>DATACZ010000134.1:0-43479 GCA_036258795.1 Actinomycetota bacterium
CAAATCAAATGGGCGAATCCGCAACTGCCCAGAGGCCGAGCATGCAGGTAAAGGGTCAAGTGAGTGAGGTCCGGCTGTGTTAGGCCGCAGGACTATACTTGGCTCATGTTGGGCGGGTGGCCGGGAGCGGCGGAACAAGGCCCGGTCGAGTGGAGGGCGGGGGAGGACTGAGACCTTGGCGAGCACCGGGGGCGTTCCAAGTCCGGAACGGGGTTCGCCCGGCGCTCACAGAAGGGCGATAGTCCAACCGGACGCCCTTAGCGAAGGTGACGCCAGCCTTCCGCGCTCGTTTGCAGCCGCACTTATTGCAGGCTTCGTTGCCACTGCGGCGCTTACCACTGTCCTGATTCCGGCCTACTGGGTGGCGTTGTCGGTGGGGTCGCCGAGCCCCGTTGGCACCACATTTCTACGATGGTTGTGGGCCTTGGCCCATAATCCGCTGACCGATACCACCAAGACGGCCCTTCCCTTAGCGGTTGGTTTGCACTTCGTGATGGGATTTGTTTGGGCTCTGGCCTACGCTGCGGTGGCCGAGCCGAGGCTAACCGGTCCTGGATGGCGGCGGGGGATGATCTTTGCTTTAGTGCCGTGGATCCTCTCGGTGGTCGTGTTCTTTCCTGCGGTAGGCGTAGGGTTTTTCGGTGCCGGCATTGGAGCCGGTCCACTTCCCGTTATTGGGAACCTGGTCCTTCACCTTGTTTACGGGGCCGTACTGGGATGGATCTACTCACCCACCAGCGAGCGCTATCAAACCGAGAGCGGGCAGGCGCAAAGCAGCGCAGACCTGGACCTTGCGGCAGCGGAGCAGCGCTGGATCGCCCTTGGCATCGTATTCGGAATCGCCTTCGGCGGATTAGCGGGGTGGGTGGGCAGCATTTTGCTGGCTGGTAATCCGGGCTTGATGATCGTTCTCGGGGCCATCACCGGAAGCATGGTGGGAGCATTCATAGGGTCGTTCCGGGGCCTGTCGGCGTAGTGCAACTTACGACGACTCTGAGCTCCGAACCGGCGTACGAGGACTTCTAACGCTGTCCCAGCGGTGGTGCGCGGTGATGATTCGAACGGTTCCTGAGTGGGAGCGCATCACGATCGATTCGGTGGTTGCCCCTTCATGGCGGTAGCGCACCCCTCGCAGGAGATCCCCGTCGCTGATCCCCGTGGCCGCAAAAAAGGCGTCGCTTCTCACCAGATCCTCCGTGGTGAGGATCTGGTCCAGGTCATAGCCACCATCTAAAGCGGCCCGACGCTCCTCGTCGTTTCTGGGCTGGAGGCGGGCCTGCATCCCACCCTGAAGACATTTGATGGCGCAGGCCGTGATGACCCCCTCGGGGCTTCCTCCGATCCCGAGGAGCAGATCGATCCCCGTGCCCTCGTTCGCTGTGGCGATGGCCCCGGCCACATCGCCGTCGGGAATCAACCTGATCCGAGCTCCCGCCTCACCAACCGCTCTGATGAGCTCAGCATGCCGATCTCGTTCGATGATCACCACGGTGAGATCCTCTACGGCCACCCCTTTGGCCTTCGCCACCCTCCTCAGGTTCTCGCCCACCGGAGCATCTATGTCGATTTCACTTGCCGCTTGAGGCCCGGTCACGATCTTATCCATGTACATGCAGGGTCCCGGATCGAACATGGCCCCCCGATCCGCCGCCGCGATGACCGCCAGGGCGTTGGGTTGCCCCTTGCCGATTAGGGTGGTTCCATCGATAGGGTCAACGGCAACGTCAACCTTGGGAAGGTTCCCGTTCCCTACCCGCTCACCGTTGAAGAGCATGGGAGCTTCGTCCTTCTCGCCCTCACCGATAACCACGATTCCGTCCATATCCACCGCCGACAGCATCAGACGCATGGCGTCAACGGCGGCTTGGTCGGCCGCCTCCTTGTCTCTGCGCCCCAGCCAGCGAGCACCCGCAATGGCGGCCTCCTCGGTAACCCGCACCAGCTCCATGCTTAGGTTGCGACCCGGGGCCGTGCCGGAAGGCGTGGTCTCTCTTGCGCCCGTCATTCTGACCAGGATTATCCCCCGAACTGCCTTGAGTTCGCATGGGGGCGAGCTTCGGCGATAAGGACACACTTCTTGCCGATGACTAGGCATGGGCCCCAACGGGAAAAACAAGTGCAGAAGGTACTTTGTAGCTGCATGGGAGGGCTTAGGTGAGCGTAGGCATCTTAATTCTCAGGGTCGTCGTGGGACTGACCATGGCAGCCCACGGAGCGCAGAAATTGTTTGGGTGGTTTGAAGGGCCAGGCTTTGCCGGGATGTCGGGAATGCTTGAGAAAATGGGCTTCAGGTCGGCCAAGCTGTTCGCGGCTCTGATTGTCGCAGCGGAGGTCGGTGGGGGATTGCTGCTGGCTGCTGGATTTCTTACCCCGCTCGGTGTGGCTGCTGTCGTAGGGGTGATGATCGGCGCCATTGCAACCGTGCACTGGACGAACGGCTTCTTTAGCACCAAGGGCGGCTACGAGTTCAACCTCGTGCTCACCGCGGCCGCGATAGCAATTGCATTTACCGGCCCTGGACTCTACTCAGTCGACGGACTGCTCGGGTGGACCCTTTTTGGTGCTCAGTGGGCCGTGCTCAGCCTGGTAGTTGGCGGACTTGCGGCGAGCGCAGTGCTGGCATCCAGGAATCGGCCCGCAAGCACCTTCCCCTCTAAGGAGGGGGAACTTCCACGGGGCGACGCTACGGAGCGAACTGACGTCGCGGCCTGATCCCCGGCGCGAATGGAGCCACCCCAGGCCGGAGATTGAGTTGAATGAGGTGACCGATGAAGCTTTGGGTGCTGACGGCCACTTCGAGAGGGACCCTGACGGCCACGTGTGCCCTCCGGCGTGCCAGGTAACCCCCTATACAGATGGCCCTTACCTGCTCAGGGGAAATTTCCGGATCACCGATGAAAAGGGCAACGAGATCGCCTTCAGGAGGAAGACCGTGGCGTTGTGCCGCTGCGGGCGCTCACAGATCAAGCCTTGGTGTGACGGGACCCACAAGCTGGTCCGGTTTCAGGCGCCCAGTGCCCCTAAGAAAGCGGCACCGGGAAGTGGTCGATAGGCCGTAACGGGCGTCTTAGCGAGGAGGCCCCGGAGGCCCAGCGGTCCAGCATAAACTGGGCCCACAGAGAGTCGAGCTCCACATAGGCCGAGGCTCCAAAAACTACGTCGGGGTATAGGGCCGGTTCCTGCGCCACCAGGCTTCCGGCCAGGTCGTGTGCCGCCACCACCTCATGTACTGAATCAGCCTCGACGTGCTCATCGAAGAAAGCCGTAGCGCTTGGTCCGAAGCCCAGCCTCCGAAGCGCGTTGCCGTACCTTCGGTTAGGCAGTGCTGAGATCATTTCGAAGGCCGCCAGGTGGCCAATCAACCCGCCCCTCCATCGCCGATGCAGTCCAAATAGCGACATGAGGTTTACCGTGGAGAGCGTTACCCCGGGAATGAGATCAAGGTAGGCACCGTATCGAGGGTCGAGCCCCACCGCATTCATCGTGTTTGCGAACAGGGTGGCGTGAACGAGGTCAGCATTCCCTCCGCCGTACTCGTCCGCCTGGATCTCAACCAAAGCAGCCTTTGCCCGGCCGGCAAGTCGAGGGATTGCCCAGGAGTGGGGATCGGCCTCCTTCAAGTGATAGGCGGAACGGTGGACGATGAACTCGAGGAGTTGATCAATGGTTGCCTGGCGCTCCAGGTATCTCGATGCAGAGGGTCCAGAATCGCGAGAGGCGATCTCCTTAAGGGCCGATTCGATGGGCAATGCAGGTAGGAGGTCCGGCTGCGCCACCTGCCGGGAAAGGGCGGCCTCGAAGAGGCTCTCCAGACGTCGCCGAAACTCTAGAAGCGAAGGCTCCCACTCCCAGGCTGCCTCCACACCGTCAAAGCCTCGGTAGTGGAGTTCGTAGCAGATGTATAAGGTGAGGCAAAAGTCCTCACCGACCAGCGGGTCATCCTCGGGAAGACGGATGGGGCCCAACGCTCCCGCTTTGCCCCTGAGCCTGGTGATCAAGGAGTCACTTGTGTCCCCCCGAGGCGAGGGAAGGGTTGGTTCCAGGGTTTCAGCTTCTCCTTGATCGATAAATGGGGGGAAGATCCAAATGGGTGCTCAAGCCGTCATTGAACCTCCGGCCGCTGTGCCGAACGTCCAACGGATAAAGAACTACGCGCACGTACCCGACGTCACGCTGAAGTCCCCGAAAGGGTTACTCCAGCGGCGAGTCGCCAGGGGGGAGATCCCGAAGGGGGACCTCGCCGGTTTGCTCAATCGGCAGGGGCTTGACTTTTTCAGGTAAGAGGTATCGTTCGGCCCAAACAGTAAAGCCCAGAGCCAGAGCGCCGAGCGCCGGCATGATGCTTATAGACAACATTTCTGGGGCCATAGTGCTGGCATTTTTCCCTATCGAACGGGTACGTAAACCTTGGGCCCGGCGGGGCCAGGAGCCGTGGGGAGGTGACCGGAGCCTTGACCTTGACCAACTCCCAGCTTGGCGTGCTGTTGGCTGAGGCCGCTTCCCGAGCGGAAGGGCAACTCGCCCGAGCCCTCCGCCGAGCGTCACGAAAGTCGATTACCTGGCCGGAGGAGGCGCACATCCTCCACTTCGAGGGCCGGTCTCTCACGGAGCTGGACGGGATAGGCCCGCGCCTTGCCCGGATGGTCGAAGGACTGCTCAACCATCCACCTCCCGAGGTCAACCCGGTAAATCGCCACCCATTCCTGACCTATTCCCAGGTTGCCGAAACGCTGTCTGCCAATCCGGATTGGCTATCCATGCTGCGGGGAGACCTGCAGATGCACTCAACCTACAGCGACGGCTACGCCAGCTTGGAGGAGCTGGCCGAGGCCGCTTCTGAGAGGGGATACGAGTACATAGCCATCACGGATCACTCCAAGGCTCTCAAGATTGCGAACGGGATGGACGAGGAGCGGCTAATGCAGCAGATGGGCCATATCGACCGCATAAACGAGAATCTGGCGAAGGGGGGTCGGAGGCTGAGGTTGCTAAGGTCCATCGAGATGAACCTCGATCCTGAAGGCCGCGGAGACATGGAGCCGGAGGTGATCGGCTCCCTTGACCTGGTGCTGGGATCGTTCCACTCCAAACTTCGAGTGAAGACCGATCAGACCGAGCGCCTGCTGGCGGGGATAGGCAACCCTCAAGTCCACATCCTCGGGCACCCCCAAGGACGTATGTTTAACTCTAGGCCCGGTCTGGTGGCGGATTGGGACCGGGTCTTCGCTACCGCGGCCCTGCTGGATAAGGCGGTAGAGATCGATGCCTTTCCCGACCGGCAGGACCTGGACGTTGTTTTGCTCGAGCGGGCGGCCGATCACTCGGTTCGCATCTCCATCGGAAGTGACTCACATCACCCCAGCCAGCTTTGGTACATCGAGTTTGGGCTTGCTGCCGCTATTAGAGCTGGGGTGTCGCCCGCACGGATCCTGAACTTCATGAGCCGTGAAGAGTTGCTTTCTTGGTCTGCGGAGCTGAAGGCTAGAGCGAGGGCACCGGTGGAGCCGGCGCTGTGAGCCATAGAGAAGCGGGGGAGCGGACCCCGGAGGTCCTCATCCCTCCCGACCCTACTGTGCAAGCGCTCCAGGAAGCGGCCCGGTCATGCCAGGGGTGCGGCCTGTGGCGCGACGCCACCCAAACCGTGTTCGGGGAGGGGACGCAGCGGGCCTCGGTGATGCTCGTAGGAGAGCAACCCGGGGATCGGGAGGATATTGAAGGCCGTCCATTCGTTGGGCCGGCTGGCAAGCTGCTGGACCGGGCGCTGGAAGAGGCGGGAATCGACCGCAAGAAGGTGTATGTCACAAATGTCGTCAAGCACTTCAAGTGGACTCCAAAAGGTAAGAGGAGGCTCCACAAGCGTCCCAATGCGGAGGAGATCTCGGCATGCATGCCGTGGCTCGAGGCCGAAATTGCCGTGGTGCAGCCCAAGATCCTGGTGTGTCTGGGCGCAACTGCGGCACAAGCCTTGCTAGGGAAATCGTTCCGCGTGAGCCAGCAGCACGGAGAGCTGATGGAGGGCCCCGGTTACAAGATCATGGCCACCATGCACCCATCATCGATACTGCGGCTCCAGGACGAACAGGACCGGGAGCTGCAAACCCGTGATCTAGTTGACGACCTGACGGCGGCTGCGAACGTACTGAACCACTAACAAGATCGGTAATGACGCTGCGCCCATTGAGGCAGGCACAGTGATGGCCTCAACTGCCGGCGCATTAGTACCGCCACATCTGGATCTTGCGGCCGCGGCGGTGAAGGCCGGGTAAGGTAGTGAGGCTCGAAAGTGCGAGGATGCTTTGTGACGCAAGTGCGGAACCAGTGCACGTTTCCCTAAACGTAAGGGCCCAACAAAAATGTGCGGAATAGTAGCGGTGCTGCGGGGCCCCGTCCGGCCTCAAGCTCCCAATCTAGATGAGGTGCTCGCCGAACTGGGCGAGGCAAGAGCTCGGCTGGACGATCAAGGGCTTCAAGCAGCCGAGCGCCTGACCAGGGCAGCCGATCATCTGGACAGGGTGGACCGAAGCCTGAATACCAGCTCGGCGGTTATGCAAATGCTTCTTCAGCCTTCGTTTATGGACCGCCTCGAGCGGGAGGTATCGGACCTCGAGGCCAGGGTGCTTTACCTGGAGGAAGAGCTCTTCCAGAGTGGTGGCACGATCGGGGCCGACCTTGAGCGCACGAACTCCGCGCTAATCGACGTTAAAGACGGCCTCTGGGCCATCCGGCGCGACCGCCTGCGCGCCGCCCGCCAGGTGCGATCGCTCTTGCAGGGGGATCCCCGGGACTCCACGGTCGAGGCGCTCTGTTCCATTCAGACTGCTCTGAACGGCTTGGACCGTTTGGAGGTTCGGGGACGTGACTCAGCGGGGCTCACGGTCATGGTCTGGGATCACGGGCTGGATCCGGCTATGCCGGAGCTGAAGGCATTGATCTCCGGCCGGATGGCGGATCCGCTTTTCAGGTCATGCACGGTGCGACTCTCGGCAGGAGTCCTGAGCTTCGTGTACAAGGCGGCCGCAGAGATCGGCGAGCTGGGAGACAACGTTGCTGCTCTCACCCGTGCTATTACAACCGATGACCTGCTGATGAAGGCCCTGGCCGCGGAGAACGCGAAGGCCACAGTTCTGGGTCATACCCGCTGGGCAAGCGTGGGCACCATATCGGAGCCCAACGCACATCCGCTCGACGGCCTCGAGGTCGGTGCCTGGGGCGAGCTGCCCCACGTGGTCGGGGTTTTGAACGGTGACATCGACAACTATCCGGAGCTTGTAGTCAGAGAGGAGCTCGGTATCCCGGCCTCGATAACCACTGATGCCAAGGTGATCCCCATCCTTATCGCTCGGGGTCTTAGGGATGGATACTCGACGGAGGAGGCCTTCGCCAGGGCCGTTCAACGGTTGGAGGGCTCGATGGCCATCGCAGCCATTGCGGCCGGCGAGCCGGATCGACTTCTGCTGGCGGTGCAGGGAAGCGGACAGGGCCTGTATGTCGGTCTGGCCCAGGACGCGTTCGTCGTGGCGAGCGAGCCCTACGGAGTCATCGAGAGAACGAAGACGTACCTCCGGATCAATGGGGATTCAAGCGCCGGGCGGTTGGTGTTGCTCGATGGGTCGAAAGCCGGGCGTCTGGAGGGCGTCGACCGCAGAAGGTTTGGGCTGGAGCAGCTCCCAGTGGGAGTCGGAGACCTTCAAGAGGCGGAGATCACCACCAGGGATATCGACCGGAGGGATTTCCCTCACTTCCTGCTCAAGGAGATAACGGAAGCGCCCGAGTCCTTTCAGAAGACCCTGCGCGGCCGGGTGGTGGAGCGGGATGGACGCCCGGCGGTCGTGCTCGACAAGCGTGCCCTGCCTGAGGAGATCAAGCTGCGCATGAGGGAAGGTTCGGTACGCCGGATCGTGGTGGTTGGACAGGGAACTGCGGCCGTTGCCGGGCAAGCTGTGGCCGCTTGGCTGTCGGATGCCCTCAGGCCAAAGTCAGTGGTGGTGTACGCCCTTCCCGCCACGGAGCTGTCCGGATTCTGGCTTCAGGATGAGATGTCCGACACCATGGTGGTGGCCATTAGCCAGTCAGGGACCACGACCGACACCAATCGCACGGTGGACCTGGCAAGGGCCAGAGGCGCCGCGGTCCTGGCTATCCTCAACCGCCGCAATACGGAGTTGGGCGAGAAAGCGCACGGGGTGGTGTTCACCTCGGATGGGCGCGACGTTGAGATGAGCGTCGCGTCCACCAAAGCCTTCTACTCCCAAATCGCGGCCGGGTTTCTGCTCAGCATCGCGCTGGCCGAGGCGGCCGGATGCCTGGAGCTCTCCCGATCCACCGAACAGCTGAAGGCATTGCTGGAGCTGCCCGCAGCCATGAGGAAGGTCCTTGATCAAAGGGAGCTGATCGCTGGGATCGCAGCGCAGCACGCTCCCCGTCGCCGCCATTGGGCGGTGGTTGGAAGCGGTCCCAACCAAATAGCTGCGGAGGAGGTTCGCATAAAGCTCTCCGAGCTGTGCTACAAGTCGGTGGCCAGTGACGCCACCGAGAACAAGAAGCACATCGACCTTTCCTCCGAGCCGCTGATCCTTGTATGTGCTGCCGGCCTCTCTGGGCCCAACGCTGAAGACTCCGCCAAAGAGGTATCTATCTATCGTGCGCACAAGGCTGCGCCTGTGGTGGTCGCCACTTCGAACCAAGTAGCCTTTGCAGACTGCGACATAATTCCGGTTCCCGCCGTTCATCCCGACCTAGCGTTCATCCTCTCTGCGATGGCCGGACACCTATTCGGATACGAGGCGGCGCTGGCAATCGATGCCCAGGCCCACCCCTTGAGACTGGTGAGGGCGGCGATTCAAGAGCTTGCTGCTGAAGGCCACACGTCCGAGGCGGTGCTGGCCCGCCTGGGCTCCCGCATCGAGCCTGCCGTCAGAGCGTTCCTCGATGCCGTCGCCGATGGGGCCTGCGACGGCGTAGCAAAGGTGGGCGACGTTTTGCGGCTCTCCGTTCTTCTGCGGTGCGCCGTTCGTGACTTCCCCTTCGAGGTGTACGAGCTCGAGCGTGGTCTTGGTGCCGGGCCCGGAACGTTTCTGGACGATCTGCTGGCCGGGCTGACCGTGGTGATCGACGATCTGACCCGTCCTATCGATGCGGTCAAGCACCAGGCCAAGACCGTCACGGTGGGTATCTCCCGCTCCGAGGACGAGCTTTTCCAGGTTTCGCTTGTCAAGGAGGTTCTCAGGCTCGGACTTACAACCGAGGACCTCGGTTATCGCGCGGTACGGAATCTGGCGGCTCTTGATCCGGCCATTGTCGAGGTGACGGGCTTCACCCGATACGAGGTGGTCGGGGGAGTAAGCCCCGATGCGACCATTCACGTAATTGACAGAGGCGGGATTGCTGCAGGGATTAGCTCACGCACCGAGCAAGACCCTTCGCTTCGTGGGACAAAGCGGGCGGCTCTTGAGAAGGGTGAAGTGGAGGTCACTATCGGGCGAAGCGACGGCCGGCCCGTGGTGCTGATTCCCGAGCGCAAGGGTGATACGCCTTCCGGGCTCACGCTTCTGCATCTAAGGTTTAAGGAGAGCCTGCCTGCCGATCTTGCCCGGAAGGTCCTGACGGGATACCGAGCTGCCCGCTACGAAGCCCTGGTGGCGGCCGTTACCGAGACGGAAGCTCACTTTGCCGATGAGGTCCTTGGAACCCTGTCCATGCCGGAACTGCTTGTGGAGCCGGTCCTCACGCTGGCCGAGCGGTGGCGGCGGAGGGATGCCTAGGCAGCTGGATTAGTGCGGGGTGATGGGCTTGACCCTGATTTTGTCCTTTATCACTTCGCCCGTCTCGGAATCCAGGATGGTAACCGTCTCGTATTCGGTGTCCGTCTCGAGTCTTAAGGAAACGTAGATGGGAGCTTTGCGCTCCTGGTAAAGCTTGACGAATGGCTCACTGTGTTCAACCTTCCCGGGCTCAACCTCTTTGTCCGTTCGGCTGGGAAGGTTTACGACAAGGTCGAGAAGTAGGACCTTTGGATCGTCCTGTGGCTCGTGCTTCTTGAGGACCACCCGGTAGGTGGTGGGAAGGACACATTGTCCGGTAACGGTCAGGATGTGGGGCTTATCTGGCCTTCTATCGTGACGAACGTCCCACTCGCCACATTCCCACTTCTCCTTTTCCTGCGTGTCGGTACTCTCGGCCATTGCGCCTCCAGATTGCGTGCTCCACTGTTTGTTGCTGCCCTCCAGGACTGTCAGCCAAAAGCCTTACGATTACTTGCGCTGCACAGCCATAGCCAGAGGTCGGTGCCCAGAAGGTCCCATTTGCGTTGTTAGCCGAACTTAGCATTGCCAATTATGCAGTAATCGACACATTGCGCCTCCGTCTCGGCCCCGGGTTCAACGTCTTGACCGGCGAGACCGGAGCGGGCAAGTCGATCATCATCGGCGCTCTGAGCTTTGTGCTGGGCGAGCGTGCCGACTCGAGCGTAGTCCGAGCCGGGGAGCCGGAAGCGGTCGTGGAGGCGATCTTCGATCTGCAAGATGTGCCTTCTGCCGAGCTCGTTAAAGCTGTGCCGGGCCTCGAAGAGGACCGAAGTTTGATACTGGCAAGGGAGATAACCGCCACGGGGCGAAGCACGTGCCGGTTAAACGGGCGGGCAGTGCCCATGCGCACCCTGCTAGAGGTCGGCATGCACCTCGTGGACGTTCACGGCCAGGGAGCGCACCTTTCGTTGCTGAGGGTCGCCGAGCACGTCGACCTGCTCGATCGCTTTGGCGGGCTGCTCGAGCTTCGAAAGCAGCTTGCCGATGAGGTCCAAAGAATTGTCGCGGGGCGAAGAAGGATCAACACGCTGAGGGTCGACCAGGCGAAAGCCGCCCAAAGAGCCGACCTGCTTTCATTTCAGATCAACGAGATCTCCGCCGCCCGCTTGCAGGAGGGGGAGGAGGAGGCGCTGATCGCAGAGAGGACCCTTCAGGTCAACGCTGAGAAGATAAGCCAGCTCCTGGTGACCGCTTGTGAGGCGCTCGAGCAGGTGGAGGTATCCCGTCCGGCGGGAGCCCTTGAACTGCTCTCTCAAGCTGTCGGCGCGCTGGCCGCCCTTGAAAAGCTCGACCCTGCGTTCGAGGGCCACAGGAAGAGTGCCGAGTCGCTCCAGTATCAGGTGGAGGACCTGAGACGAGAGCTGGCCGGTTTCATGGACAGGGTTGAGTTCGATCAGCGGCGCCTGGCGGAAGTCCAAGAGCGCATCGAGGTCATATCAGGCCTGAAGCGGAAATACGGCCCGACAATTGCAGAGATAATCGCCTTTGGCGCCAAGGCTCGAAGTGAGCTCGATTCGTTGTCTCGAGCCGAGTCGTCGATTTCGGAGCTTGAGGCCGAGCTGGAGGAGGTGACGGCCCGAGCCTCCAAGCTAGCCGGCACCCTTTCCCTTGCTCGCAAGGAAGCTGGTAGCCGCCTGACCGCGGCGGTAGAGCAACAGCTCCAAGGGGTGGGAATGGCGGGAGCACGACTGGCCGTCCAGATCACACATGAAACCTCAGCCGATGGGCTTCCGGTTCATGAGCTTGGTTTCGATCTCGCCGGCGAAATCATCGAAAGTGACTCAACCAATACATCTCAGGTACAGGCCGAGCCCCTGCGGTTCGACGTCACGGGGGTCGATCGAGTGGAGTTCCTGATAAGCGCCAATCCGGGCGAACCCCTTCGCCCTCTGGTCAAGGTGGCATCGGGAGGCGAGACCGCCCGCTTGATGCTGGCGATTAAGGAAGTGTTGTCCTCTGCAGACAGGGTCCCCACCCTGGTGTTCGATGAGGTTGACGCCGGGATCGGGGGGCGGATAGCGGAAGCCGTGGGGATGCGCTTGTGGTCGCTGGGCCGGCGGCACCAGGTCCTAGCCGTGACTCACCTGCCCCAGATCGCCTGTTACGGCGACGTTCACCTCAAAGTCAGCAAGCACCTGGAAGGAGGCCGAACCATTACCAGGGTGGTCCCTGTCCAGGACGAACAGCGAGTCCTGGAGCTAAGCCAGATGCTGGGGGCCGACACACCAGCTACCCGGGAGAAAGCCGCCGAGCTTCTCCGCAAAGGGGCGGAGGCGGCCGTAAGTAACAGGCTGGAGCTACCGGCGGAGGGCTAGGCTAAGAGCCTTCGTTATCCGGCTCGCCCGGCGTTATCGCCGCAGACCCCGGCGACACGTCCGCCTGCGTCGGCTCGCCGACGGAGGTCTCTGCCTGCATCTCGCGCAGTCTCCGGGCGATAGCCGGGACGGTAAAGGTACCGATCGGTACCCCTCGGAAGTAGGCGTAGTGGCTGGCGAGGAGGTGGGCTCCGTACTCATCCCAGAACGGCCCGCTCACCACCCCTGCTTTGACCGCCTCCTCCGCGGCGATGATCCCGGCGGTAACCACGTTGTTTGGCTGGGTCATGTCTCCGCCGGCATGCTGCTCGATGAGGCGGTCCATCATGGTCAGCAACTCGGTTAGCTCCAATATTCCGCTCCCGTCGGACTCGTAGGCGGGGGAAGGTCCTTAGGTCCGGTCTCCTCCCTCACCCGCTGCCTCTTCCACTCAGGGTATATGGGGACAGGATATAGATCCGGTCAGCGGCCTATTGCCACCGTCATCATCGGCTCCGCCTCCGTTTGGAAAAAGGCACGGACTTCGTCGTCGTAAAAGGTCAAGCCGGTGGCGCCCAGTCCGCAGGCGTAGGCAGCTAGATAGACTCTGCCTGCGATGATGCCGGCTTCGAGCTGCGCGGCCCTGTATCCCCTGTCTCCAAGGGCTCGCAGGGTGGCATTTAGGTCGGCGAGCAGGAATAGGGTTGCCGCCGCGTCCCCTCCCAGGGGCTGGTCCAGACACAGGAACCTGGCCTTGTCCCTCAGCTTGCCCGAAGACACCAGCTCAAACCCGTGAGCATAGGTGTAGGCCCCCGGCTCGAGTCCCTCTACCGCATTGGCGATCAGCGCCACCTGAATCAGAGGACCTCCCCAGTCACAGCTCAACCTGTAGGTGGCATGATCGATGATGCCCTCGAGCTGATCGAGGGGGATAGGGGAGTGTTTGAAGGCGCGCTTGGATCCACGTCGCAAGATGACCCCCTCGATACTGCTTTCTGAACAGAGGTCCCGAAGGGTGGTATTCGGCGGGCGTTCGTGGCTTCGGGACCAATTGCCCGCAGCTTCTGGGGCGGCCAAGCTGCTCTTTTGGTGCACCGCCCCAATTTCCGGATAGCTCACCTCGGCCTCCGAGAGCGGAACGGCTCTGTGTGGGATTCGTTGCGGTGGTTCCCCGGATGGCTCGACGGGCGCCGTTCCAGGACCGGCCAGCCCTACCGGGACGACGCATATGGCCATCTCGCGGTCTCCATCCACGCCGACCAACAGGTTCAGCTCCTGGTCGTCAAATCCGAGGAGCACCTCGGCAGGGTGTCCTCCCGATGCGGCGAGCGCGAGCATGTTGGCAAGGATCATGCCCGAGTCCCAGTAGAGGTGGCGATACCCGCGAGCCCTGTACTTCCAGGTGGTCCTCCAGGGGATTCCTGTAAGTATCATGCTGACGGGCGACGTGGCAACGCTCCTGCGCAGCCCGGTGGCGCGGGCCAGGTAGGGGCGGGGATCATCGGTTCTCAGCTGTCTCAGTGCCGACTCCAGCGGGTGGAAGTGGTACAGCCCGGGGGAGAGACCCTCGACTTCTCCGCCGCAGGCGAGGTACACCTCTATCGGGTAGAGCGCTCCAGCGCAGGCATACGTCCGGAAGAAGATCTGCTCTCCTCCAGGCAGCTCGTATATCCGGGACACCCCGGCAGCCAGATTGAGCAAACGCGAGACCTCCGGGGCGTCTAGCACCCGAGCCTCCGCCGGCCGTTCGGTTACCGCCAGGGTAGCCGGGTAGCCGGTCGGCATGGTAGGGCTGGGCAGCGGCACTGACTGCAGGCCAACGTAGTCCTTGAAAGGATTCGGCTGAATGGCCCAATTGAGCCGGTAGGTGTCGTGCCGTACGAACTCTGGGAAGTGCTTGGTGCGCTGGTGGTACTCGATCGCGTCCAACTCAGCGGAGTCCCAGCTCGCTAACCACGGCCACACTCGCTTCGCTCGATGGCCGGAAAAGGCTAGGCGTGGATTCGCTCGCTACGCTCGATCAACCACGGCCACACTCGCTTCGCTCGGTGGTCGGCTGCCTCCGCTTCGCTCCAGCAGACCGTAAAAGGCAAGGCTTGGAGGCTTGGATTCGCTCGCTACGCTCGCTCAACCACCTATGTACGACATCTCCACTTTGGGGAGGTCCACCGTCTTGGAGGAGCGGATCTCAGAGTAGCGATCGGCTCTCAAGCGCCAGTTCATGGCCACCGCATTTGAGATTTCCTCGTCGGTGGCCCCCTCTCGAAGCATCTTTCGAAGGTCCTGCCCCCGAAGGGCGAACAGGCAGGTGTAGAGCTTGCCCTCGGCAGACAGCCTGGCTCGAGTGCACGAACCGCAGAAGGGCTGGCTAACGGAAGCGATGATTCCCACCTCCTGATCGCTGCCCTTGTAACGCCAGCGCGTGGCTACTTCGCCGGGGTAGTTGGGCTCCAGCGCCTCTAGGGGCATTTCGGCATCGATCATGGCGAGGATCTCCTTAGCCGGCACCACGTCGTCCATCCTCCACCCGTTGCTGTGACCCACGTCCATGTACTCAATGAACCGGAGGATGTGGCCGGCTTCCCTGAAGTACCGAGCCATGGGCAGCACGCTTTGCTCGTTCACCCCTCGCTTCACGACCATGTTGATCTTTATGGGAGACAGGCCGACCCTGGCGGCCTCATCGATCCCGGCCAGAACCTTCTCCACCGGAAAGCCCACGTCGTTCATTGCCTTGAAGGTCTCGTTGTCGAGGGCGTCGAGACTCACGGTCACGCGCTTCAGTCCCGCCTGCTTGAGCGCCTCAGCCTTCTTCTTCAGCATGGAGCCGTTGGTGGTAAGGGTCAGGTCCAACCCGGGGATGCGATCGAGCATCTCGATAAGGTGTTCGAGATTCCGCCGTACCAGTGGCTCTCCACCCGTCAGGCGAATCTTCTGAACCCCATGGCTGACGAAGATGCGTGCCAGCCGCTCGATCTCCTCGAAGCTCAGAAGCTCCTTCCGGTCGAGAAACTGGTAGTCGCTTCCAAAGATTTCCTTTGGCATGCAGTAGATGCATCGGAAGTTACAGCGGTCGGCAACCGAGACTCTTAGGTCGCGAAGCGGCCTCCCCATCGTGTCGGTGACGGTCTCAGTGGCTGCCTGATCCGGAAGTACAAGGCTCTTCATGGGTACCAGTTTATCCCCGGCTATGTTTAAAGAAACTCTCTCCAGCGGGCTCGCCTCAGCAAGCGGAGGGCCGCACCGCGGCTCCTCCGAGTGCTCCAGCTTGCTTTTAGGTGGTCTGACTTACCGGAGCGGCGGGTTTGCCTCTTCTCGGAGACGTGCCTCCTGCAGGCTTCAGTAGCCTTCTGGAGGCACGCGCAAGGTGAGCCGAGGTGACCAACAGGAGAAGGCCCGCCGCCAGGAAGCGAGCGGGGTGGACCTGGGTCAGGCTTCCGGAGAATTGGCCGCTGTCGCTCTCAGTGGTACTGCCCGACGGCCGGCTGAACTCCTTGGTTGCCGGCTCGAACTTCTGCGGAACCGGTGCGGTGAAGGGCAGCGTCGGCTCGAAGCCAATATCTCTGGCGGGGAGCGTCTTGAAGCTCGTTCGACCAAAGAACTTCTGAGCCGCCGGAGACTTGGCTACTCCCGGACCAGGGGCCGGAGCGGATGCCGGCGCGGCCGCGGCGGCCGCCGGGTCAGCGGCAGGGGCAGGAGGAGGCGCTGCTGCCGGCGGGATTGTCAGCGTGGCCGAGGGCTCGGAGGCTGCAGAGTCGATGGTCCCCCCCGTAGCGCTCCGCCGGCTTGCTACGACCTGATAACGAACCTTTTGATCTGGCTGTGCGGAGGTGTCTTTGTAGGTAGTTCCTTTTACGTCTGCAAGCTTGTCGAATGAGCCGTTGTTGACGGATCGTCGAACTTCGTAATCGACCAGATCGGGCTCCTTGTTCGCGGCCCAGGAAAGCGTCACGGCCGACCCATCCAGAGCCGTCTTCAGGCCAGTTGGCCTCGCCGGAGGGTTGTTCACTCCAACATTGTTGACCGTGGCTCGGCCAACCTCTTGGGCTGTGGCAACAGCTTCGATGTCGTACCTGCCGTTGTGCAGCGGGTTGGTATCCCAGGAAACTCGCAGGGTAGTTCCTTGCGATTCGTACACCTTGGCCGACCCTCCGGTGCCTCCCACTGGCCTGACGGTCACTGTGATCTTCTCGACCGTTTCTTGAAATAGCAGGCCGGAATTAGGAGTGGCCTCCACCTGGATGGTCTGACCACCCGCCACGATTTGGCCGCTTCCCGGAGTAGGGGGCGAGACAAATCTCACTGTGGCGGCAAAGGCCGGGGCGGCAGTCAGCACGGAAAATAGCGAAACTGTCCCGACTATAAGAAGAACTCGTTTGATCATGCCACAGGCTCCGAGGTCATTAGCTTAGCGCGAGTTACGAGGCGCTGGCGGTCGCTTCCTCGCGGATGGCAGGTTGTCAGGGTCAGCATCGGCTCTGGAGTCGGGTCGGCCACGCTCCAGTCGTTGGAGGTGGTGATCCACGGATTGGTGTGACCCCCAAACCCGGGCACCACCACATAGGTGTGCCTGGCGAATGGGGTGACAAGGAAGATCTTGTCACCGGGTTTTAGCACCTCCTGCCGGGCAAACGGCTTTCCGTACGTGGTGCGATGGCCCGCAATGGCGACGTTCCCGTGTTCTCCCGGCAGTGGCGTCATGGGGTAATGGCCGGCTCCCGTGTTGAGGGCTTTCTGCGAGATGCCCTCTACCACCATGGCGTCCGTGCCCATAGCGGGCACAATGATGCGAGTGAGAGCACTCCCGTCAACCAAGCGTCCTTCCCTGTAGGCCTCTTTGTGCCGGTTGCTGCCGAAGGCGTCGCGGAGCGCGCGCTGCTGACGGCCAGCCATAAAGTCGGTGTAGAAGGGGTAGGCGAACAGCGATACGGCGCCGACCGCCGTTATGACCGCGAGCGTAGCCAGTGCCATGGAGGTTACTCGGCGGGCTGTGGGACCCATATTCACTGTTACGCCTTATCCAAACTGATTGGTTTCATTGGACAGGTGGCCTGGACCGTGAGGTCCAGGCCACGCACTCCTTGTTCCTAGCTGATTCAGCCCGAACCGGACCCCGGACGGACCCTCCGCGAAGCCCACAGGAGTCCACCGGCCAGGGCCGCAAGGAGCATCGCTCCGGCGGAGTAGACCCATGGCAGGTATCCACCCGTCCTAGGTAGAGGCGGAGCCGCCTTGCCGATAACGTTCGGGACGTTGATCGTCACCTCACCCCTCAGAGGCACGTTGACGCGTCCTCCTGTCTGAGGGTTCTCCAGGGAGCAGAAGGTGTCAACCACGGCCTTGTCCAGGAAGCGACCGGCGCCATCCGTCGTTTGGATACCTATGGTGACATCCCTCATTCGGCCTCTTGGCGGAATATTCCCTACGTCGTTGAACGTAATGATGTCCTGGCCGCCGCTGACTGTTGCCGCCGGGTTTGTTCCAGCGATCCGGTACCTAAGGCCAGAGGGAACTGCGATTCCGTCCGTAACCCGGGTGTCGCGAAGCTCGCAATCGTACGGGTTGGTCGCGTTGATCGTGTAGGTGAACGAGTCGCCCACGTTGATCTCGTTCTTGTCAGAGACCTTGGTGACGTTGACGCCTGGGCAAGAGATTCCTCCTGCGGGCACCTGCGCCTTGACCTCCATATGTCCGAGCCGTACATCCGCAAGCTGCAAGCCGAGGTTTAGACCCTCCTGGCCCAGGATGCCGCCCAGCAAGTTGCTGAGAAGGTTGTTGCCCTGGGGGAGGAGGCGGACTCGCACCACATCCACTGCGCCTGAGGCCCGGGTTCCGTCGGCTGCCTGCTCGGGTGCCGTGGTAGCGCCCCCTCCGATTGCCCGGGGGTCTTCACCAATCGCGACATCCACGAGACCGAGCACGTTGTCGAGGACCAGGCCTTGGGGGCCAAGCACTTGCTGCAAGGTCAGGCTCAACGTCTGGCCCAGGCCAAGGGGCAGCCCGTTGACGGTGTCCGGAAGGCCCGACCCCTCGGGGGGAGCCGCCGTGGTTCGGGTGATCCTGACAATTGGAGTCTCCAGGTTCGTGGTCCCTGGTCCGTAGTGCACGAACGCACCGCCGGGGACGCCGCTTGCGACCGCCCTGAGCACCCACTCGCCGAGGAGTTCGATCGTTAGTTCGGCTCCAGGCACGCCCTTGAACAGCGTGATGGGTGCAACGGTCTGCCGGGTCTCGCTCATCACGCCCACGTTGGGTCCGAGTACCTGTCCGGCCTGGTTGATCTGGGGGACGAGCCGGGTACGGCTCAGCGACTGACCGACGCCGCGTTCGGGGTTTGAGCCGGAGGTTGCAAGCAGCGCTTGGAGGAGCCCCTGCAAAACGTCGGCAGGTCCACCCAGAAGCCGGAGATCGGCGACGTTGCCCAGACCCTTGCTGATGTCCTCACCAAGGATGCAGGTGTTCGGATCCCAGTTCGCCTCTGCTTGGCCCTTCAGAAGGGAAACCGAAGCAACCGGAGGAAGGTTGACCGGTCCTACCTGCTTGGTGATCAAGTCAGTTGAAGGAGGAGCTGCAGCTTCCGCCTTGCCGCTCAGTATGAGCGTGTTATCCGTGGTGGGAACGGGAGTCAGAAGACCAACTTCCAGTCCGCTGCCACGGCCGTAGCTGTTCTTGCCACCCTGCTGTGGCTGGAACACCTGCTGCATCTCGTTGATAGCCGCCTCGGTAAGGCCGCGAGAGTTGGCTGTTGCTCCTGCGAAACCGACCTCAGCGTCTAGTACCCGTAGGTTGAGCAACTGGAGCAGGTCGGCGTGAAGAACGGTTCCTGTGCTCGACGCGGAGAAAGCGGCGTCTTTGAAAGGCACACCGGCCGGTTGCGCCACGGCCGGTGAAAGGGGAAGGAGCCCAGCGGTCACCAACGCCAATAGCGCGATGAGCCTCAGGGCAAGCCTCTTGGTGGGATTCCTCGCCATGGGGTTCAGCTCTCCCTCTTTGATTTCTGTAGTTTTTTTGGACGTAGTTATAGAACGTGCGGATGTTGCGTAGATGCTAATTGATGTGGAAGTGCCGAATCCAGTAAATCCGTGCCGAATTCCACCCTATCTCCAACCACTTTTTGCGACGACGCCCGCACTATGCGAGGTCGACTAAAGCTAATTGACTACAGAACGTGACTAAGATTCTACGATGAGTGGCGGAAAGTCAAGCAGACTGGATCTCTAGGAGGCCCATCGCGGCAGGAGGCGGCGCCCCCTCACTTTGACGCTCTATGTGGCGGAAGTGCTGCGACGCGTGGAAAAAATTTTCCGCGCGGAAAAGAACAGACCTATCGTCTGTTCTTTTTCGTTGGCTCGGTATTAAGCGGCGGGCTTCTTAGCCCGGATCTCCTTGAGTGTTTCGGAAATCTTGTCTGCGTCCAGGACATCGGCCATCATGCCGATCTGCTCCTCCCAGACGTCTTCTGGGATCTCTTTTTTTACCTCCTCTTCGAGGACGTGATAGACATCGAGGCCCAACTGGACCTCAGCCAAAGGACCTGCGTAGGTTGGGTCCCCCAACACAACCGTCTCCGCCGAAAGCTGGGCGCTCTCGACGTCCGGTGAACCCAAAAGCACCAGAATATTCTCCGCCCCATGCTCCTTGGCAGCTTCCAGCACTTGCTCCTGATGGTGCAGGTCCATGGCCCCAGAGGACGTTCAGACGAAGCACTCGGTGGCCGAGAAAGCAATATTCGCACCCTCGACTGCCTTCACACAGGCCACGATCGCCTCGCCAGATACGCCGTCACGCTCTCCGAGTACGATTACCTTCTTGCCGTCAAACACCTCCTGTCACCTCCTTTCAACTAGACCTATATCCATATCTATATCCATATGACAACCTCTGCTGACCAGCTCCGCCGACGACTGTCCGACTCCAACCTGTACCTGGTTACCCCGGCCCGCCCTTCGGCGGGAGACCTCAACCACTTCCTTCCGGCGGTGCTAGAAGCTGGAGTCGACATGGTTCAGATCCGTGAAAAACATCTCGAGGCCGGTCAGTTAATGCCCTTTTTGGCGATTGCCAAACGGCACACCGACGATTTTGGGGCTCTGCTAATAGTAAATGACCGGGTGGACGTGGCGATTGCCGCAAGCGCCGACGGCGTTCACCTTGGTCAGGACGACCTGGCCCCGGCACATGCCCGAGACCAGATGGGAGCTGGAGCCCTGATCGGGCTCTCGACGCATGCTCGGTCCGAGGTGCAGTCCGCCTCTAGCGAGCCCGTCGACTACATCGCGGTGGGGCCGATTCATGAGACGCCGACCAAACCGGGAAGGGCCGGCACGGGTCTAGGGTTGATCGAGGTAGCCAAGGAATCCTCCAGCGTTCCGTTCTTCGCTATCGGAGGCATCGATCTCGAAACCGTGGGGGATGTAGTGAAAGCCGGGGCAACCCGCATCGTGGTGGTCCGCGCCCTTACGGAGGCGGACGACCCCCCCTCGGTTGCCCGGCGCCTCAAGGCGGCTCTTTGGGGCGCGGCCTAGAACCGCTGGAGCCTCGTTCGAGCAGAGTATCCAGGTTGGGTAGCTTTTGGACATGAAGAAGCTGTGGCTCGGCTTGGCCGGTGTGGTGGTCTCGCTGGTGGCTCATCTGGCCGGCGCCGAGACTCTCACATTCATCGCAAGTGTTCTGGCGATCATTCCACTTGCAGGCCTTATCGGCACCGCCACCGAGGAGCTCGCCATACATACCGGGCCCAGGCTCGGAGGCCTCCTCAACGCCACCTTCGGCAACGCAACGGAGCTGGTAATTGCCACCCTGCTCATCTTCGGCGGAGAGCAGGAGGTCGTGAAGGCCTCCATCACCGGGTCGGTAATCGGCAATTGCCTGGCGGTTCTGGGCCTGGCCTTCCTGCTCGGCGGCCTGCGGTTCAAGGAGCAGGAGTTCAACGCCAAGGTTGCCGGCATGCACAGCGCCTCGCTGGTGCTGGCTTTGTTCGGACTGCTCATACCGGCCCTTTATCATCAGGCATCTCCTCGGGCCGGCTTTGTGCCGGACGAGACGGTCTCGACCGGGGTGGCGATAGTGCTGATCACCCTCTACATCTCGTCACTGGTCTTTTCGTTCGTAACGCACCGGGAACTGCCCATCGCAGTACACGGGCCGGAGATAGCCAAGTGGTCGAAGCGCAGGGCCATGGTGCTTTTGGCCACGGCCACCGCGCTGGTGGCCTACGGGAGCGAGCTCCTGGTGGAGTCGCTGGAGGTCGCTTCCGAAAGTCTGGGAATCTCGAAGTTCTTCATCGGACTCATCCTCGTCCCGATCGTAGGCAACGCCGCCGAACACATGAGCGCGGTGTTTCTGGCGATGAAGAACAAGGTCGACACCGCCATCGAGATCGCCGTCGGATCAAGCACCCAAATCGCTTTGTTTGTCGCCCCGCTTCTGGTGATCATCTCTCTGCTGGTAGGACACCCGATGGACTTCTTTTTCACCGGGTTCGAGATTGCGGTGGTCGGCCTGTCGTCGGCGATTGTTGCCTTGATAGCTCTAGACGGTCGCTCCAACTGGCTCGAGGGAGCCCAGCTGGTTGCTGCCTATGTCATCGTCGGGCTTTCGGCACTGTTTCTCTAGTGGATCCCGGCCTGCTCCTGCCTCGCGCTTAAGGACAGTGGTGCGGTTCGAGCCCGAACCGTCGATAGCCAGCAAGGTGAATACAATGGTGTATGCCCACATCCGAAGAGGTCCTTGAGGCACTCAAAGTCGTCACTGACCCTGAGATCGGGATAAACATCGTCGACCTTGGTCTTGTCTACGACGTGGACGTGTCCGACGACGGCCACGCAACGGTTGTCTTCACCCTGACGTCGATGGGTTGCCCCGCCGGTGCTCAGATCGAAAGTGAGATCATGGAGGCCGTTGCCGGAGTGGAGGGCATCACAAGCGTGACCTCCGAGATGACCATGCAGCCCCCATGGGGACCGGACAAGATGAGCGAGTTTGCCCGCTCAGCACTGGGCTTCTTCTAGATGGACGACATCAAGAAGTTTGTCTGGTGGGGCATCGGAGGGGCGGTAGCCTTGGCACTGCTCTTCATAATCGCGATTGTTGCATTTCAGGCCGGTCCCGAGCGGGAGGATACTGCTTCCGGTCCCGAGCGTGGGGACACTCAGGCTCGCAAAGAAGAGGAGGAGCAGCCGACCAGGCGCGAGGTCGACACGCAGTCGTTCGAGGGTACCGAGAGAACCGCTCGGCCGAGTTTCAAGGCCGCCGGCGGACTGACCATCTTTCGGCTCACCCACGCCGGGCGCCAGAACTTTGTGGTCCTGGTCAAGCAGGGAGACCGGATTGCTTCGTTGGTCGTAAACACCGTGGGACCGTTCGACGGCTCCAAGGCCGTGGGGCTCCCGGCGGGCGACTACACCATGGACATCAGGTCGAGCGGCAGATGGACCGTGGAGGTCGACCAGCCGATACCGGGCTCGGCGGCCTCGTTGCCTCAGAAGTTCGAGGGCAAGGGACAGGGGGCCACGTCGTTCTTCAGGCTGAAGGCAGGGAACGCCAACTTCAGGATGACGCATCAGGGAGATGGGATCTTTGCTCCGAACCTCGTGAAAGCCGACGGAACACCGGTGACCCTGCTTGCCAATGAGGTCAAGAGGTACTCCGGCTCAAAGCAGGTCCCCGTCCCTGAGGATGGAATCTATTTAATAGATGTGATTGCGACGGATCCCTGGACTATCGACGTTTCGCAGTAGACCGGGCGCTCCCGCCCAATAGAACTAAGGAGTGTTGACCGGGGCTAGGTCGTCATCCGATGGCTGGTCCGCCGGAGGGGGCTCCAGCTCCTGCCTATCCTGCTTTTTTCTTCTCAGGCGTGAGCCCGCAATGGCTGCTGCCATGCCGCCCAGGCCACCCATCGCCGAAGCTGCTCCTAGGATGCCTGGAAGGGCTTCTACCAGTGGTTCGTGCATTCATTCCCCCGAAGGCTGTCTCAAGGGAATAGTACCTCTGTGCGGGAGTTACACACTCTCCTTCTCTTAGATCCGGGAAGACCGGAGCACGTCGCCGCAGACGCAGGCCCTATGCTCGGGAATCCTAGGAATGATCTCGAGTAAGAGCTTCCCCAGCTTCTCCGTGTTGTCACGGAACACCTCGAGCACGGCCTCTACCGAGACGGGTCGGTGTCCGGTCACCCCGGCGTCGTAGTCAGTGACGAGGGAGATGTTGACGAAGCACATCTCCAGCTCTCTGGCGAGAACCACCTCCGGATATTGAGTCATTCCGATCACGTGCCAGCCCTGGGTCGAGTAAAAGGCGCTCTCAGCCCGGGTAGAGAAGCGGGGGCCCTGGATGACAACCATGGTGCCCTGTGGGTGAACGTTTATGTCCAGTAACCCGGCTGCCTCGATGGCGACCGACCGCAATTCGGGACAGTACGGGTCGGCCATGGAAACGTGAACGGTTTCTGGCCCGTCGTAGTAAGTGTCCCTGCGTCCCCAGGTCCGGTCGAAGACCTGATCGCATACCACGAAGTCACCGGGGCCGATATCGGGTTGCAGGGACCCGGCGGCGCACGGTGCCAGGACCCGGGTTACACCTAGCTCCCGGAAGGTCCACATATTGGCGCGGTAGTTGATGGCATGGGGAGGCAGCTGATGCCTTCGTCCATGCCTAGGAATGAAGGCCACCCGGCGCCCCGAGATCTCGCCGACCGAGACGCTGTCCGACGTAGAGCCGTACGGTGTTTCGATCGCCACCTCTTCAGGTGCGTCGAGAAAGGAGTAGAAACCCGAACCCCCGAATACGCCGATCTCGGCCTTGGGTAGCAAAGCTTGCCTCTCTGTGGCCATGGGGTGATCCTAAATCGTTCTTGATGGCGCGGTATTCAGCCGTCGAGCACTTGACACGAGTTTGCGAACAGGTGTACGGTCTCATGGCGAGCGAACACATGTTCGAGTCGGCAAGAATAGCATTCTCTCAAGGCCACGAGGTTATGAGCGGCTCGCCAGGCCGGGGCAGGGCCGAGCAGGGGCGGCCAACTCTCTTGCCGGCGCCTTGCAAGGGTGTGGGACTGACGAGCGTCCGGGGTCAGTAAATCTCCGTGCGCTCCTTCGGGCGCTCGCCCCACCTCCTTAAAAAGGCCGTGCGTGTCCCGTCCGCCGGGATTCCAGATCTGGAGCGGCGGACCGGTACATGACGCGGGCCACCACTGTTCGGTGGACAAACCCGATCCTGCACGCCGACCTAGATGCCTTCTACGCCTCTGTTGAGATCCTGCTCAACCCCAGCCTCAAGGGTGCCCCAGTCATCGTCGGCGGCACGTCGTCCAGGGGAGTGGTGACCTCCGCATCGTACGAGGCAAGGGCATTCGGAGTCCGCTCGGCAATGCCTACTTCCAAAGCGCGCCGGCTGTGTCCTCAGGGGATCTTCGTCCAGCCGAGATTCGATGCCTACTTGGCCAAATCAAAGGAGGTCAGGGACATCTTTGGGTCCTTCGCGGTCCTGGTCGAGCCTCTGTCGTTGGACGAAGCGTTCCTCGACATCGGTAGCGCCCACCGCATGTGGCCCGATCCGCCCACGGTGGCGGAAGCGTTGAGGCATCGAATATTGAGACAGACCGGGCTGGTCGTGTCGGTTGGTGTGGCTCCAAACAAATTCCTGGCGAAGGTGGCCTCCAAGCATGCCAAACCGGACGGTGTCTTGGTGGTGGAAAGCACGAGTGTCGAACCCTCCGTCCTCTCCCGGTTGGAGACCTTTGGGGCGTAGGAGTTGAGACCCAGGCAATACTGAACCGCCTGGGGCTAGCCACAATCGGACATGTGGCGGCGGTCTCCAAGTCCGCCCTGGAGCGGATGCTCGGCGCCTGCTTGGGCTCTCACATCGCCGACCTGGCCGCCGGACGAGACGAGCGGCCCGTCGTACCCGATCTGCCGGCCAAGTCGGTGGGAGCAGCGGAGACCTTCGAGTACGACCTGGTCGAACCAACCCAGATTCTGAGGGCCCTGCTGAAGCTCTCCGACCGGGTATCGGCACGCCTGAGGGCGCAGGGCATCAGCGGAAAAACGACAACCTTGAAGGTACGTCTGGCTAACTTCTCCACGTTTACTCGTTGCAGGACGCTGACGCATGAGATCGATGGAGGCACCAGCATCGATGCAGTGGCACGGGAGCTGCTCGACGAATTCCTGAAGGCCAGGGGGCATGGCAAGAAGCTCCAGGCTCCTTGGGGTTTCCGTGTCCAGCCTTTCTCAATGGCCGGCCAGTGAACAATTGACGTTTGGAAAGTGCCCAGAGTGGGCAGCAGCAGATCGGGTTCTGGACGAGGTCCGCCGCCGATTTGGCGACGACGCCGTCGGCTTCGGTGCCTTACTTCAAAGCCCTTGACTTATAATTTAGGGGGCGGGGTTTGCAGGCCGCTCACCGATTTTCCAGGCGAGAGGACGGCTGGATGCCTCTGTCGGACCGAGAGCAACAGATACTCCAGGAAATCGAGAACCAGCTCTACGAGCAGGATCCCGACTTTGCCCGAGGAGTCTCGTCCACCACACTTCAGGGACATCTCGTTCGCAACATTCGCCGCGGGGTCGCCGCTTTCCTTGCCGGCTTCATCGTCCTGGTCGTCTTCTTCTTCAGGCCCGCTCTCCCGATCGGAATCGCGGCATTCCTTTTGATGCTTGCCGCTGCGATTTACACCTACGACAACGTGCGCAAGATCGGGTCAGAGCAGCTGAAGCTCCTCAAGGCCCAGGCACCCCTGGCCACGGCCCTGACCCGGATAAGGACCAAGCTGAGGGAGATGGGCCCACGCGGCGGCTCGGGGGCTTAGCGGAGTAGCCGCAGCCTAGTCTTTGGCGGCACGGGGCTCCAGCCGCGTGTATGGCCGGAACCTTTAACCATTGGTTGAGGTTTACGCTTCCTCCATCATTACAGCTTTGTTCCCTTGGCTGCGAGGCTTGATCGCGGGCTAAAAACAGCCCCTTGGTTCACACGAATTTCCTCTCAAAACAGGCTTTCAGGGCCCTCCGAGGTAGAGCGGGAAAGTATTTTCGAGAGGGCCCAAAAAGACTCCGGCCACGCCTTGCGTACGTTTGCGAGGGCCTGTTAGAACAGCTAGGCCGTTCAACACGACTCTAAAGATCGTTCCATATCAACGAACTTCAACTTCGGAAGGGGCCGCTTTTGGAGGGGTTTACTGTACTTCAGGCATGTCGATTTACGGGTTGCACCAGCCATCAGCTGAGGTATTGGGACCAAATCGGCCTCCTCCGTCCGAGCGTTCAAAGGACCGGAGGCCGGCCCGGTGTTCGCAGGCTGTACTCGTTTAGGGACCTCGTGGCCCTCAAGGTCATCAAGGCTTTGCTGGACGGAGGAATGTCCCTGCAAAGAGTCAGGCGAGCCTACGACTATCTCCGGAAGAAGGCCGGCCTCGAGCAGCATCTCGCCGAAGTCAAGCTCATCACGGATGGGCAGAGCATCTTCCGGGTCGCCCGGGATGATGGGGAGATCCTCGATGCCCTCCGGCATGGCCAAATCGCGTTCTTTGTCGCAATCGATGAGATCACAAGAAACCTTGACCAGGGCGTCGCCGAGTTCCTCCGAGACCGGGAGCAGTTCATCCAAACGCTGAAGGAGGCTGAGGGTGCCGTGATGGAGGAGCAGGCCCGATCTAGCCGGTAAGCGCGAGAGCACCCCCCGCAGCGTTTCCTTTTCCGTGCGACTTATACTTTGTCGCACTGATTCGAGAGTCATGTGCCGCCTTATAGGCAAGCATGCTGACGATTGGAACTCTAAGGAGATATAGCTTGGGGAGAGCACTCGTCCTGAACGCCTCCTACGAGCCGCTGTGCGTGGTTTCGGTGAGGAGGGCGGTGGTGCTCGTCCTCAAGTCCAAGGCCGTCGTCGAGCAGGCCGCGGAGGACGAGTTCTTCCACTCGGAGCGGATGACCGTCGCAGTGCCGTCGGTCGTGCGGCTGCGCTACTACGTCAAGGTGCCCTACCGGGCGCGGGCATCCCTCAGCCGACGGGCGGTCTTTGTGAGGGATGAGTTCAAGTGCCAGTACTGTGGTTCGGCTGCTGAGAACGTCGACCACATCCAGCCAAGGTCCAGGGGAGGCACCCACACGTGGGACAACGTGGTGGCCTCCTGCCGGCCGTGCAACGCTCGCAAGGAGAATCGGCTTCCTGCGGAAGTAGGAATGTCTCTCAGACGGCCACCCCATGCACCGAAGGACAGCCTCTTTCTAATCGCGGCGGTGGGCAAGCTGCACCCTACGTGGGAGCCGTATCTCAGGATCTCGGAGAACGGAGCGGTTTCCGAGGCAAGGTTGGCCGCCAGCCCCGCTGGCTGATCCACCTCCGCCAAGAACACTCAACACCGCTCGCACCGGCCCAGCAGACCAATTAAGGCAAAGGCATGGACCTTATGTCCGGTCGCACTTCCTTATTTAAATGCCTCAGTAATCCGTCCTCGCTTGGCTAGTGAATTACACGTCTGTAGTTTGCTTGAGGCTCTCCGAAAACGTTGACTCTGTGAATCAGAGTGGCGTATGGTGGTGCGAAGTGGAGGCCAGGTGGCCTCCGGAGCGGGTTTCGGCTGAGTTAGCGTATGGCCGTCCCGCTCCTTTGATCAGGAATTGAAGTGTTGAAAGTAGAGCGCACGGGTGCTTCTAGGGACGTTCGAGCACACTCTGGACGCCAAAGGGCGACTTTTCCTCCCGGCCAAGTGGCGGGAGGAGCTGGCCCCAGAGGTGGTGGTGACTGCCGGCTTGGAGCGGTGCTTGCTGGTGATGACCAAGGGTCGCTTTGAGGACCGGGCGGCGCAGTTGGAGCAGCTGTCGCCCAACCACAAGGCGTCCCGTGATTACAGCCGGCTGTTCTTCTCGTCGGCTTCCGAAGAGCCGGTAGACAAGTCGGGAAGGATGTCGGTTCCGCCCACCCTCCGTAAGTACGCCGCCCTCGACAAAGAGGTGGTGATGATTGGAGTGTCGGACCGTGCGGAGATATGGGATCGGGGCGCCTGGGCCCAGTACAGGGAAGCAGTCGAGAGTGACTTCGAGGCCATAGCTGAGCAGCTTGATTAACAGCAGCGTTTAGGACGGAGGAATTTGCATGGATGGATTTCCGCAAACCCGCAGTTTGTTGAAGGAGGTTTCCGAGACATTTTTGCTCCTCACGGTCGCAGCTTTGACGCTCGGAGGCTATCTCGGGTTGGCGCTGTTCTTCGTTGGAGCAATCAAGTAAGGAAGTGGAGAGCGGGGCAGAAGCCCAACACATTCCGGTTCTAGCGGAAGCAGCGGTGGCCTGGCTCAGTCCGGCCCTGGGCGGGAGGGGGCCACTGGTTGACTGCACGGTGGGTGCCGGTGGCCATGCCGAGGCCTTCCTGAAGGAACTGCCGGAGCTGGTGGTGCTAGGCATCGACAGGGACCAACAGGCCCTCGACGTTGCCGGAAAACGTCTCGAAGGTTTCGGTGACCGGGTGAAGCTGTGGCACGGCAACTTCGCCGACATCCGGAGGATTGCGGAGGAAGAAGGGTATGAGGAGGTTGGAGCGATTCTCTATGACCTTGGGGTCAGTTCCATTCAACTGGACCGGCCCGGCCGGGGGTTTGGGTATCGCAATGGCTTTGCTCTGGATATGCGTATGGACGCGGGTGCGGCTCCCTCAGCGGCTGACATAGTGAGCACCTACACCGAGAGCAAGCTTGCAGAAGTCATCTCGCGCTTCGGGGAAGAGCGATATGCGAGGCGAATTGCCCGGGCCATTGTGGCACGCAGAGCCAGGCGGCCTTTCTCCGACGCCGGAGACTTGGCCGAGGTTATTAAAGAGGCAATTCCCGCCGCGACCCGAAGGACGGGCCCTCACCCCGCAAGACGGACCTTTCAGGCTCTCAGAATTGAGACCAACCAGGAGATTGAGGCTCTGGAGCGCTCACTTCCACTTGCGGTGAGCCTCCTGAGAGCGGGTGGCCGCGTGGGTGTGATCAGCTACCACTCCCTCGAAGACCGGGTGGTGAAACAGACGTTCCGTAGCCACGCCGAGGGTTGTATATGTCCGCCCGACATTGCAGTCTGTGTTTGCGGGAGAAAGCCGAAGCTAAAGGTCCTGACTCGCAAGCCGGTCAGGCCGGGCGAGGAAGAGATCGCCAGAAACCGCCGAGCTGACAGTGCGAGGATGCGCGTGGCGGAGAAGCTTCCCGAGGTCGCGTGATGTCCGCCGTTCCTCAGCCGGCCCCCGTCCGGCGCCGCTCCGTTCCGGAGCCTGGGCGGATCGGAAGAGCCGGGTCCCGGCCGGCCAAGACGCGGCCGGCTCGGGGACGATCGGGACATGTTGCGCGTCTCAGGCTCGTTCCCACCGGACCACATGCCGGCGCAACGGGGCCGATCAAGCGGAATCGAACACACCGGTTGAGTGCCGCGGCCCTGGTGGCCGGCGGGGTACTCCTGGCAGGGTCGGTGATCTTTGGCCTGGTGCTGGTGAACATCTTCCTTGCACAGAGCTCGTTTCGCCTATCAGATCTCCAGGGCCGCGTGGCGGAGCAGGAAACGAGGTACCGGCAGCTGAGGTTCGAGGTGGCGAAGGCAGAGTCTCCGGAACGGATCGCCAAGACGGCTGCGGAGCTCGGTCTCGAGGCGCCCGGCAAACAGGAGTACATCCTCGGCCCAGCAGTGATTGCCGGCGGGCAGGTGGGCGACGGAGTGAGCGTTGCCACCGAAGGAGCCGCGTCACCGCGCTCGGGCGGTCCATAATCCCGGCCGGATCTAAGCGCTGATGCCCACTCGGTTTAGATCCTCGGCCAGGATCCTGTGGCTGCTCGGGGCCCTCATTGCTGGATCCACAACGGTGGCGGGCCGGCTTTTCTGGCTTCAGATAGTCGCTTCGGAGCATTTCGACGAGCTGGCGGCCGAGCAAAGAGAGCGTACGATCGTGCTCGCCCCTCAGCGAGGCTCCATCATGGCTCAGGACGGAACCGAGCTTGCCATCTCAATGGACATGCGCACGGTGTATGCGAACCCCCGGTCGATTCCCAACCCGGGAGAAGCAGCGGCCGCCCTGGCACCGATCCTGAAGACAGATCCAGCCAAGCTAGAGTCGAGGCTGTCCGCCGACTCGGGGTTCGTCTATCTGGCCAGGAGGATAGATCCGGCCATCGCCCAGCGGGTCAAGGAGGTGGGGATTCCCGGTGTGGAGCTGATCGCCGAGTCCAAACGCTTTTACCCCGCCGGACGCCTGGCGTCTCAGGTCATCGGATTCGTGGGTAATGACAACCGTGGCCTGGGAGGCTTGGAGGTCCGATACGACGAGCTTCTCAGGGGCACGCCTGGGAAGATGCTCACGGAGAGGGACCCTTCCGGAACGCGGATTCCTTCAGGAAAATCGTTCCTGAAGCGTCCCGTGCAGGGCGACGACGTGGTGCTGACCCTCGACAAGCAGATCCAATTCGAAGCAGAGGCCGCTCTCGACAGGGCGAGAAAGGCTTGGGGTGCACAGGGCGGCACCGTAATAGTCATGAACCCGAAGACCGGCGCCATACTGGCAATGGCCAACTCTCCTACATTCGACCCCAATAATCTCAAGAGCAGCACTGCTTCCTCGCGGAGGAATCGCGGCGCGGTCGACGTCTATGAGTTCGGCTCGGTCAACAAGCTGATCACCGCCGCAGCTGCTCTGGAGGTGGGTGTGATTGCGCCCAGCGACCTGATGAGCCTGCCCGACCACATGAGAATCGGCTCCAAGGTCTTCAGGGACTCTCATCCTCATCCCAGGCAGACCCTATCCTTCACCCAGGTCATGGAGCGCTCGAGCAACATAGGAACCATAAGAGTGGCAGAGCGGCTGGGAAAGCAGCGGCTGTACGAGTACCTGTCCCGGTTCGGCTATGGGAGCCGTACTGGTCTGGACTTCCCTGGACAGTCGATCGGGATATTGCCCAAGCCTGAGAAGTGGTGGGCAACCTCGCTGGGTACGATATCCATTGGCCAGGGGGTTGCAGTCACCCCACTTCATTTGATGAAGGCATACGCCACCGTGGCCAACGATGGGGTCGAGGTCCAGCCGAACCTGATACTCGGCACCATCGACGCTTCCGGACGAAGGCACCGTCCGGAGCCGCCAAGGACGCGCAGGGTCATCAGTTCGAGCACGGCCAAGGAGCTAACGGACATTCTTTTAGGGGTCATCGAGAGCGAGGACGGCACCGGCCGTGCCGCCGCCATCCCCGGCTATCGGGTGGCTGGAAAGACCGGGACCGCTCAGAAGCCGCGGCAAGGCGTTCCCGGATATGCCGGGTATGTCTCCTCGTTTGTTGGATTTGCGCCGGCAGAAGACCCGCAGCTTGTCGTCGGTGTCGTCCTGGACGATCCCGACCCCATGTATGCAGGGAGCACCGCCGCCGTCACCTTCAGGGAGGTCATGCAGTTCTCCCTGCGGCGGCTCGGCGTGAGCCCCGGTCCGGTGACCGATCCTCAGGGAATCTCCTTGGTTGCACGGGTCAATCCATAGGCCGCTTGATACCCGAGCGAAGCGCGATGCTGCGGGCATGAACGTCGGATGGGTGGCCAGATTGCTCGGTGTGAGCATCCCTCAGGGGGCGAGCTCTACACCTATTTCAGATCTGGCTTACGACTCGAGGCTGGTAACGCCAGGGTGCCTCTTCTTCTGCATAAGAGGGGGTGCCCAGGACGGGCACGACTGGGCCGTGCAGGCCGTCGAGGGAGGCGCCGTGGCGCTGGTATGTGAGCGCCCGCTGGGCCTTGGGGTACCGGAGCTTGTGGTCCCGGACTCGCGAGCTGCAATGAACCGGCTCGCCTCGCCTTTCTTCAAAGAGCCGAGCCAAGAGGTGCAGGTCGTAGGCATCACGGGCACAAACGGCAAGACCACGATTGCATTCATGCTGGAGTCGATCTTCAGGGCTAACGGTGAGAAGGCGGGACTGGTAGGAACAGTGGAGACGCGAGTCGCCGGCCAGGTTCTGGCCGCGGGCAGAACCACCCCGGAGGCCATCGACCTTCAGAGGCTGCTTCGCCGGATGTCTAACGAGGGCGTATCCAGGTGCGCGTTGGAGGTTACCTCCATCGGAATAGAGCGAGGCAGAACCGAAGGTCTGCACCTTGCGGTCGCAGTCTTTACCAACCTGACGCATGACCATCTCGATCACCACGGCACCATGGAGCGCTATTACCTGGCCAAGAAGCAGCTGTTCCAGTGGCCCGGCCTGGAAGGATCGGTGATCAACCTCGACGACCCGTACGGACGTCGGTTGCACTCCGAGCTGACCGGCAGCCGGGAAGGGTCCACCGAACGTCCAGCCATCCTGACCTATGGGGCTGGGCCCCCCGCCAGCCTTATTGGCACCGACGTGGTCATGGGGCGGGATGGGTCGACGTTTCGAGCCTCCGGGATGGGGATCGACGTGAAGGTGATGTGCCGCCTTCCCGGCACATTCAATGTCTCTAACTCCCTTGCCGCCGTAGGCGCGGCGCACCTCGCCGGGATAGCTCCAGAGGTTGCAGCTGAAGGGATCGGCGCGCTGGCGTACGTCCCAGGGCGCTTTGAGCCTGTGGACGAGGGCCAGGACTTTGCGGTTCTTGTCGATTACGCTCATACCCCCGACAGCCTCGGAAACGTGCTCCGGGCCGCCCGGCAGCTCACCGAAGGGAAGTTGATCGTCGTTTTCGGGTGCGGCGGAGATAGAGACCGCGCCAAGAGGCCTGTGATGGGTGAGATCGCCTCGAAATATGCAGACCTGGTGGTCGCCACCTCGGACAATCCCAGGAAAGAGAGTCCGGCGGCGATCCTGGCGGACATCGAGGCGGGGCTTAAGAAGGCTCCTCCACCTGATGGTTACTCGATAGTCGTGGACCGCGCGGAGGCGATTGAGGCTGCAATCACCAAAGCTCGGAGAGGGGATGTGGTGGTAATTGCCGGCAAGGGCCATGAGAAAGGCCAGGAGTTTGCCGACCGGGTGGTCCCGTTCGAAGATCGGGTGGTAGCGGCGGAAGCGTTGAGGAATCTGCTTTGAACCTGACCTTGTCCGAGATTGCCCGGATCACCGGCTCAGTCCTGGTGGATGCGGAGGGATCAAAGCGCGCCCGGGGTGCCGTAGTCGACTCTCGCCTCGTGCGGGCGGGCGACTTGTTCTTCGCCTTGCAAGGGGAGTGGCTCGATGGCCACGACTTCGCGGGCGATGCGCTGAGAAGGGGGGCCGCGGCGGCGGTGGTGCGGCACAGGATTCCGGACCTCGGCGGAGCGCAGCTGGTGACCAAGGATCCTTTGAGAGCCCTCGTGGCGCTCGCCGGCTGGGTAAGGGACGTGCTCGACCCGGTGGTCGTGGGCATCACGGGCTCAACGGGGAAGACAGGAGTAAAGGACTTTATGGCATCGATTGTGTCGCGGGCGATGCCGACGGTGGCGTCCCAGAGGTCGTTCAACAATGAGCTCGGGGTACCGCTCACCCTGCTGGCTACCAAGGTAGGAACCAGAGTCGCTATTTGCGAGATGGGAGCCCGCGGCTTGGGCCAGATCAAGGCGTTGTGCGAGCTGGCACGGCCGCAGATCGGAATCGTGACCAACGTCGGGGTCACGCATTACGAACAGTTCGGCTCCCGAGACGCAATAGCGGAAGCCAAGGGCGAGCTGATCCGGTCCCTTCCGGAAGGCGGGGCTGCGATCCTAAATGCCGACGACCCCTTGGTCATGGGCATGGCCTCCCGGTCGGAGGCGGATATCCTCACCTTCGGACTGGCCAACAAAGCCTGGCTGTGGGCCCAGAACGCCAGGGCAGACCAGCTGGGAAGAGCGACGTTCCGCATGGTCCGGGGACGGGACACCGTCTGGGTCAGCCTGCCGGTAAGTGGCGGGCACCAGGTATCGAACGCGCTGGCGGCCTCGGCCGGGGCTCTGGCGTTGGGCCTTTCCCTGGAGGATTGCCGGGTGGGCCTCGAGGCTGCAGTCCTCTCGCCATGGCGGATGCAGGTGCAGGTTGTGGATGGGGTGGTGCTCGTAAACGACGCCTACAACGCCAACCCCACCTCGGTTGCCTCCGCTCTATATACCTGCGCCGCCATGGCCAGCGGGCAGGGGAAGTTGGTGGCTGTGCTCGGTTATATGGCCGAGCTGGGGGAGATCGAGGTGGCCGAGCACCGGCGGATTGGTGCGCTGGCTGCATCCCTGGCATCGAGGCTTGTCGTGGTGGGAAGGCGTGCAGAACCGATTGTCGTCGGTGCGCGGGAGGCCGGGATGGACGACGTTGTCCTGGTCTCCGAGGCCTCCGCCGCGGTTGAGGCTGCCGGCGACCTGCGGTCAGGAGATGTTCTATTGGTCAAGGGCTCGAGGGTGGCGGCGCTCGAGGAGCTGGTGGAGCGGGTCAAGGAGCGGGTGGCAGGCGGTTGATATACATCATGCTGGCCGCCAGCGTTTCCTTCCTGCTGGTGCTAACGGGTACGCCGGTCGCCATCAGGGTCCTGCGGCGAAAGAAGTACGGCCAATATATAAGGGAGGATGGCCCTCAGGCCCACTTCGTCAAGCGGGGCACTCCGACGATGGGGGGCCTGGTCATACTGGCGGGCGCGGCGGTCGGGTACCTCATCTCGCACCTGGGGGCGACCGGTGGTGCAAGGTTCTCCGCCAGCGGCCTCCTGGCGATGGGGACGATCTTTGCCATGGGACTGCTCGGCTTCGTCGACGACTACCTGAAGGTATCCAAGCGGCGCTCGCTGGGCCTCAACAAGACGGCGAAGATCCTTGGTCAGCTGGTGATCGCGGTGGCGTTCGCCTTCACGCTGGGGCCCACCCAAGCGCGGCAGGAAATCTCGTTCATTCGCCCTTTGGGCGTGGCGCTCGGGGTCCTCTTCGTACTGTGGATCTTCCTTATTATTGCGTCGGCCTCGAACGGCGTGAACCTGGCGGATGGGCTGGACGGGCTGGCCTGCGGCTCCGGTGCCATGGTCATGGGCGCCTATGTGATCATCACCTTCTGGCAGTTCAGGCATGCTTGCGGTACTGCCCAGGCCCTGGGATGCTACCCGGCCCGCCACTCCCTGGATCTGGCGGTTGTCTCTGCCAGCATGCTCGGCGCCTCGGCAGGCTTCCTGTGGTGGAATGCCGCGCCGGCCAAGATCTTCATGGGGGACACGGGGTCCCTCGCCCTGGGGGGAGCGATGGGTGCCCTCGCCATCCTGACCAACACCCAGCTTCTGCTGATAGTGCTGGGGGGTCTTTACGTAGTCGAGCTGTCCTCGGTGGTGCTGCAAGTGGTCTCGTACCGCATCTTTGGCCGGCGTCTGTTTCTGATGGCGCCGATCCACCACCACTTCGAGCTGCTGGGTTGGCCCGAGTTCACCGTCATCGTCAGGTTCTGGATCATCGGCGCCCTGGCGATCGCCTTTGGCCTCGGACTTTTTTACGGAGAGTTCATCACGGCCGGGGGCACCGGGTGAGCACAGTTCTCGATCCCTCGGTGGGCCGGGTGCTCATCGTGGGCTTGGGCAGGGTGACGGGTGCCGCAGCTGTCGAGGCTCTTCTGGAGCTCGGCGTTCAGGTCCGCGTTGCTGAGGCGAACGTCACCGAGGAGCACCTCCGTACCGCAGACTCCATGCGCCGCGCCGGGGTGGAGGTCATGTTCGGAGAGCCGGACCCCGATCTAGTCGACTGGGCGGACCTGATCATCCCGAGCCCCGGTGTCCCTCCCGCCAACCCGCTCTTGGCGCGGGCTTCAGCTGTGGGACGAGGCGTCTGGAGCGAGATCGAGCTGGGATCGCGGTTCGCCACCGGGCCCATCCTGGCCGTGACGGGCACCAACGGCAAAACCACCACCGCCACACTGTTGGAGGCGATTCTGAACGATGCCGGGCTCCCGGCGCTGGCGGCGGGCAACATCGGTTTCCCGCTGGTCAGGGCTGCCAGGTCGGCGCAACCGGGCCAGCGCCTGGTGGTGGAGGTATCGAGCTTCCAGCTTGCCTTCATCGACAGCTTTAGGCCGGAGGTGGCAGTCGTCCTCAACGTTGCAGAGGACCACTATGACTGGCACGACGGATATCAGGATTACCTGAGCGCCAAAGCCAGGATCACCGAGAACCAGTCACATGATCAGCTGCTGGTAGTTGCGGTGGACGATCCGGGGTGCCTCCAGATTGCGGCCAGGTCGGCTGCCCGCATCGCCGGTTTCGGACTGAGTGCTCCCGAAGAGCTGGGGGAGCGCCTCCAGCAAAGTGCCGGGCGCGCGGCCGAGAAGGTGGCGGGAGTCCGCGAAGGCCGGCTTGTCGTCCAATCAAGCTCCGGCGAGCTCGAGCTTATGAAACTGGAGGATATCCGCCTTCAGGGACTTCACAACATCGAAAATGTCCAGGCGGCATGCCTGGCGGCCCTGGAGTGCGGAGCCGACCCAGCGTCGATCGCTGGGACGGTCAGCAGGTTCGAGAGCTTGCCTCACCGGACCAGCCTGGTGGCGGAGATCAATGGCGTGAGATACATCGATGACTCCAAGGCAACCAACCCCCACGCCACGTTGAAAGCCATGGAGGGTTTGGACCGCGTGATCCTGATCGCCGGGGGCAGAGCAAAGGGTCTGGACCTGTCGCCTCTGGCCGGGGTTCGGGCAGCCCTACGCGGGGTGGTGGTGACCGGCGAGGCGGCGGCTCAGCTCAAGGAGCTCTTCCACGGAGTCCCGTGCCAGCATGCCCCGATCGTCGAGGACGCGGTCACCATGGCTGCCGGCATGGCACAGGCAGGCGACACGGTCCTTCTATCCCCCGCCTGCTCGAGCCTGGACCAGTATTCGGATTACGCCGAGCGCGGACGGAGATTCGCCGAGGCGGTCAAGTCTCTGTGCTGACCAAGGCAACGGACGTGACTCGATCCCGTGTGAGACCCCGTTGGACGGAGCGACCTCAGCTGCTACTGCTGCTGACCTGTCTTTTGATGGTCTCCATAGGTCTCGTAATGGTGCTCTCGGCCTCCTCAATTCAGTCCTACAAGCAGTACGGCTCATCGTTCGCCTATTTCTACCGGCAGATATTTGGGGTGGTGGTGGGTGTCGTGGCCATGATTGTGATGGCGCGAACCGACTATCACAAGCTCCGGGGGGTAGCCAGGCCACTGCTTGGAGTCACCATCGTCCTGCTCGCCGCCGTTCTGGTGCCTGGCGTCGGGACGATACGAGGTGGAGCGAGCCGCTGGTTGCTGATGGGTCCACTCAGCGTGCAGCCCTCGGAGATTGCCAAGATAGCCCTGATCATCTTTGCCGCCCATGTCCTAGAGGGAAAGGGCCGCCATATCCTGGATCCCAGGCAAGTCGCGGTGCCCCTTTTGCCCGCAACCAGCCTGGTGGCCTTTTTGATCATCGCTCAGCCCGACCTGGGCACGACGATAATGTGCGCCGCCAGCGTCGCCGCGGTGCTGTTCCTGTCCGGGGCTCGTCTGAGGCATGTTGGGCTGCTCTGTCTGGTGGGCCTCCTGCTGGTGATGTCGCTTGCGATGAGCCAGTCCTACCGCAGAGACAGGATCATGTCATTCCTTAATCCTTGGGCCGACCCACTGAACACGGGTTACCACGTCATACAGGGACAGATCGCTCTTGGCAGCGGAGGGTTGTTCGGAGTGGGCTTGGGCGCTAGCAGGCAGAAGTGGTCCTACGTGCCCAGCGTACACACGGACTTCATCTACGCAATCATCGGAGAGGAGCTGGGCCTGGCCGGTACGTTGACGGTCTTGGTGCTGTTCGTCTTTCTCCTGTATCTCGGGACCCGGATAGCCAAGAAGGCTCCCGACCGTTTTGGTTTCCTGGTTGCCGGAGGCATAACCGCGTGGATAGGTCTTCAGGCGTTAACCAACATGGCGGCTGTTTCAGGCCTGCTTCCCATTACCGGAGTCCCGCTTCCCCTGATCTCGTTCGGTAGCTCATCGCTGGTGGTCACGATGGCCGCCATCGGAATACTGATCTCAATCGGCAGGAGAAGCCGTGCCTGAAGTGCCGGTTGCTTGCTCACCATCCCGATGACCCTTGTGCGGGGCAGCAATTGCTGAGAGTGATGATCGCGGGGGGAGGAACCACCGGCCATGTCTCTCCCGGCCTGGCGGTTGCGGACGTGCTGAGGTCTCGTGGGGCGGAGGTGCTCTTCGTGGGAACCGCACGGGGTCCGGAGTCGCGGATCGTTCCACAAGCCGGATTCGCCTTCACCGAGGTCGACGTTATAGGCAGGGACCGGGGAACACTTACCGTGCGGAATGCGAGGGCCGTGGCCAAGCTGCTCAGGGCCACCATGAGGTGCCTGGGCATCGTGAGCCAGTTTCGACCCACCGTCATCCTTGGAACGGGAGGGTACGTCAGCCTCCCGGCTGCCTTTGCAGCACGGCTCTCGGCAGTGCCCTTGGTTCTGCACGAGCAGAATTCGATCCCTGGCTTGGCCAACCGCGTGGCCAAGCGTTTCGCGGTGGCAGTCGGCGTAAGCTTCCCCGGAAGTGAGACGTTCTTCGGTGAGAGCGCCGTTGTGGTGGGAAATCCCGTCAGGGCCGAGATTGCCGGACTGGACCGGTCTGCCCTCCGAGATCAAGCGACCCATTTTTTTGAGCTTGGCCCCGACGAGCCCACCCTGCTGGTATTCGGAGGCAGCCAGGGGGCGCAGAGCATCAATGAGGCCGTAATCGAGGCGGCGAGTGAGCTTCGAGCTTCGGGCATGCAAGTTCTGCACTTATGCGGAACAGAAAAGCTGGAGGCAACCACCGCGGCGGTCGGCAAGCTGAAGCTGGAGCTGGGCTCTGATTTCACCTACAGGGTCGTCGGCTACACCGACAGAATGGATCTCGCGTACTCATGCGCCGACCTGGCGCTGTGCCGTGCCGGAGCATCAACGATTGCGGAGCTGGCTGCCGTGGGGCTCCCGGCTCTGTTGGTCCCTCTTCCGTTCTCACTGGACAACGATCAGCGTCACAATGCCGAGGCCGTGGTAGCTGCGGGCGGCGGACGCATGATCTTGAATGCGGACTTGACCCCGGCCAGGGTCGCCTCGGAGGTCAAGGAGCTGCTCTTCGACCGGCTTGAGTTGGAGGCAATGGGCAAGGCGATCGGAAGCATGGCTCGCCTCGATGCCGCGGACCGGCTGGCCGACCTGGTGATGGGAGCGGCGAGTCCTTGATAGACCTCAAAGGCAAGTGGCGCCGGGTGCACCTGGTTGGAATGGGGGGAGCCGGTATGAGCGCAATCGCCCATGTCCTTCTGCAGGGCGGCGTCGTGGTGAGTGGGTCGGACCTCAGAGAGTCGGCGGCACTCTCAGCCTTACGGTCACTGGGGGTAAGGGCCGACGTCGGACATCGCGCTCACCAGGCGGAGGGGGCCGATGTGGTGATCGCATCGGCAGCGGTCGGCCCGGAGAACCCAGAGCTCGAGCTGGCCAGGGCGCAGGGCATACCCATCATGTTGAGGGGCCAGGCTCTCGCCTCGATTGTGGAGGGCTTGCGCACGGTGGCCGTCAGCGGAACCCATGGAAAGACAACGACTTCCGGCATGGTGGCGACGGTGGCGCTGCACGCGGGCCTCGACCCGACCTATCTATTGGGTGCGGACCTTACCGGCCTGGGGCCGGGAGGCCGTCTCGGAAACGGTGACGTGGCCATCGTGGAGGCCGATGAGGCCTACCGCTCCTTTCTGTGGCTCGAGCCCTCCACCGCCTTGGTGACGAACATCGACAGGGACCACCTGGAGCACTACGGCAGCTGGGAGGCATTGAACGATGCTTTCCGTCTTTTCATGAGCCGGTCGGCGTCCGGGAGTGTGGTGTGCGCAGACGACGCACACGCGATGGCGGTAGCAGAGAGCCTCAACCCGGTTACCTATGGTTTCGATCCCCACGCTCAGTTTCGTGGGGAGCTGATTGAGGCGGACGCCGAGGGTTCCACCTTCGACCTGATAGTGAGGGGCGAGGTGGTGGCGAGGGTGAGGCTTCCCGTTGCAGGTCGCCACAACATCCTGAACGCCTTGGGGGCCACTGCCGCTTGCGTGGAGCTCGGCATAGACCTGCAAGAGATAGTTGAGGGGCTCGGACAGTTCAGGGGTGCAAGCCGGCGCTTCGAGTATCGGGGCAGGTTTCGGGGCGCCGACCTGGTGGATGATTATGCACACCATCCAGCCGAGATCGAGGCCACGCTTTCTGCTGCCCGCTTTGGGCCCTGGAAAAGGGTGGTGGCTGTCTTCCAGCCTCACCTGTACAGCAGGACGCAGTCGCTGTGGAGGGAGTTTGGTACGGCCCTGGCCATGGCCGACCTGATAGTGGTGACCGACGTGTACGGAGCACGTGAGCAACCGGTTCCAGGAGTGACGGGGAAGTTGATCGTCGACTCAGTGTGCGAATCGGCGCCTGGGCGGCCCGTGGCTTATCTGCCGCGGTTGAACGATGCCGCTCGTTACCTGCAAGACGTGCTGAGGCCCGAAGATCTCGTTCTTAGTCTCGGGGCCGGTGACATAACCACGCTTTACGACCGACTCTCCGGGGAGGTTCCGGCCCGGGGATGATGTCCTCCAGCCCGGATCCTCGGAATGCAGCCAGCGGGGCCATCGAGCGCGCGGCCACAGAGCTTGCAACGGCGATGAGGGGAAAGGTGTCCGTCAACCAGCGGCTTGCTCGCTACACATCGTTTCGGGTGGGGGGCCCGGCGGCGATCCTTGTCGAGCCGGAGGACGATGCCGACCTGGAGCGCATGGGCACCGTGATATCCGGCCTTGGTATCGAGACTTTGGTGCTGGGGCGGGGGACCAACGTGCTTATTGCAGATGGAGGATTCCCTGGAGTGGTTATTCGCATCGGGAGAGGGTTTGAGTGGATCAGGGAGAGCGGCCGGTCGGAGGTGGAGGCCGGAGGCGGGCTGCCCCTTCCGGTAGTGGCAAATTGGGCGGCCAAACGAAGCCTCACCGGGATGGAGTTCGCGGTGGCGATTCCCGCCACGGTGGGGGGAGCGGTGAGGATGAATGCCGGGGCTCACGGTTCGAGTCTCTCGGAGGTTCTTCGGACGGCCCGAGTCTACCGGCTCAACGCCGGTTTGGCGGAGGTGCTTTCGGTAGACGGTTTGGGGATGAGCTACCGGCAAACTGTCCTTGGTCCGGCCGACGTGGTCTGCTCGGCTCGCTTTCATTTGAGCCCCGGCTCAAAGGAAGAGATATCCGCCAGGATGGAGCACCATCGCAAGCACCGAAGCACCACCCAGCCAAGTGATGCTCCAAACGCCGGATCGATGTTCAAGAATCCCGAAGGTCGGTCTGCGGGTGCCCTGATCGAAGAGGCTGGAATGAAAGGTCACCGAGTCGGCGGCGCTGAGGTGTCCTTGAAGCACGCCAACTTCTTCCTGGCACATGCGGGGGCGACGGCCCAGGATGTCTACGACCTTATGGCGCACGTTCAATCCGAGGTTCTGGCGAGGTTCGAGGTCCTGCTGATTCCTGAGGTCCGGATCATCGGAGCCTTCGACACTACGGCGGGCCTCATAACCGCGGCCTGAGGAGGCGGTTTGAGGGCTCTTCAATTCGTCATAGCGATGGCTGTGGGAGCACTCCTCTACCAGGGCGCCGCGGTTGTCTACCGGTCTGAAATGCTCGAGCTGAAGACGGTCGAGGTAACCGGTAACGATGGGGGAAGCGTCACAACGCAGGAGCTCATCGACCGAGCGGGCATCAAGCGCGGACAGAGCCTCCTGGAGATCTCGACCGGTGAGGTGGTAGGGAGACTAAGCTCCCACCCCTGGATCGCCGAAGCCCGGGCGGAGAGGATCTTGCCCTCCAAGGTTCGTATCGAGGTAGTCGAGCGACGGCCGGCCATGGTGGCCTTCACAGGGTCCGGGCCCTACCTCGTGGACAGGACCGGTGTGGTATTGGAGCAGGGGACGGAGGCTCTGGTAAAGGTGGTGGATCTGCCAGCCAAGACCAAGCTATCTCCCGGAATGCGCATTGCGGCGCCCGAGTTCATCCATGCTCTGTCCATCTTCAACGCGCTTCCACCAGAGATTCGATGGAGCGTTAGGACGATCCGGGCGGCCTCCATCGACGGGATCGCGATTGAGACTTCTGATGGAGTTTCCATCTTCTATGGGGCCGCGGAGAAGCTCGAAGAGAAGAACTACGCTGCTCAATCCCTGCTGGCTACCCCGGCCGTCACAGGCTCAAAGCCGCATGTTATCGATGTACGAGTCCCCTCGAGACCGGCAGTCCGACCAGCGTAACGACATCACCCACACTCGCCTTCACGTCCGGTTACGCTCAAAAACAGGCAGCTAAGGGCAGACCCTCACTGTCTACTTGAGCTTGACGTTGAGGGTTTCAATCAGTGATCACGAGGTGATTCGAGTGGAGTCGAAAGACGGCGCTCGGAAGGTAGGGGCTCGATGGTCGCCCGGATCAATTCAGTGAGAGCCCAGGACAGCCTTGGTTGAGGCACAGGCGCATTACACAGGGCAAATTACACAGTTGTGTTTACTCTGGAACGGTTGACCCGCATGCATAACCGGGTCTATATTGCTTAACCAACCGTTTAAGGTTAACTCTTGGTCAACCTTTGGTCGAGAGTAAAACTTCCCCCCTCCGGAGGTACATCGTGGCAGCAGCTCCTCAGAATTACCTGGCAGTCATAAAGGTGGTGGGCATCGGCGGTGGCGGCGTTAACGCCGTGAACCGAATGATCGACGCCGGGTTGAAAGGCGTCGAGTTCATCGCGGTGAACACCGACGCGCAAGCTCTGCTGATGTCGGATGCAGACGTGAAGCTGGATATCGGTCGAGATCTAACCCGCGGTCTGGGCGCGGGAGCGGATCCCGAGCTGGGCCGCCAAGCGGCTGAGGCCCATCAGGATGAGATCGAGGAGGTGCTCAAAGGTGCCGACATGGTCTTCGTCACAGCAGGTGAGGGGGGCGGTACCGGAACCGGAGGAGCCCCGGTGGTGGCGGAGCTGGCCAAGAGCCTGGGCGCTCTGACGATCGGCGTGGTGACTAGGCCGTTCGCTTTCGAAGGCCGGCGACGGAGCGTGAATGCCGAGCAAGGCATCATGAAGCTGAAGGGTCGCCTGGACAGCTTGATCATCATTCCCAACGACCGCCTGCTGCAGGTCTGCGATGAGACCACCTCGGTCATCGAGGCCTTCAGGATGGCCGACGAGGTGCTACTTCAGGGAGTCCAGGGCATAACTAGCTTGATCACGACTCCCGGACTGATCAATCTCGACTTTGCCGATGTTAGGGCAATCATGCTTAACGCCGGTTCCTCCTTGATGGGAATAGGAAGTGCCCGAGGCGAGGACCGGGCCGTCATGGCGGCGCAGAATGCGGTTTCGTCGCCTCTGCTGGAGGCCTCGATAGATGGCGCCCGCGGGGTCTTGATAAGTGTCTCCGGAGGAAGCGATCTGGGCCTGTTCGAGGTCAACCAGGCGGC
>DATACZ010000135.1:0-4028 GCA_036258795.1 Actinomycetota bacterium
CCCACCACCACCACCGCCGCCTGCCGATCCGGCCATCGCGCCGATGCCTCCCCCTGCGCCAGCGTCGGCACCGGCCACAGCGAATACCGCATTGCCCGCCAACTCGGGCGCGGGCAGGAGGGTCGTCTACGAGGTCAGCAAGCAGCGAGTGTGGTTGGTGGAGGCCGGCGAGTCTGTGATCGGCACTTGGCCGGTGTCCGGCCGCAGGGGTGAACCGAATCCCGGCACCTACTCAGTCTTCTCACGCTCCAGATGGGCGAACGCCAAGATCCCTGGGGTGAGGATGGAGTACATGGTCCGCTTCGCCCCCACTCAAGGGCTGGACATCGGGTTCCATGCCATCCCGGTCAACCGCCGGGGAAGACCGATCCAAAGTGAGCAGCAGTTGGGCACCTTCCAGAGTCTGGGCTGCGTCCGCCAGAGCCGCCCCGACGCCATCAGGATGTGGGACTTCGCCCAGATCGGTACCCCTGTAGTGGTATTGCCCTAGGTCAATCTCCGGGCGGGGTGAAGGTGACGCTCTTAGCTTTTTCCAGAACCTCAATGAACTGGGACGCGGATAGCAGCTCATGGGTTTCAAGTCCTGAAAACGCGCCGGTTCCGGCAACGGCAACAACGGCCGCGGCGGCGCTAATTGAGTCCGGTGCGTCGATGATCACACAACCGTCGTACTGGCCAAACATGACGTAGTAGGCCTCGAGCCTTCCCCCGACCGATTCAGCCAACTGCCTAACGACGTCCTCCCTGTCGCTTGGGTTCTCAATGAGCCGGCCGAGCGCCTCGCCCTTGAACGAAAACAGCGTCAGGTACTTCGGCATGGGGTCCCCCTTTCGTCACCGTCCGCTTCCAACTCTCGTGGCAGTATCTACCACTGTCAGACGCCTCCTAGCCAATTAATACGTCGACCAGAAGGGTGAGGAGTCCAGCTCCCAGCATGGCTACGCCCAGGATCCGAGCCCGCCGTCTGGTTGGGTTGCCCGCAGATCGGGACACGTCCTCGGCTGCTCGCCAGTACAGATAAGAGCCAGCCACCACCAGCACCAGTTCGGCCACGGCACTCGACGGGGTGGACCGCCAAAGACCGAATCCAACCAGAGGCAGATTCCCCGCGTTGCCCGGAAGAATCGGCAGATCGCTGCGATGGACGATCAGGTCCAGCACCCAGTGCGAGAATGCCACCGCTCCAAGGACGAATCCGGTACGGCTGCTCCATCGGAACATGGCCGCCGCCCCGAAGATAGCGGACAGTACCAGGGCCCCCACCAGCGAGTGGGTGTAGTCGGCATGAATGATCGACTTCCCGTAACCGCCGCCGTTGATCGTTTCCGCGGTCTCGATTCCCGCGACGAACAGTGGCACGAAGACGATGTCGAGCCACACGGTTGCCAGCATCAGGGCCCACAGAGGTACCTGCCGCTCCACGCCCTTAACTCCAGCCGCCAGGCCGAAGTGTCCGGCGATCATCGGGTGGAGCTGGTGGTTGACCTCGGGTCAGGCCATGGAAGGCCCCGGTCCAGAAATCCCAGAACCACGATGAACAAAATCAGTCCAAGTAAGAAGCCCATGGCACCAGATACGCGAGGTGGAAAAAGGAATCCTAACGGCCGGCGATGTAGTGGTCGCGAAGAACGTTGGCCTCCAGCTCCATCTCCTCCAGGCGGTGCTTCAACACGTCGCCCACGCTGATGATCCCTCGGAGCTCACCGTCTTGCACCACCGGGAGGTGGCGGCTGCGCGTCCCCGTCATCTGCGACATTGCGCGCTTGATCGTGTCCTCCTCAGAGCAAACCGGCACGTCCTTCGACATAATGTCCCGCGCCTTCATATCGAGCACCCTCTCCCCAAAATTGTTCAGGCCATTCACTACGTCACGCTCGGAGATCAACCCATCCACTCTGACGCCATCCTTCGACACGACGATGGCCCCAATGCCCATGGACATCAGCCTGTGAACCACCATCGACATACTGGCCTCGGGTTCAATGGTTACGACCTGGCTTCCCTTGCTCTGCAGGATGCTATCTACCTTCATGAGGCGCCTCCCCCGGATCGGACCACGCCATAAGCCTACGCCTCTGCATGAGCCGGAAAAAAAAGGGCTTAAGCGTTAGGCCTTTTGTGCCGATATAAGTGTCCGTGGGTTGGGGTTCCGCTCGGGAGGGCCACTTCTCCGTGGCCTCAGTGGTTGGACCTTCTCCAAGGAGAAGATCCGCATCGTTCATCGCGGGCGGGGTGGCGTCGATCATCGTCGGGCTGGCCGGGTTGCTCTCCCATCTGCCGGCAAGCCAGGCGGAGATGGCGATTATCCCGGGCAATACCCCTCGGCTCGGGATAGCAGGCGCCCCAACCCTTGTGGTGTGGACATCCGTCGGGCTGCCGCCGGGCCTGGCCGCGTCGGCCCGTGAGCTCCCCGGGGTGGCTGCCATTGCCGAGGTCCGAAGTGGGATCCGGTGGCTGACTGCATGGGCGGCAGCCGGCAACGCCACCCCGTCCACACCTCCGGCAGGCTTTAGCTTTCCGCTCGATGTCGCTGCCATCGATCCGGAACAGTTCAGGGCATTCCTCCCGCCCGGAGAGGTAGACCGATTTCTCAGCCTGGCAAGCGGAAGCGCCCTCATGGGCAAGACGGGAGCGGAGCTGAGAGGCATAGCCGACCAAGGCACTCTGGCGTTCGGCGACGTCTTGCTTCCAGTCCACGGCGTGGTGGATGACGAGCTGGCCCGAGCCCACGAGGCGGTCGTCTCGATACAAACCGGTGAACGGCTGGGCGTCGTGAAGCCCAAGTACATGCTGGTAGGCCTGTCCCCGGATGCATCCCGGCCTCAGGTGGAGGAGCGCCTCCGGGGCCTGGTGCCCCCTGAAGCAAAGATGCGGGTCAGAGGTTTGGGCGACTCCTCGGCGGCCAGTCTAGGCGGGGCGGTCCTGCCGCAGGCTCAGCTCAAGAAGCTCTTCGGGGAGTTCCCAGCGCGGCCCGGGGCCGGCGGCGCGATCCGCATCGATCAGAGGTGGGTGGATGAACACACCGTCGAGGACTCCATTCCTCTTCTGGGAGTGGCCCGTTGCCACAAAGCCATCTTCCCTCAGCTCCAAGGTGCCTTTGGGGAGATAGTCAAGCGTGGCCTTCAGGGCTCAATCTACGGCCGAGACTTCGGCGGCTGCTTCTCCCCCCGCTTTTTGAACAGAGACCCCAACTCCGGGATCTCCCACCACGCCTGGGGGGTGGCTTTCGACATTAACGTGTCCCAGAACCTGTTCGGTGAGAATCCCACTCTTGACCCCCGAATCGTCGAGATCCTCGAGCGGTGGGGGTTTACCTGGGGCGGTCGCTGGACGGTCCCCGATGGGATGCACTTCGAGTACCTCCAGCCGCCACTCGCCCAAGGTGGGGAAGCCGGCGAATAGTGCCCGGGGATCCTTGACTGATCGACCACCGATTATCGAAGTACCACCAGGGGTACTTAGAAGGGGGACTTGAAGCGAAAGGAGGCCGCAGTGGCCAGGCAGACTCCCACTGACAAGATTCGGCGATGGGCCAAGAACTTCGAGGTGCCGAGCTCCAGGAGCGGCCTCTCGAAGGCACGCAAGAGAGTCAAGAAGATGGAGATGCCGGGATCCAAGGGCTTGTCCAAGGCGACCAAGAGGATCAAAGAGATGGAGATGCCAAGGCCAAAGGGGTTATCCAGAGCCAAAGTCAAAGCAGACGTAAAAAGCCCCAAAGAAATCAAAAGGGAGATCAAGATGCACCGGGCTCTCGCGGCCGCGGAGGCGAAGGCCAAGGCCCGTCCCAAGAAGCGCCGGCGCGGCCTAAAGAAGAGGCTGTTCCGCTTCGGTGTCGTCTCCTCCCTGGGAGCCGGCCTGATGTATCTGTTCGACCCCGAGCACGGGAAAGCCCGTCGAGCAGAGATGTCCAAGAAGGTGGACGAGGCTCTCAGCCCCAACTTGAACAAAGACAAGCCCTCGAAGCCGAGCTAACCTCGACGGCTGGAGCTCATCCGACTTCCTCCCTCGTATCGGGGGATTGAGGCCGT
>DATACZ010000136.1:0-7105 GCA_036258795.1 Actinomycetota bacterium
CGGCTGATCGGTGCTGCCGGGGGTCCGCCGCAGCCTAAACCGGTGGAAGGCCTCTAGAGCCACGGCTGCAGCAATCAGACCGATGCCCACTGCGGTCGTCCAAGGCAAGGGCGGGCCCTGCTCCTCAGTGCCCGGACCCCATCTCTTCGGATCCGCGTCTAATGCCGGCTTGTCGGACCGGACGTTGGAACGTACGAGTCTGACCAGCGCACGCCCTTCCGTTGTGACGGCAGCTTTGCGTGCCTCGACGGTCACGCCGTATCCGTCGAGGGTGCCGCGACGCACTAGCAAGCCGCGGTCAACCCCGCCCACAACCAGCCCGGAAAGCGATGCAGGAGCGCGCGCATCCACGCCCAGCTCCCCGCCATCCACTGTCCCCCCCAGTACCCTGGAACCTGGAGCGTCGAGGATCAGGCCAATTTCTCTCGAGCCGCGGACCACATTGTCTCGGATGACCGCGTTACGGACGCCGCCGTAAAGCTCGATTCCCCGGTTGTTGTCGACCAGCCGGTTGCGGAGATACTGGTTACGCAGGCTCTCACCCTTCGAGCGGATGCCCTGCCGGTTTCCCCTTATGAGGTTGTCGGCGATGAGAAGGTCGGAAGATCCGTGGGCGACGATGCCGTCCTTCAGGTTGTTCTCTACTCGATTGACCGTGATCTCATTCCGATTGGAGCCGGCGTCCATCATGATGCCGTTGCCCCCGTTGTCGTGCGAGTAGTTACGGCGCACTACCGAGTTCACGACACCTCGGGAGAAGATGATGCCGTGACTGCCGTTTGACCATGCTTCGTTGTCCTCAATAATGAGGCCGCTGCTGTAGTCGTGTGGATCAAAGCCGTAATAGATGTTGTGATGCAGCCGGTTCCCTCGAAAGGCCATGTCCTTGGCCTCGTGGGTATAGACGCCGAACAGGTTGTGATGAACCTCTGATCCCAGCAGCGTGCCCGTGGCACCCTGTCGCCAGGCAAGGCCATAGGCAGTGACCCGGTCTTCGCCCAGGTAAGCGATCTCGGAATTAATGATGTCGAGCTGCGCGCCCTCATCCTCATAGAGGATGAACGGACGCCCGTCCCTGTCGTTGGTATCGGGCCTCGCCCGGTCCGGTAGCCAGGATGTGATCAACACGCCCTCGATGAGGGCGGATGCGGCGGTGCCTCCCAGGAAGACCCCGGGCAGAGATGCCAAACGTACTTCCCTAATCGCAGGCTGCGACACCCTCAACTTCGTTCCCACGTCCTGAAGCAGCGCCGCCTGCAACAGCACTATGCCGTCCCCGTCCCACCTGACCCATCCCGGATCATTGACCACGTTGACGATCTCCTCCAAGCCGATCTCCCGCCCGGGGTTGGCGAGGTGGATGTGGCGCACCCTCGTGGCGCTTTCGAGCAGATTGATGGCGTGCTGTGTCAGCACGATGGACCTGCCCCGGTCGACCGGAACCGTCCCGGGTCTGCGTACTATGTTCAATGGCTTCGGCGTGAATGGCTTCAGGTCTCTCGACGGATCCGTGCCCCTGTAGATTCCGCCCGCCCCCGGTGGGCCGGGGTTGGATTGAGCGGGAGCACTGATCGGGGGAGGCTTTGGCTGCTCCGCCAATGGACCTGCCGAGCTTTCTCGTGGCGGCCGAGAAGCGGAAGGCTGAGTGTAAGGCGCGGGTGCCGTTGCATTACTGTCGAACAACCTTGTCATTCCGAGTAGGAGCAACACCAGCAGAGCCCAGCCCTTGCGGCGAAGATGGTGCTTCAAGTTGCGAATTCCGCCGTACGCACCACAGAACCGTCGATCACCTCTACCTCACGGGTCAGCCACCGCTGTTCTCGAATGGTGCATAGTGCCCAGATCTTGACCAAGCACATGACAAAGGACAGCAAGACGAACAAGGGAATCAAGAAGATCGAGCGGGGACGGCGCTGAAGGTGAGGCAGCATCTTGGCGGATCGGCTGACAAGCCACCATAGAGCAAGGATGCCCGCGAACCTGAGGTCCCGGTTCACTAAAGCAATGACCATGACCGCCGGCGACACCAAAAGGGTGAAGCTGCTGACGGCCTTGTCCAGCATCGAGAAGGCGAGGAACCGATGGCGCTTCCAAACCCACCCCCGGCCAAGCGCCCTTAGATCGCTGCGCCAGGTGTTGCGTGCCCATCTCAGGCGCTGGCGGAAGAAGATCCGAGCCTCGGTGGGAAAGGTGGACCATACCCGGGCAGACCGCTGCATGTAAGTGCGGTACCCAGCCTCGAGGAGAAGGCTCGTGAGCCGCTTGTCGTCTCCTGACATGCATGGGACGCCCATAAAGGTCTCGGTCAGAAAATCGTCGCCCATCTGGAGAAGCAGATCCCGGCGGTAAACCGCCGTACGCCCCGAGAGGCATGAGACTGCTTGCCCCATGACTGTCTGGGCTGCGTTTTCGTCGAAGTAGCGGTAATCAAGGTACATGTCATTTATCTTTTGCCAGAGGCTGCGGGGGTTATGGACGCTCTGGCGAGTCCCCACCCCACCGATGCCTGGATCGGCAAAGGGTTCTGAGACCCGTTCAGCGACGTCGGGTGCCCAGATGGTGTCGGAGTCGACCAGTGCCACAAGTGGGGTGCGCGCCTGCTCCCACCCGAGCCTCAAGGCGGCGCGTTTGCCGGGAACCTCGGTGAGTATCGTCTCCACCCGATCATCCGCATACACCTCCGCAACCTCCTGGCAGGCCGTATCGGTGACGTCGATCACCAAGATGATCCGCTCTACTGAGTTCGCAAGCCAGGAGTCGATCGCCTTCATGAAGATCTTGGGATCCTCCTGGTAAACGGGCACGACGATGCTCAGACCCTCGCGGTGACCGGTGGTCATTGGACGGTAAAGCGTGGCTGGAATACGCCGTATTAACCAGGACAGCCAGCGAACTAAGCCGAGTATGCCGAGGGGGAGATAACGCAGGTATTCAGCTGCCCAGCGCAATGGGTCTCTCCGTCAAAGAATTCAAGTCCACTGACTTTGGAGCTTGACCGTTGACCGCAGATACCCCCGAGGCTAGCTCTCTTTGGACCGTCCTCTCCATCCGATCATTCATCTCAATGATCGCCTTTAGCACCGGCATGTCCACGCCCGCTGCCGCGGCGAAACCCAGAAAGCCTTTGGTGTCCTTGGGCAGGCAGGATCCTCCGTAGGGTGCGCCGCCCCGGATCCCGTACTCGGGATTGATGGACCCTTCGGCGGATCTGGAAACGGCTGAGGCAATCGCATCAGCGTCCAGGCCAAGGCGTTGGCTAAGAGCCCACATCTCGTTCCAAAAGCTGATCTTGGCGGCGTTGAATGCGTTGTGGCAGCACTTGGCCATCTCGGCCTCGACAGTGCTCGAAAAGGTCCTGATCTCACCTCCGAAAGGCTTGAAAAGGTCACGCAGACGCTCCAGGGTGCGCCGGCTGGATGATGCGATCACGGTCATCCACGGGAAAATGAAGTCCTCTTCAGCCGACGCTTCTCGAAGAAACTCAGGGTTTGATGCCAGGCCGAAGCTTTCGCCCACCCGCTTGCCGGAGAACTTCTCGATAATCGGACGGATCAGGCCCTCACACGTTCCCGGCGGGACGGTGGAGCGTACAACCACAGTGTGAAACGCCCCGGCGTCGCGTATGGCCATGCCTACGGTGCGCGCACCGGAGGCGAGGATTGACAGGTCATACAGCTGTCCGTTGAAGGGCGTGGGCAGCGTCAAGAAGACGAAGGATGGTTCGCCCGAAAGGTCAATCCGGTCAGTAGCGACAAGGCCCTCCTGCCGCAGTGCTTCCAATCGACTTGGACTTATGTCTACGAAGGTGACTTGGTGTCCGCTCCGCACGAATCCCTTGCCGGTCGCAGTGCCGACAACGCCGGAGCCAACAATAACGATCTTTGCCATTTCTCTTTTGCTCCTATTGAGTTCCTGGGCGGCCTTCCCTTGAGCATCTGAACCCAATCCCTCCCAGGCTGTTGTGAGACTCCTATTCCCACACTAGGAGAGGCCAATCCTGTCACTTATTGCCAGGGAACCGCTAGGGGGGTACGCGAAGAAATGCAGACTCGAAAGTCTTCACGAGCGGGATCAGCGATTGGACAGGGCGCCAAGGTAGTCGGAGCCCACCTTGAAGCCCGCAAAATCAACTGAAGTGTCTTTCGGAGTTGCCCAGGACGAGTCGCGTCCGCCGAAGAAAGTTGAAAAGAACACGCCCTCGATCTTCAGCTTTTTGGTGGTGCGGAACTGAAGATTCGTCTCGTTGAGAACTTCCCGGTTGTCCAGCCATACTCGAATGCTGCCATCCCGGCTGTCGGGCCGATTCAAGGACACCTCTTGCTCGATCAGATGCCAGCGGCCCGGCTGGAAACTCCAGGAACCCCTCCCAAGCGATGTACCCTCTTCCTCGCTGGTTGCCAGGTATGCGTACACCTCGCCGACTCCATCTCGCCGCCACATGAGCCGCGTGGAGAACCCATCGGTGCCGTCCGGGCTTCGGCGTCCGCCCGTTACGGTCCCCCCGTACAGGCCGGGAAGCTTCCCTCCCTTTACAAAGTCAAAGTCCTCCGGGAAGCGCACGTAATAGCGAAGGTGCAAACGGTCCGCCGGCACGCCTTTCAAGGGTTGGAGGTATAGCTGAGCGCCTCCTACCGGTGCCCCTTCCTCCTTGTTTAGGCTCGGACTGGCAGAGTCCTTTGGATAGTTCACTCGGAGGATATGCCCGAACTTCGAATCCTCGAGAACGTTGAGGTTTTCCCGTCCGAAGTCGCCATCCTCTCGCACCGCGAACTCATCGTTGAAGAAGGAGGACGGCGTGACCTTGTCCGCGTCGCCCCAGCCTCTATTCAGAAAGGTGCCTACGACGAGCCCGATCCCGAGAAGGGCGAGCGCAAATGCAAGGGTCCGAAAACTACTGCCCGATGCAGTGCGCTCCGGACCTGCCTTTGAAGGTGGGTCCGACATCGAAACTGCTCGTTCATCCCGAGCCACGGATCGGTTTACTCCTCCGGTGCCGTGACGAAAGTGCTCCTCCCCACGGGTGCCACCTTCTGATCGGCGGTCGTCACGATCGCCGCGCTGGGAAAGAAATTGATCGTCTTGAGCACGCCGGAGCCAACGTTGTAAACGTCGTGGGGGGCCATCGCGGCGACGACCGCTACCTCGCCCTGCTCGACGCGCTGCCGCTCGTCGTCCAGGGCGATCTCCGCCGTGCCCTCGATAACCAGGTGGGTTTCCTCCGCACTGTGCCAATGCCTCCCGGTGTGCTGGCCTGGATCCACCTCGGCGTACGCGACGGCGCTGTGGGTCGAGCCGTTGAGCGTAGAGACGGCGAACCCGAAGCGAATGCGCCGGGTGGGGTCACTTTCGGACCACACCTCGAATAGGTCGACCTGGTCGGGTTTGGTTACAAGCATCGCCGCCTCCTTGACGCTCGGGAAACATCTCAGACCCTCCGCAGCTTAGTGCAAAGTTGCGAGATAGGATTCGGCTGGCATGTCCAAGTCGGTCAGGCAGAGACAGTCGGTGGTAGTTCGCCTTCTCGACCTGAATCTTCCCTCGAACCGCTTCATCCTGACCGCCTTTATCTTCTCCACGGCGATAGTCACCGGCCACCAGCTGGTGCGCGGCCGCCCGGTGCTGACCGGTCTCGCCCTGGGGCTTCAAGCCGGGTTCTCAGTCTTCCTTTCCTGGGCGATAGGCCGGGAGCTCGACCCCGATGATCCGCGATCGGCAACTGTTGCCGCTCTGCTGGGATTTGCCATCTTCCTTACCGGCCCAACGCAGTTGGGTGCCGTTGTGGCGCTGCTCTTTGCGGTTCGCATCGTGTTGAGAAGCACCGGAGCTCCTCCCAATAAGTTGGACCTGGTCTGGCTCACCGCTCTGGGAATCTACAGCGCGCGGCGACCGGGCGGTGTTCCGGCTGCCATTGCCCTCGGCGCTGCGCTGGTGATGGATGGCCGGTTGCCTGCACCCGCTTACAGAATCGTCTCGACAGCCGGAAAGGCGCTCTTGTTGCTCGTCCTGGCTGCCGCCGCGTACTTTGGAAGCCTCACTCCGTCATGGTCGTGGCCAAGGGGCTCTCAGTGGATTGTGCTGGCCTTTGTGTTGCTCGCCATGGCCGGCTGGCGAACGCCCACACCGGCCTCCACCTCCGACATGGGCGCTGAGCCACTTAGCCGGCGGCGATTGGTGGCAGCAAGCTGGCTGGGCTTGGCAGCCGGGATAGTAACGCTGCTTTGGATTGGTGGACCTGCCATCCCAGCTTTAGTAGGACTTTGGGCTGCTGTCATCGCAGTATCTATCCACCGGCGGGTCTGGCCTTCCAGACTCCGAACGGCATGAGTGACAGTCCGCCAGACGACATCGTCCGGCGCCCGTGGTGGGTGAAGGTCTTGGGGTTCTTGCTGCTGGCGCAGACGCTCAGCATTGCCCTCCCTCTCCAACGGTTTGCCTGGACCCGGACAAACGTGCCCTTCATTCGACTCTTTGCGGCGGTGTTGGCGGTACTCGCGGTGGCCACCTTGTTCGGCTTGTGGACGCAGAAGGGATGGGCGCCTTGGGCAGTCCTGTCAGTGGCGACCCTAAAGCTGGTCGCCGACATCATGGCCTGGGCCCTAGACGTCACACCGGGGCTGGCCCTGGCGAGCGCCGCGGTAAATGTAGTCATCATCGCTCTGGCCTTTCGTTATGAGCTCGGGGCCGGTGCCGGCGTCACCCGGGCCATGCGCATCTTTTTTGCCTCCGTCTTGGTACTGGCCGCCTGGGTAGGCTTTTGGGGTTTCTTGGCACCCCTCCGAGTAGACAAGGCGCTGCCCTTCCTCGTTCCTCCCCTTCACGCCCGGATTTTGGGCGCGATGTACTGGTCTGGGGCCGTCTTCATGCTCGCCAGCTTATCGGCCAAGAAGTGGGACGAGATTCGGGTCATAACCCCGATGGTCGCGATCTGGACCGGGATGCTCGGGATCGTGTCGCTCCTCCACCTTGGGCTCTTCAGCTGGGCCCTTTCCCAAACGTGGATCTGGTTTGGCGCCTATCTTGTTTTTCCGGCGATGGCGGCATGGATCACGTGGCGGCAGCGGTTCCAGGACACTGAAGCCGAGGGTCCTGCCATCCCGGCTGCCTT
>DATACZ010000137.1:0-2805 GCA_036258795.1 Actinomycetota bacterium
CGGCCAGACTGGTCACCTCGATCTTTCCCGGGCATTACCGGTTTGCTCACGCCCTGATACGCGACACGTTGTACGACGAGCTCTCGACGACGAAGCGCTTGCGGCTGCACCGGGCCGCCGGAGAGGCGCTGGAGAAGCTGAGCCACGATGAACCAGATCGGTATGTGTCCGAGATGGCCTATCACTTCTTCGAGGCTGCTTCCCTCGGCGAGGTGGAAAAAGCGATCACGTACGCGAACAGAGCGGGCGAGAGGGCCATACGAATGCTGGCGTACGAGGAGGCTGCTGTTCAGTTCGACCGTGCCCTTCAGGCTCTGGAGGTAAACGACTTCGGGCAGGAGGAGCAGAGAATCGAGCTGTTGCTGTCCCTTGGCCGGGCACAGATCAGCTCCGGGGACACGTTGGCAGCCCGAAAGACGTTTCAAAGAGCGGTCGAACAAGCTCGAAAGGCAGGATTGCGGAAGCAGCTCGCCAGGGCAGCTCTCGGCGCCGGGGACGTGTGGACCGAGGCTGGCTCTGTCAACCAGGATCTGATCGACCTGCTCGAAGAAGCGGCAAAGGGCATCGCGGACCAGGAGAGCACCCTTCGGGTGCGGCTGCTGGCACGCCTTGGCGAGGCGTACAAGTTCGATGAGGCGACGAAACACCGAGAGATCGAGCTGAGCACGCAGGCGGTGGAGATGGCCCGCCGGCTCGGGGATCCAGGGGCCCTGGCTCAGGCACTTTACGGCCGCCTCATCTCCATGGGAGGACCCGATACGGCGATGGAACAGATCGATATGGCGACCGAGCTGATCGAGTCGGCGGAGAGGGCCAGCGACGTGGAGCGCCAGCTGCTGGGACTGCGGTTGCGGCTCGGCTGCTTGTTCGAGGCGGGACGTATAAGAGCCGCACGGGCCGACGCGCGCGCCTACGGAAGGCTGGCCGAGAAAGCCAAGCTGCCTCTCTACGCCTGGTTCACTCCTATATATGAGTCGACCTGGAGCCTGGCGGAGGGAAGGGTCGATGAGGCGGAAGAGTTGGTCCACCGCGGAGTTTCTCAGGGGACGAAGGCGGGAGATCCCAATGTCGGACGCTTTACGGCGGCGCCCCTGTTGGCTGTGGCCTTCGAGCAGCAAAAGATCGATGAGCTAGACCGTTTGCTGACCAACATCGAGTCCGACAGCGGAGTGTTCTCATGGATCTGGGGAACCCACATGCTTTATCAGTATGCGATCGGCGAAATCGACGGCGCCGTTCGCATTCTGGACAAGTTCTTTTCTAACGAGCTGCCCTCCATCACTAGGGAGTGGGGATTTCTGTGGATGATGGGCGTCATCGCCGAGGTTTGCAGCCGGATCGGGGACTCCCATAGAGCGGAGCTGACATACGACCTGATCAGCCCTTACCCCAACTTCTTTGGAATTCCCGGCTATGCCGCAACCACCAATGGCTGCGTCCACCATCACCTCGGAGTCCTCGCTACGACCATGCAGCGATATGACCTGGCTCAGACTCACCTGGGCGCCGGGCTTGCCATCCACGAGAAGTCAGGATTCCTGCTTCTGGCCACTCAGACCCGCCTGGCCATGGCGGAGATGTTCGCGGCACGCAACCGGGCCGGAGATGCTTCCCGGGCCTTGAGCATTCTCGGTGATGTGGTTGATGCCGCTACTGCGGGTCCCTTCAGAAGGACGCTCCAACGGGCGGTTGATCTGCGCCTGAAGATTCAGGGTCTCAGCGATGTGGAAACCGGCCGGTCAATCCATGTGATCGCCTCCGAGGTGCAGCAGGAGAGACCACAGCTCGATGCGCATGCGGCCCCCGACGGAACCGTCACCATCTTGTTCACCGATATCGAGGGATCCACGGAGCTGAACGAAATCCTTGGCGATCAGCGATGGCTGGAGCTGCTCTCGGTCCACGACCGCATCGTACGCACAGAGGTGCAAAAAGCCGGGGGAACCGTCGTGAAGTCTCGGGGTGATGGCTTCATGCTCGCATTCCCGAGTGCCCGGCAGGCCCTTCGGGCCGCCACGCAAATCCAGCTGGCTCTTGCCCGTCACGACCGCGAGGTGCCGGACTCTACACCCATACGCGTGCGCATCGGGGGACACACCGGCGAGGTTGTCAGGCAAAGCGGGGACTTCTTCGGCAGGCACGTCAACTTCGCTTCGCGAATCGCCGATCAAGCTATGGGAGGTGAGATCCTCGTCTCGGAGTTAACGAAGGCGCTCCTGCTCGGGTCCCCGGAGTTTCAGTTTTCGCAATCGCGGACCGCGGCCCTGAAGGGATTTCCCGGAGAGCACGCCATGTTCACCTTGGACTGGTCCTCCGCCACCTAGTATTTATAGCTCCGCAGAGCGTTGCCGGGAGAAGATGAGGGCGACCACCTCATCTTCTGCCGCGGGTACTCGCATATGCCTGACCGTTAAGCGTCTCTACTGGCGGGGTGGCAGTTGTTGAACGGCCCAGCTGTTGCCGTCCGGGTCGCTGAAGAACACAAAAGATCCCCATGGGAAGGTCTGGATCTCGCTTACCTGTACCCCTCGCTCCACAAGCTCTTGTCGTGCTGCGGTCACGTCCGGAACAACAAGCTGCAAGCCCTTAACACTGCCCGGTGGGGCGTCTACCAGGCCCGTCCCGATGGCGATCGAGCAAGCCGACCCCAGAGGCGTCAGCTGTATGAAGCGAATCTCATCGCTGACCCTGTGGTCATGGTCTGCGTTGAAGCCGACCTGGTCGGTGTAGAAGGCCTTAGCGCGGTCGACGTCCGAGACCGGTACCGCAACCAACTCAAGCTTCCAATCCATCAAGCCTTCCTTT
>DATACZ010000138.1:0-25445 GCA_036258795.1 Actinomycetota bacterium
GCCGACCTAATCCCTCCCCAGCGACTGGCAGAGATCGTCGCCAGGGAGACCGACCAGCACGTACAGGCCCTGCACCATTACCGGGCGCTGCAAGATGTCTACCGAGATAGGCCGTGGGTGGCCGAGATAATGCGCTTCGCCATCGGGTACCAGCAGCACATACTCAAGTGGCTTGAAGATCTACCGATTGCCCGCTCAGAGTCTGCCGCGGATGCGCTCAGCGGACAGAGGGAGGGAACCTCGGCCTAGCTGGCGACCCTCCTCGGGCCACTCGTCGTTCTCGAACCATCCGCTCGAGAGCCCGCGGCCACTCAGGCTGAGCGCGCGATGAGGTGGACTCTGTTGCCAGACGGGTCAGCAACAAAGAAGTCCGTGGCTGAGTCGTCCAATGAATGAGCGCCTCCAGCTTTTAGTCTCTCTCTTACCTTCGACAGATCACTCCCGGTCGGCACCTCGATGGTGAAGTGCCGAAGCCCGGCCGCGTAGTCGGGAGAGGGCGAAGCTCCCGCGCCCACCCAAATGTTCAGGCCCAGATGATGGTGATAGCCACCGGCGGACACGAAGGCAGCCCCAAACCGGCGGGAGATGCCCATGACGTCGAAGCCGATTAGGCCGGTATAGAAGCGGACCGCCTCATCAACATCCCGAACGTGCAGGTGAACATGGCCCATCTTCGTCCCGGGGGGCAGGGGATCCTCAACGCGATCCTCAGCCCCAAGCTCGCCAAACAAAGTCTCCAGATCGATTGGATCCCTACCGGAGCGCACTTGTCCGTCAGTAGTCATGGCCCCGAACCCCATATCCGACATAAACCAAGACCCGTCTTCCGGCGTCTCGGCGTAAACCTCGATCCCATTACCGTCCGGATCCCACAAATAGTCCGACTTGGTCATCACGTGGTCGGTTGGTGAGTTGGGGTAATGCATCGCAAATAGCTTTGCGATGAAGCGGGCCAGCTCTCGCCGGCTGGGCACCACCAGAGCCAGGTGATACAGCCCCGTGGTATTAGGCACCACGGGCGCAGAGGCGCCCGGATGCAGCACAACGAGTACCTTAGATCCCACCCCCAGGCTGATCTGACCGCCGTCGGCTGAAAGCTCATCCAGCCCGAGCACGTCACGGTAAAACTCGAGAGCTCTGCCCGCATCGGTGACGGCCAGATGCACCTCGCCCATTCCGGTAGCCGGCGCTATTGACTCATGCTTCTCGTGGTTGATTTCAACCTGCGTCACTCGAACTCCCTTGATGGGGGCTGGCCGTGTCCTGCAACTTCACGGGGATGAACCTAAACGTCCTGTAAATCCAAGTACGAATACGCCGAAAACCCCCGATTTATTCCGGCGCCTCCAATAGGCGCTCTAAGGCACCTCCTCCGGCCGGAAACGAGGGAGGGGACCAGGCTGTTTCTCATGGCCGCAGGAGCACCTTTATGGCCCCATCCTTCTTCTTCTGGAAGATCTCGTAGCCGTGAGCGGCCTCATCGAGGGGAAGCCGGTGGGTGGCAAAGTTATCCATCCCCAAAGGGTCGCTGTCGGCAAGGAGCAGCGGCATGATGTCGTCCACCCACCTCTTTACGTTGGCCTGGCCCATGCGCACCTGAACCTGCTTATCGAAAAGCTCCAACATCGGCATGGGATCAGCCGCCCCTCCGTACACTCCGGTTAATGACACCGTCCCGCCGCGGCGTACGGCGCTGATGGAGGCGTGGAGCGCAGAGAGGCGATCGACACCGAACTTCTCGGTCAGCTTCTGGGCCAGCTTGTCGGGAAGCATGCCCGTCATCGTTTGAGCCGCCTTGGCGAAGCCTGCGCCGTGGGCTTCTAAGCCGACAGCATCAACTACGGAATCGGCCCCTCGGCCGTCAGTCATCTCCCGAATCGCGGCCGGAACGTCATCAAGCTCTCCGGCGTCCAGGGTCGTGACGTCGAATTTCCGGGCCAGCTCGAGTCTTTCCGGGACAAGATCGACGCCTATGATCTTGTCAGCTCCCTGATATCTGGCGACACGAGCGCAGGCCTGCCCGATTGGTCCAAGACCGAATATGGCGATGCTTCCTCCCTTGGGCACGTCCGCATAAGCAACCGCCTGCCACGCTGTTGGGAGCACGTCGGAGAGGTAGACAAATCGGTCGTCCGGAGGTCCATCGGGTACCTTTATGGGGCCAAAATGTGCCTGCGGAACCCTCAAGTACTCCGCCTGTCCTCCGGGCACGTCGCCATAGAGCTTGGTGTATCCGAAGAGCGCGGCACCCTTTCCGTAACTCGTGACCTGGGTTGTCTCGCATTGAGAGTAAAGCTGCTGGCTGCAGAAAAAGCAGCTTCCGCACGAGATGTTGAAGGGAATTACGACGCGATCCCCAGGCTTGATTTGGGTAACCTCGGACCCGACCTCCTCCACGATGCCCATCGGCTCGTGGCCCAAGATGTCTCCTTCATCGAGATACATGCTGAGCACTTCATACAGATGAAGATCGGAGCCGCAGATCCCCGATGATGTGACTCGGACGATCGCATCATTCGGAGATTGGAGCACGGGGTCCGGCACCTGCTCGACCCTCACGTCACGCTTGCCATGCCAAACGACTGCCTTCATGTGAATCTCCCGTTGACTAAAGCCTCCGAGAGCTATTCCCCGATCACGCCGATTACCACCCCAAGAAGGCCCCGATTTAATCCACCGCCCGTATGGCCCAGAATGCTGCGGTGAACTACGCGCAATCAAGGGCGGCCTTCGGCAGGCTCAGGCAGAAGCTGAACCGCAAGACGCCGCCGCTCCTTCGCACCATGATTAGGGGCTGGCAAGCACACCGGCTGGGAGGGCTGGCTGCCGAGATGGCCTTCTTCGCGGTGCTCAGCCTGCTGCCTGCCACTCTTGCTGTGGCTGCGGGGCTTGGATCACTGGACCGACTTCTCGGCACGGAGCTAGCCGACAGAGCTGAAAGGTCAATCGTGGACTTCCTGGAGCTGATCCTGACGCAACAGGCCTCCGCGACCATCGAATCAGTCCGTGAGCTCTTCACTTCAGGCCATGGCGGCCTCTTCAGCTTCGCACTGGTGGGAGCCCTACTGGCCTTCTCGCGCGGGTTGGTGGGAGCAATCCGTGCCCTGGAGGTCGTTTACAACCTTCCGGCGCCGGACGCTTGGCTGAGAACACGGGTCAAGGCCCTCCTGTTAGCGGTCGGTACCATCCTCGTGTTTGGTCTTCTGCTCTCGATCGTTGTGGTAGGCCCGCTCTTTGGAGCCGGTGTGGCCACCGCTCGCTCTCTACGACTGCCCGCGCCGGTTAGAGACCTGTGGTTCTGGCTGAGATACCCCGTGGCGCTCAGCCTCGTGTTCGCCTGGGCTGCCGCCATCATCCACTACGGGCCCAATCACCGCACCCCCTGGTCGTGGGATCTTCCGGGGGCAATGCTTGCCGGTGGCCTTTGGCTGACCGCTTCAATCGGATTCCGCTTTTATCTCGAGCTGGCAGTGCAGTTCAACCAGGTCTTCGGCGCGCTTGGAGGAGCGCTGATCTTGATGATCTGGTTCTATGTCCTAAGCCTGTCCTTGCTGATAGGGGGAGAGTTCAACATGGCCCTGCACGCGAAGGCAGGCAAACAGCAAACGCTCAGGTATTAGATCTTGGCTCTTTTGTGATCAGGGGCGCCTATCCACCAGCCGGAAAAAGCTACAAATCGGGTCTTTCGTCCTCCAGGTGCACGGCAGCTTCCTCCTCGGTAAGGCTGGGACCTGACTCCGGAACCTCAGACGCAACGGCGTCCGCAGTCACGTCGATCCGGTCTACCTCCGAATCGGGCTCTACTAGCCTCCCGACCTCCGGATGTCCCCACTCAGGCTCCGGATGCCCCAAGTCGGGCTGGAGCGCCCACGGCTCCGGGTCTTCCCTGAGTACCCGGTTCTCCAAGGGCTCATGCGTTCTCTGCTCCGCCGCAGTGACGTTGTCCTCCGCCGCCTTGGCCCAATCACGGGGCAGCGATATTCCCTGGTCTCCGATTTCCAGTGGAGCGTCGGGCGGTGGCCCCTCAATCGTGTCCGGTATACCCTCGTAGTCCGGAGACAGGTCCAGGGGGGTCTCCTCATCTTTGGCCATACGCACTGATTACCCACCGCGAGACCGTCCCGAACCTCCACCTGTACGAGGAGCAACGTCGAAGTGAGCATCACGCAAGAGCAAGAGCGGGCCGTTGTGGACCGCGTGGCCAGGGAACTGTTTATCGGCGGCCGGTGGCGAGAGTCGTCGACTGGACAGACCCTGGCAGTTGAAGATCCGTCGACCCGGGAGCTGCTCACCTTGGTGGCCGACGCCGGACCCGAGGACGCCCGGGCCGCTCTCACTGCCGCAGCGCAAGCGCAGTCGGCCTGGGCCGCCCACCCACCCCGGGAGCGCGGGGAGTTACTGCGCCGGGCGTTCGAGCGCATCACCGAGCTGGCCGAAGATCTCGCCCTGTTGATGACGCTTGAGATGGGTAAGCCCCTCGCCGAGTCCAGGGCCGAGGTCGCCTACGCCGCCGAGTTCCTGCGCTGGTTCGCTGAGGAAGCCGTGCGAATAGAGGGTCGCTACGCCGTCGCTCCGAGCGGTTCGGGGAGGCTTCTAACCATGCAACAGCCCGTCGGGCCCTGCTTGCTGATAACCCCCTGGAACTTCCCCCTGGCCATGGGGACGCGCAAGATCGGCCCGGCGATTGCCGCAGGCTGCACCATGGTGATCAAACCGGCTCAGCAAACTCCCCTGTCGATGCTCTCGCTGGCTCAAATTCTCGACGAGGTGGGGCTTCCTCCCGGCGTTCTAAACGTGGTGACGACCTCCTCGGCCGGGACCGTGGTGGGTCCGTTGCTAGAAGATGCTCGCCTTAGGAAACTCTCCTTCACGGGGTCCACCGAGGTAGGCCGTGCACTTTTGGCCCAAGCGGCCCGCCGGGTCCTTCGGGTGTCGATGGAGCTAGGAGGCAACGCGCCCTTCATCGTCTTCGAGGATGCCGACCTGGAAGCCGCCGTCGAGGGCGCCGTGTTGGCCAAGATGCGCAACATCGGTGAGGCCTGCACGGCGGCCAACCGCTTTCACGTGGCAACCCCCGTGGCCGGCGAGTTCGCCGCCCGGCTGGCCGACCGCCTGGGGACCATGAGGATGGGCCGGGGCACCGAGGAGGGGGTTGAGGTCGGACCCCTAATCGACGAACGTGGCAGGCACAAGGTGTCGGATCTGGTCGCCGATGCGCTGGCCCGCGGAGCCAAAGCCCTGGTGGGTGCACGGCCCGGCGACGGGCGAGGCTACTTCTACGCCCCCACCGTCCTTGAAGGCGTTCCGCCCGACGCCCGGGCCTTGAAGGAGGAGATCTTCGGTCCGGTGGCTCCCGTGGCGGGGTTCGACTCCGAGGAGGCCGCCATCGCCGCCGCTAACGACACGGACTATGGCTTGGTGGCCTACGTCTACACCTCCGACCTCCGGCGTGCCCTTCGCGTGGTCGAGAGCCTGGAAACCGGCATGGTGGGGCTTAACCAGGGAATGGTCTCCAATCCGGCGGCTCCGTTTGGCGGGGTGAAGCAATCGGGCTTCGGCCGCGAAGGCGGACGGGAAGGAATACAGGAGTACCTCTCCACCAAGTACGCGGCCATCAACCTCTGAGAGCTACGCGGGAAGGACTTAATGACGGAGCATTTTGACTTTGTGGTCATAGGATCCGGTCCGGCCGGCGAGAAAGCGGCAGCCAAAGCGGCCTACTTCGGCAAGAGCGTCGCGATCGTTGAGCGGAGCCCCTTGCCGGGTGGCGCAGCCGTTAGCAATGCCGGTATTCCCACCAAGACCCTTCGCGAGACTGCCCTTTACCTAACGGGGTTTCGAAGGCGAGACGTGTACGGCGTGCGGCTGGAGCTTATGCCGGACGCCACCGTCGAGCGTCTAAGGTGCCGCACCGATGAGGTGATTCGAACCATGACCGAGTCGGTCCAGAGAAATATCGAGCGCCATGGCATTGAGCTCATTCACGGCCATGCCCGGCTGGGCCCGGGACGTCAAGTCATCGTGTCGAATAACGGTTCCGATCACGTCCTGCGGGCCGAGCGCATCCTGATTGCTACAGGCTCGCGCCCCTTCCACCCTCCCGGCATCCCGTTCGACGATCCGGACGTATATGACTCGGAGAGAATCATCAAGACCGACCAACCCCTCCGCAGCACACTCGTCGTGGGCGGAGGACCGGTGGGTTGCGAGTACGCCTCCATCTTCGCTGCCCTGGGGGTGGAGGTGTGGCTGGTCGACAGAGCGGAACGGTTGCTGCCCTTCGCTGACTCCGAGATGTCTCATCTGTTGGCAGAGTCCTTCAAGGGGGTGGGGATTCACGTCGTTCTTAACGCGGGAGGGGCGTCAATTGAGCGCGACGGGCAAGGGCTGAGGGCAGACCTTTTAAACGGAGGGCCAATCCGTCCTCAGCAGGTGTTGATGGCTGCGGGACGCGTGGGAAATACCGAGGATCTCGGTCTGGAAAGCGTGGGCGTCAAGGTTGACGAGCGCCGGCGTATCGTCGTGGACGACGAGTTTCGCACCACTGCCGAAGGCATCTATGCAGCCGGAGACGTCATCGGCGCGCCGTCTCTTGCGTCGGTATCAATGGAGCAGGGCCGCGTGGCTGCATGTTATGCGTTTGACATTCCCTTCAGGGACACCCTGGACCCACTGGCCCCATTCGGCGTTTACTCCATTCCTGAGCTTGCAATGGTCGGACTGACCGAGGAGGCAGCCACCGCCCAGAACATCGACTACGAGGTAGGCCGGGGATGGTTCAGCCGCAACACCCGGGCCAATATCGCCGGCGCTACTGAGGGGCTGGTCAAGCTTGTGTTTAGGCGGGACAGCCGGGAATTGTTAGGAGTCCACATTCTTGGAGACCTGGCAGCAGAGCTCATTCCTCATGGACAGTCGGCCCTGCATCAGGGAGCAACCATCGAGCACTTCATTCACTCCACCTATAACGTTCCGACCCTGAGTGAGGCATACAAGTACGCCGCCTACGACGGTCTTCAGCGCGCGGAAGGTAAGGTGATCCGTTGAGGCCCAACGGCCGGTCAGGAATGAACTCCAAATTCGGCAAAAAGTTGAAGCGGTACGGCTGGTTGGGAGTTGTGGCCGTATTTGCGGCCGCGGTAATCGTCGATACGGTCAGGGTTGTGACCGAGCGGCGCAAGGTGGGCTAGACAGCCGGCTTGCCCGATCGCAGCAGGCTGGCTGCGGTGCTTGTAGACACAACCTCGGAGAATGCCGACCCCTGGACGGCGTTGGATGCTCGATGGAGATCGTCCGCACTGAGATCTCCGAGGGCGAACTCACTGGTGGCGTCTTCGACGTAATAGACCTTGTAACCCAGTTGAAAGCCCTCCCGCGCCGTCGTGTCACAGCACCAGATCGACGTGAAGCCGCAGACCACCAGCGTGTCGACATCGTGCCTGGTCAGGAACCGCTCAAGCTCCGGGTTGGAAAAGGCGCCCGGGTAGTGCTTGGTAAGGACAAACTCGCCAGGTCTGGGTTCGAGCCCCTCAATGAAGACAAGGTTGGGACTGCCGGCGTCAAAGCTGCTATCACCCGGCTTGCGGCTGACGTGCCGCACCTTGACCACAACGGTGTTCTCGCTCTGACGCGCTGCTTCGAGCAAAAGCTTGACGTTGCCCACCGCATCGTCGAAGCGCTCCACCGGGAGGGCTCCCTCGCTCGAGTATTCACGCTGCATGTCGATGACAATGAGCCCGATCACCGGGTGCCTTCCTTCCCCTCGACCACCTGCTCATGATGATAAATCCGGAGTCCTACAGATAGAGCACCTAAGGTGCAGGAGATCACCCGAGCTCTACGACAAGAAAGCCTGACTCCTCTTTGACCTCGGTGCCCAATGCGGCGCAAGCACTCCTGAACCGCCGCCGGATCCAGTCTGCGTCATCTCCCTGTGCCAGCTCGGTGCGGCAATACTCGAGCTTGAGGGGCAGTGCCTCCAAACGGCGCGGCCCCTCGCCGTCCATGGTTACCAGCCACAGAAGTCCCAAGTCGTTTCGAAGCTCGGGGTCCACGGCATAGTCGTCGAGGAAGTCGCCCAGGTCGTACAGCACCCTTCCCGACACTCCATGAAAAACGTGGGCAGAGTGGCCGGCAACGACCGTGGCGCCGGCCTCGACTAAGACCCTTGCCGCCTTGCTAACGTGCGGGACAGGTCCTGGGGTCATGTTCGGGCCCCAATGGGGAGACAGCAGCAAAGCTCCGGCTGTAGAGCGGACAGCATCGGTCACCCAAGCGGGAACCCCCAAGCGAAGGTCGGCATACGCGACGCCCGGCCGGTCCGATGTGGCGGCGAAGCTCGCGGGATGGTCGGTAAGTGCCAGCACCGACACCTCCAGGCCTCCGGTGTCGAGCCTGACCACGGCCCTGGCGCGATCGATATCAGGACCGGCTCCAACCCATTCGATTCCCGCAGCCGACAGATGCTCGAACGTGTCCACGAGTGCTTCGTAGCCAAAGTCCAGAGCGTGATTGTTCGCCAGGGTCACGCAGGAGACGCCGAGGTGATTCAGAGTTTCGACCGCAGCTGGAGGGGCTCGGAAGAAGAAGGGCTTCCCGGGCTCCGGCCAGGGGCTGCCTCTTGTTGAGATGCAGCACTCAAGGTTGAGAAAGAACGTGTCGGCCCTCCCGGCGGCCTCTACGACGGGCGTGGCCACAAGCGACTCCGGCGGCACCTTGCCCAACGCCTCACCCACCATCCGTCCCAGCATGGTGTCACCGGCAAGGGCGATCGTTAAAGCCATGGCGTTGCTTGGATGCTAGATGAAATGAGATCCGCCGGTGGCTACCCCAATGCAATTAGGACCACGGCCACTGCGGCGGTAGCCAGTCCCAGCAGCTGTCTTCGTCCGAGTCGCTCGCGTAGGACAAGTCTGGCCAGAATGATTGTTGAGGCTGGATACATCGAGGTGATTACCGCGACAAGGGAAAGGAGGCCCCGGCGGGTCGCCAGCAGGAAAAGCAAGTCTGCACCCACGTTCAACAGGCCAAGCCACGCCAGTTGGAGCCCTGTTTTCCGTGCCGCCCGCATGGGTGCCCCGACCACCATGGAGATCAACAGTGCGGCGCCGACCATGGATACTCGGCTCGCCACAAGGGGCCACAATCCGGAGCCGGAGGGTGCCCGTTCCAAGAAAATAAAGAACAAGCCGAAGCCCAATCCCGCTCCCAATGCCTCCACCAGCCCGGACTTAGGGTTGCCGGCTGCATGAGCTGATGTGCTGAGCGTGGCCGTGGCAGCCCGCGGGCCGCCTTCGGCGGCGCTTGAGATCATCACTACGGCGATCAGACCCAGCACCACGCCCGCCAACGCCCTCAGTCCCGGTCGTTCCCCCATAGCAATACCGAACAACACCGGGATGCCGGCGGACAAAAGCCCGGTAATGGGAGCGACCATGCTCATCCGGCCAATGGCAAGACCCTTATAAAGGAGAGCCGCGCCGGTGAGTCCCGCCACGCCCGCCGCTCCTCCCCACTGCACTGCCTGTCCGGATAAGGCGCCCGCCCAGAAGGGCGCGGCGCCCAGGACAAGGGCAAAGCTCACCGCTTGGGAGAGTAGGACGACGGTGAAGACGTGCGCTCTTCGAGTGAGCACCCCACCCGTGAAGTCCGCCGCTCCGTAGGCGATAGCGGATGCGATCGCGAGCACGATTGCCATATCCGTCAGCCAGATTGCTCAGTCCATTGGGGGGATTCCAGTCACCTCGGCGAACTGCCAGGTGTCGCTGTAATGCTGATAGCGGACACACTTACCGCCGCTGAAGTCAAAGATGTGAGCCGCCTGGGCATTCAGGACCTTTCCAGTCGTCCTTGCAGTGGCCTGGTAGCGCACCTCCGCCAGTACGGTGGCTCCGCAGCCCACGACCCGCTGAACGGAGACCCTGAAACCGTCAAATGTTTGCATGATCCGTGCGAACACGCCTTCCAGCACTGCTTGCGGACCGATGAACGATCCTCCCGGCCAGAATGTGTGGTGCTCTGACATATTCCACTCGACCTTTTCATCGAGCATCTCGAGCACCGCCGGTATGTCACCCCTTGCGAACGCTTCGTACGCCCGCAGAACCATCCGCACGTTGTCGTAGCTCTCACCCTCGTCGCCCTCCGCCTGGCTGATGCTTTGGTTCCTGATTTCGTCGACCGTGGCCATAATCTCCTCCTTCTCGCAGACATGCCTTCCGCAATGGCACGATCGCACTCCAGGGGCTATGCAGGCATCGGTAGGTTCTACCTATTTCGGTGGTTTACGGCGAATGCTTCAAGAGTCGCGAGAAGGCGGGAGCAGGTCGTGCTCCATGGCGTAAAGCGCCAGCGCCGAGCGGCTCGAGAGGCCGAGCTTGGTGTAGATATGCTGCACATGATGCTCGGCGGTGCGGGGCGAGATATGCAGTTGCTGCCCTATCTCACGGTTCGAGCAGGCACGGGCGACGAGCCGCAGAACCTCCACTTCTCGTTCACTGAGGCCAGCAGGCCTCAGTTCTCTGCGGGGGCCACGCTGCAGCCCGGCAGCCTCGATTACGCAAGCAACGGCTTCGGGATCCAGCTCCCCATCCCTGGCGGCGCGACGTAGCTCCGTGGCGGCGTCCGCCGAATCGAGCGCTGCTCGATGAGGCCGGTGCTCGGTCATCGCCTGAAAGGCATCGGCGGCGGCAAGGACTCTGGCACTGATCGTAATTTGTCCTGCTCCGCAACCCCGGTGGTATCCGGAGCAATCCAGGCGCTCATGATGCATCCCGGCAATCGTGGCCACCGGGACCAAAGCCTGCGATTTCGAGAGAATCCGCTCCGAGTAGTAGGGGTGCAGACGGACCTGCTCCCACTCCACCGCGTCGAGGGGGCCCGGTTTTTCCCAGATAGCGTCGGATATCCCCACACGTCCGAGGTCGTGCAAGGCAGCCGCCACCTCCAGCATCTCGATCGCCCCCGCTTCCAGGCCGAGCCTCTGGGCCCCCGTCTTGGCGAGCCTGGCCACGTTCCTGGAGTGGCCGTGGGTGAAGGTCGATTTCAGATCAGCAAGATCGCCAAAGGCGGCGGCCACATTTGGAAGCTCGGCCAGTTCCTTCTCGACCACCGGATCGGGCTCGGCGGCAAGGACAAGCTCTCGCGGATCCCAGGTCCGGACTTCATCGAGGACCTCCGGAACTCGAACAAGAAGCTCGGCGACGACCGCTGGGTCCAGCAACCCGCCGGCTCGTCGCCTGAGAGCCGGCACCACCATCTCCGACCCGCCGACATAGTCGAACAGCGCGGCCTCCGCAGCCACGCGAGCAATACGCGCGGGAAGGAGAATCTGCTCACCTTTCAGCCCTCGAGGCGCGCCTCCCCCCTTCCAATGCTCCTTCACCTCGTACAGCGCCCGCTGCACTCCCTCTGAAAGGCCCAGGCGGCGTGCAGTTTCCCTTCCCACCTCGCAGACGGTTGTGTCGTAGCGGCGGCCCAGGGCGCGGCCGTGAGTGAGGATGAAGGCCGCCGCACCAACCCGCGCCGAGGGAGGCAGGCCACGCATGGTCTCCGGAATGAGGGTGGCAACGATGTCCTTGGGGTCCGCGAAGTTGGTCTTGGCGCCTGCTCTGTTTGCCGCCATCTCATCCCCGAATGCGGCGTACATCTCGTGGGAGAACCCGACACACCCAACATGCACCAGCATCGATGCATAAAAAGTGTCGGCTATCTCAGGGTCCGGGAGGCCAAGCCTTCGAGCCAGACCCACGCCGATTAGGCAAGAACGCAATGCATGGCCCTGAGGAAGCCCGTAACCCATGTCCGCCACGGTGGACAGACCCGCAAGAAGATCCGCGAGGCGGAGCCTGGTGGCCATGCGCCCATTCTGACCGCGCCGCCTCTTGAAGCGAATAGCCTCGAGACAATGCGAGTAACCAGCCAGATCATGCATAGCCAGGTTCCTCTTGGGAAGGAATTCAAGGAGTGATGCCACCGCTGGAAGGAGGCCAACGATGGAGTACGACAGATTCATTGGCCATGTGCAGCACCGGGCACGGCTCGGAACCTTCGAGGAGGCGGTAACGGCAACCCGGGCGACCTTGGAGACGTTGGGACGCCGGCTTGCAGGGGGCTCTCCCGGGAACCTTGCGGCACAGCTGCCGACTGAGATCGGCCGCTACCTAACCGCACAGGAAGGCGGTCAGGAGAGCTTTTCTCTCGATGAGTTCTTCGACCGCGTCTGCAAGGAAGAAGGCGTCGATCTCCCGGAATCCGTCTTCCACGCCAGGGTCGTAATGGAGGTGTTACGGGAGGCAGTCGGGGAAAACACCTTCATTAAGCTTCGGGCTCAGCTTCCAGAGGACTGGAACCGGCTGTTCGAGGCCGGCAGCGAGGGCGCGATGCCGGCAGGAAACGATTGACGTAACCGGGCCTGGCCGTCCTTCCAAATCCCGCCTTCTCGGCTCACCAACCCGGGCCGCCCGGATTATTGGGCATACGGCATGGGTAGGGAAATCCAGCAAGGACTCCGCCCTCACGAACGAAGGATCAAATGGCCACTCTGACCCCAAAGGTTCAACAAGCACGGCTCGCCCTGCTGAATAAATTGTCCAGGATTGAATCTCAACAGAAGGTTCTCAGCGTCTATCTCGATCTAGACCCTTCCGAATTTGCGACGCCCTCGGCCAGGGAGAGCCAGGTGAAGTCGGTGCTCAACGAAGCGGCTGAGCTCGTAGAACAGCTAGACGACGAGAGCAAGGCGTCCCTCAGAAAAGATGTCGAGCTGGTGCGCGACTATCTGATTGGAAACGACGACTGGTCCGGGGATGCTCGCTCGGTCGCAGTCTTCGCCTCCTCAGGCAACGATCTGTTCGACGTGGTGAAACTTCCCGAACCGATCGAAAGAGGGGCCTTCATAGACCACCAGCCTCACGTTCTCCCAATGAAGGACATGGTCTCCCAGGACAAGTGGTTGGTGGCGCTGGTTGACCGCCGCAGCTCCAGGCTGCTCGTAGGATCCCCCATAAGACTGAAGCAATACGACGAGACCGAGGAGGATGTTCACGGGCAGCACGACCAAGGGGGATGGTCGCAGGGACGGTACGCCAGGGCAGTCGAAGAGGAGGTGGAGGATCACCTCAAGAACCTGAGTGATCGCCTCCTGAAGCTTCACAAGAGCACGAACTTCGATCACATCGTCATCGGCGCCAGCGACGAGCTCTGGCCGCGCCTGGTTGAGAGGCTTCACCCCTACGTGGCCGAAGACGTGATCGGCCGAATCGACGTCGACATCCAAAATGCCGACATCGCCGAGATCCAGGACGAGCTCCGGAACCTCGAGGCCATTGAAGAACAACAGCAGGAAGAGTCTTTACTCGAGGAGTTGCGAATGAGGCTGGCCAACGACTCTCGAGCCGCTTCGGGCCTGACCCGCGTACTGGAGACCCTCAACGAGGCCCGCGTCGAGAGGCTGCTGATCGCAGAGGGCTTCGACGCCGAAGGGACTTACTGCCCCAAGTGCGGGTTCCTAAGCGAGGATGCCGTGGAATGCCCGGTGGACGGCCAGGAAACCGTACGAACATCGAGCATCATCGACAAAGCAATTGAGCGGGTTGAGGAGCTCTCTGCCGAGTCCACCACCGTCAGGAGTCCGAGCGCTCTGACCCCAATGGGGTCGGTTGCCGCGCTCCTAAGATTCTAAGGACCGTTAGGCCTGCTTCTTTAGGCCCGGTCCTTAACGTCCTCCACCCCTGAGCGATGCGCGCAGTGCGCACAGCAGTACATGGTTCCGCCGCTCTCGATCCCGTGCCCGATGATCTTGCAGCCACAGTGATCACATCTCGGCGCCAGAACGTGAAAGGCGCACTCGAAGCTGTCGAAAGTGTGGCGTGAGCCATCCGGCATCTCGACAGTAAAGGTCTTGTCGTACTCGTTACCGCAAAGGTCGCACAGACCCATTGGTTGTCCTCCTTTCCGGTTTTAGGCTGCTACGAACATCCCCCCGATCTTATGGGGATGAGTCCTTCCTACGGACACCCTACCCATGTAACCACTGTGGTCCGGCATGGCGAACACACTGCAGCGTGCCGCTTCTCAAAATATTCATATCGCTCTAACACAGATGTAACCATCGACCCTCTACCATCGAGTGCGATGAAGGGAAGGGTCATCGTGAGCTCGGATCGGTGACGTGCTTATTCGGGCTTATTGCAGTAAGGTAAGTAGACATCTGTTCGGCTCCATCCGAGCCACCATCCTTACACCCAGAAAAAGGAGAAACGCCATGACGTTGCTTCGCGATTGTTTGCCCGCGCTCTTTAGTACCGACGCTCGCTCCATATATCCCCCCGGCCGGAACAGCATGGTCACACTCGACAAGGCCTGGGCTGCCCAACTGGGGGTTTCCCGGGATCGAGGCGCCTACCGAATCCGGCGGAGCGCCCTCATTCAGCGCCTGGCGGACATGGGCCAAGCCTTGCCGGCTCCAGCCGAGTGGACCATTGACCCAGCCCACACCAGCGTGGGATTCGTGGCCCGCCACATGATGATCTCCAAGGTCAGGGGCAGGTTCAGGCAGGTGGCCGGGCGCATCAACGTCGCCGAGGTCCCGGAGAGGTCTGAGGTTGACATCGTGGTTGAGGCCGCCAGCATCGACACCGGTCAGCCGATACGGGACGACCACCTGCGATCGCCGGATTTCCTGGATGTCGCCAACCATCCCCAGCTTCGCTTTAGGAGCACACAGCTGGAGCAAAGTGATGAGCGCACCTACAAGCTGAGCGGAGAGCTAACGATTCGGGGAGTGACCCGGCCGGTCACATTGGACCTGAATTACCTCGGAACGGCCAAGGATCCTTCTGGGAACTGCAGGGTCGCCTTTGAGGCTAGGGCGGAGATCAACCGGGAAGACTTTGGCCTTACCTGGAATCAGCCTCTGGAGACCGGTGGCGTGCTGATCGGCAAGCACGTGGCACTGGAGATCGAGGCTCAGGCCGTGGTGGGGCAATACCCCGCCGCTGCCTGACGGGTGTCAAACCGGCTCCGGTAGTCGGCGGCGAGACCGAGCGCGGGCCTCAGTCGTCGTCCTTGCCCTCCTTACCCTCCGAGCCCTCCTTGCCCTGATCGCCCTTGCCATTGCCGTCATCATCCTTGTCTTCGCCACGGCCTTCCTTTTCCCCTTTGTCCTCCTGCTCCTTCCGATCTTCGAACCGGGACGAGGGATTAGCGGTCACCCTCGGCTCGACTCTCACCGGGCTTGGGCTCGGAGGAATGAGATTAAGCGTGGATTCCACTTCGGCGGCAGCATCGAGGATGGCACGAGCCGACTCCTCGCTCAGCTTCCCGGTACGGATCAACTCCGCCACATTGGTCTGAAGGCGGTTCAAGTGTTGGGAGGCCCTGCCCCGGTCTCCGTCTGCCGCTGCTGCCCTGATTCCTGCAACCTGGGGAGCAAGGATGGCAGAGGCCTCGGGGCTGATGTTGGTCTGCTCTCCACAACTCAGCAAGAGTGAGGAGAGGACTATCAGTAAGGCTATGGCGACGATTGTTCTCATCGGAGCCTTTTGCCTACCTCCGTGGATGACATGGGAGAAATCGTAGATTAGTCCGCACCTCGTTGCGGATCCCGGCGAAGCAAGCCAAGATTGAAACCGTATCCTGCCCCCCGGTGTGTCCAACAAAGGTGACGGGCGCATGAATCCGGCATTGGAAAAGCCCGGAAGTCCGAATGGCGAAGAGCCCGCGGAAGTGCTACTCGCTGTGGTCCGCACACTCGTGGAAGAACTTCATCCCCGTGCCGCCGCCGCTCTAGGCCTCGACAGCAAGTTGGATCGGGAGCTAGGACTGGACAGCCTGGCCCTGGTGGAGCTGATCGGCCGCCTCGAGGAGACTTTTGAGCTCCAGCTGCCGGAGGAGGCTCTGACCGACGCCGAGACTCCCAGGGACCTGCTTCGGTTGCTGCCTTCGGGCTCGGCTGGCGCTCCGAGCCTTCAGCCGCTTGAGCGTCAGACTCCTACGCGCCCTCGACCGGCTGATGCTTCCGGACCACCGGAAGGCGCCCAGACCCTGCAGGAGGTCCTGTACTGGCAAGCGGACCGACGGCCCGACCAGATCCATATTCGGCTCCTTCAAGCCTCAGGCTCAGTTGAGGAGCTAACCTACGGCTCCGTTAAGCAAGCTGCCCACCAGATCGCTATGGGCCTTCGGGAGTACGGCGCCGAGCACGGCGACCGGATCGCGCTCATGCTTCCCACGAGCTTGGAATACTTCCAGGCGTTCTTGGGAGTCCTCCTGGCCGGAGGGGTGCCGGTGCCCATCTATCCACCGACCCGCCCCTCACAGCTCGAGGACCACCTCCTTCGGCAAGGAGGCATTCTCAGCAATGCCGAGGCTCACACCCTCATCACTGTTCCCGAGGCTCGAACTGTGGCCCGGCAACTTCGCCTGAGAGTTCCGAGCCTGCGCAGGGTGATTACAACTCAAGATGCGGCTGACAAAGGGGAGTCGGAGGAGGGCGGGATTCCCGCCTCCGAAGGCGACATAGCACTGCTCCAGTACACGTCCGGGAGTACCGGCGCACCCAAAGGCGTCATCCTCACCCACGCGAACCTGCTAGCCAACCTACGGGCCATGGGAGAGGCCGCGGGCGTGGAGACCGCCGACGACGTCTTCGTCAGTTGGCTGCCCCTGTACCACGACATGGGCCTCATCGGAGCTTGGCTGGGGAGCCTTTACTACGGGATGGAGCTTGTCGTCATGCCACCCACCTCCTTCCTTCATCGCCCTGCCCAGTGGCTTCGAGCCATCCACCAGTACCGGGGGACCATCTCCGCGTCACCCAACTTCGGTTTTGAGCTTTGCCTTAACCGGGTCACCGACGATGAGGTGGAGGGCCTGGATCTAAGCTCCTGGCGCATCGCATTCAACGGGGCCGAGCCGGTAAGCCCTGAGGCGGTGCTTCGCTTCACTGAACGCTTCGGCTCATGCGGGTTTCGGGCGGGGACGATGACGCCGGTGTACGGGCTAGCCGAGAGCTCACTGGGCCTAACCTTCCCACCCCTTGGCCGGGGACCGGTCATAGACCGGCTCGCCCGGGAGCCATTCCAGAGCTCTGGACGGGCAGTGCCTGCCCCGGAGAGCGACACCAACCCCCTGCGCTTCGTAGGCTGCGGGACCCCACTTCCCGGTCACGAGGTTCGCATCGTGGACGAGGAGGCAAGGGTGCAACCAGAGCGCCAGCAGGGGCGCATCGAATTCAGGGGACCGTCGGCGACGAGCGGGTACTTCCGCAACCCCGAGGAGACCGGGCGCCTAATTAGGGATGGTTGGGTGGACAGCGGCGACCTCGGCTACCTTGCAGGAGGCGAGCTGTACGTGACCGGTCGGCTGAAGGACGTCGTTATCCGGGTCGGCCGCAACATCCACCCTCAAGAGCTGGAGCAGGCGGTGGGCGGCATCGACGGCATTCGAAAGGGCCGGGCGGCTGTGTTCGGCGCCCGCGACCGTACCTCGGGCACAGAGCAAATGGTTGTGCTTGCTGAGACCAGGGAGATGGACGAGGAGAAAAGGGCTCAAATCTCCCAGCGCATTTTGTCGGCGTCCATGGACCTGCTCGGAACACCGCCCGATGACATCGTCCTGGCCCCGCCCGGAACCGTGCTAAAGACCTCCAGTGGAAAGATCCGCAGGGCAGCTTGCAGGGAGCTCTATGAGCTCGGCAAGCTTGGGGAGAAGCCCAAGCCCCTCTGGCGACAGTTCCTGGGTCTCACCTGGTCGGCAACCGTCCTCCGGCTCCGCCGGCTTCCCGGAACCGCCCTATCAGCCGTGTATGCCATGTACGTATGGGCGCTTTTCGCTCTAGTCGCGCCCCTCGTTTGGCTACTCGTAACAGTGACACCCGGTTTAAGGCTGAGGTGGGCCGTATTCCGCAGAGCGGCCAGGCTGCTGCTCCGGCTGGCAGCCATTCCGGTCGCGGTGGAGGGACGGGTCAACCTGCCGGACAGACCCTGCGTGGTCACGGCTAACCACGCCAGCCTCCTGGACGGGCTGGTACTGGCCGCGGTCCTGCCGGGCCCCCTGGTATTCGTGGCAGCTGCAGAGCTGACCAACCGGTCCATCACCGCAACGTTTCTCCGGCGAATCGGCGTCGAGTTTGTAGTGAGGACGGACAGAGCAAAAGCGGCCGCCGCCTCTGAGTCGCTACAGGCAGCCGCCGGCCGCGGAACGGCGCTGGTCTTCTTTCCCGAAGGCAGGATGGCCCGGACTCCTGGGCTTCAGCCCTTCCGCATCGGAGCCTTTGCCATCGCGGCCGAGATAGGCGCCCCCGTCGTCCCGGTCACCATTGTGGGAACCGGTTCAATCCTGCGCGGCGACGTCCGCGTCCCCCGGCATGGCCGCATCCAGGTGGTCATCGGAGACCCGATCTCTGCTCCGGAACCGGGATGGGCCGGCGCCATCGAGCTGCGAAACGACGTTCGTGCGTTCATTCTCCGGCACCTCGGCGAGCCCGACCTTCAGGTGTAATCCGGTCCAATCGGGCTACGCCGAATGGAACATACGGTCTTGAGGGTACGGTGGTAATGCAATGTCGCAGATGATCGGCTGCGTGCCGGAAGCACTTGGGCACAGCGAGCTCACGGGAGCCTGCCGGTGAGCGGTGGGTTGCTGGCCGGGCTGGATCGGTTTGAGGGTATTCGGGTGGTGGTCCTAGGAGAGGCGATCCTGGACAGCTACCTGTCCGGGTTTGCCTCCGGCCTATGCCGGGAGGCCCCCGTTCCGATAATCAACCTCAACGATCGCAGAAACGTCCCTGGCGGAGCCGCCAATACGGCGGCAAACGCAAGCGCACTGGGCGGAGCGGTGACCTTCCTATCCGTGGTGGGCGCCGATGACGAGAGTACTTATCTCAAGGGATCCCTCGTGGAGCGGGGAGTAAAAACCTCCTACCTGATCGAGGACCGGGATAGGCGAACCCTTACCAAGAACCGTCTTGTTTCGGACTCACAGATCCTCATTCGATTCGACCACGGCACTGCGGGCCCCCTCAACCTCGAAACCGAGGAGCTTCTCATCGACAGACTTGAAGGTGCGTTGACGGAGTGTGATGTGCTCATAATCTCCGACTATGACACCGGGCTTTTCTCCCCTCGGATACTGAGGGGCATCGAGGCCCTCCGGCCTCGCTTCCGGGGCCTTACCGTTGTTGATGCCAAAACCGTATCCCGATACCGGCGCATCCAGCCCCATGCCATCAAGCCCAACTACGCCGAGGCGGTACGCCTGCTACGTCTTCCTGCCCTCGAGCTGGGCGAGGACCGTGCCGGCCAGCTCACCGCGGCAGGGGAACGCCTGCTGGAGATGTCGGGGGCGGAGATTGCCGCGGTGACCCTGGACATCGACGGCTCACTGCTCCTCGAGCGGGGAACCCCTCCTTACCGGACTTACTCCCGGCCGGTAACCAACTCTCGTGCGTTGGGAGCCGGGGACACCTATACCGCGACGCTCGCTCTGGCCCTGGCCTCGGGGTCGCCGGCTCACGCCGCGGCCGAGCTGGCATCGTCGGCAGCATCGGTCGTAATCGAAAAGGAAGGTACGTCCGTCTGCTCGGCACTAGAACTTAGGGAACGGCTCTTCGCCCAACACAAATACACCGCAGATCTAGACGAGCTGGCTCAGCGCGTCGAGCTCTACCGCAACCAGGACCGTCAAATCGTGTTCACCAACGGATGCTTCGACTTGATCCATGTGGGGCACATCGCTCACCTCGTGGAGGCAAAGGCGCTGGGCGACGTGCTGATCGTGGGAGTGAACTCCGATGAGAGCGTTACACGTCTCAAGGGTCCTGGGAGGCCGATCACGACCCTGGAAGATCGGGTCGAGGTCCTGTCCGCCCTCTCCTGTATCGACCACATCATCTCCTTCGAAGAGGACACCCCGGCCAGGCTCATCGAAATCATCAGGCCGGATGCCTTTGTAAAGGGCGGCGATTACACGCTCGAGACCATCCCGGAGGCCGAGCTCGTAAAGCGTCTCGATGGACAGGTCTACGTCCTGCCCTACATAGATGGACGCTCCACCAGCCGGATCATCCAGCGTATCGGCGAAGCGTACGAGCATGGTGGGAATTCCGTGGCCGTGCCTCCTCCGGCCTCGTAGACGGCCACGGAGGGGGAGCTGCTTTACCCAGCCGGGAAGATAGCCGTGCTGCGCTGTGCGGCCCTGGGCGATCTCATGTTTGCGCTCCCCGCTCTAAGCTCCCTCCGCAACGCCTATCCACAGGCCGAGATTGTGTTGCTCGGTGAGCCCTGGCATCAGGATTTCTTACTTAACCGGCCCGGCCCGGTCAACCGGGTGGTGCCGGTACCGGGAGGGTTGGGCGCCGTGCACAGGGGAGAGGACTTCCCCGCCCAGGAGCAGTTCTTCGAACAGATGCGTGCGGAGCGCTTCGACGTAGCGATCCAGCTCTTTGGGGGCGGGCGTCACTCAAATCCGTTCATCCTTCGGCTCGGAGCGGGGCTGACTGTGGGAGCCAAGGCCCCGGAGTCTGCTCCCCTGGATCGCTGGATCCCCTACATCTATTACCAGTCGGAGACCTTTCGCTGCCTCGAGGTCTGCTCCCTGCTCGGACTCCATTGGACCCACCCGGAGGCCGAGCTGGCCGTCACAGACAAGGACCGTCGGGAAGCTGATGAAGTTGCTCCATCCGGACCTCTCGCGGCCATTCACCCAGGCGCCGGCGCGCCCGAGCGCCGATGGCAGCCGGAGAAGTTTGCTGCTGTCGCCGACGGGCTGGTCAGGGCCGGAGCCACGGCAGTGATCACGGGGACATCCAAGGAGCGGGATTTGGTGAGCGCGGTCCTGGAAGGCATGAAGGAGGAGGCGTTCGAGGTGTGCGGCAGGCTGACGCTGGGAGGACTTGCCGGCTTGCTCTCTCGATGTGCGGTAGTCGTCTCGAACGACTCGGGGCCGCTCTACCTGGCGGCCGCAGCCGGCGCTCCCACTGTTGGGATCTACTGGTGCGGCAACCTCATAAACGGGGCGCCTGCAAGCCGGGCCCGCCACCGTCCGGTCATCTCATGGAGGCTCGACTGCCCTACCTGCGGGGCGAACTGCATGGAGACCCAGTGCGAGCACCAACCTTCCTTCGTCGACAAGGTCACCGTCGAGGAGGTGCTGGACCAGGCACTGGACCTGTTCCGGCAAGAGAGGCAGGACGCTTCCGGCGACGCCAGAAGGGGTAGGTGACCGGAGTATGAGCCGGTTTGGTCTCAAGCTCATGTGCGAGCTACGCGATCCGCGCACTCTGGTTCGACAGGCGCAAGCGGCGGAGGATGCAGGCTTTGAGTTCGTTGCCATCAGCGATCACTTTCACCCGTGGCTTCCCGAACATAGCCATAGTCCATTTGCCTGGAGCGTCCTTGGAGCCGTGGCGGCGAAAACCGAGCGACTCGACCTAGCCACGGGCGTGACCTGTCCGATCATGCGCTACCATCCCGCCATCGTGGCCCAAGCTGCCGCCACGGTCGCGTGCCTCACGGATCGACAGTTCACTCTGGGAATCGGTTCGGGGGAACGACTAAACGAGCATGTCACCGGCTCACACTTTCCGGCAATTGATCTTCGCCACGAGATGCTGACGGAAGCAATACAGGTGATGCGTCTTTTGTGGTCCGGCAAATGGACCACCTTCCGGGGCCGCTACTTCACCGCGGAGGACGCTCGGATCTACGACCTGCCGGACAAGCCAATCCACCTCGTTGTAGCGATCAGCGGGGACGAATCGCTCCGGGTCGCGGAGCAATCAAGTGCGGATGGAATCATGACCGTCGAGCCGCTGCCCGATCTGGTCCAACAGTGGACCCAGAACAACGGCGGCCCGGCGGGCACCTGGGCGGAGACCACCTTCTGCTGGGCTCCCACCAAGGAGGAGGGCCTTCGTCTGGCTCACGAGCGATTTAGGTTTGCGGTCCCGGGGTGGAAGGTCATGGCGGAGCTACCGAATCCGGTCAACTTTGCGGCAGCATGCTCGGCGGTTACTCCTGAGGAGGTGGGCAAGATGATTCCTCACGGCCCTGACCCCGAACCGTACGTGGCAGCACTGCAGTCGTACCTGGACGCCGGGCTGGAGAACATCAGCATCGTGCCTGCCGGAGACGACCTGGCTGGGTTTATCGAATTCTGGACGAATGAGGTAGTCACGGCCTTCGGCTAAGGCCGTATCCCGCCATGCGTGACCAGTGAGGCGCTCGGTGATTCAGCGTGTCACAAAAAGGGAAGTACCTAAAGAGCCTTTCCGCTAATGGCCGTACCAAGGAGGTCGGAATGAGGAGATCAATATTGGCAATGGCGATTCCCTTGTTGTTGATCGCCTCGGCGTGCGGCGGCCAAGAAGAGGAACCGGCGGCAATCCCATCTCCTACCGAGGTGGAGGAGACTCCGGAGGTCACCGGAACCTTCGAGCTGCAGGGCAGGGTCCTGGAGACACTGGCAAGCGTAGAGGCGACTCAGGCAACCCCGGGACAGTCGCCCACGCCCACCGGTACACGAGCTGCCTCGCCCACCGGCTCCCCCACCGGCTCTCCAACCGCGTCCCCCACGGGCTCACCGACTGAAGGTGGAGCAATTCAGCGAGGGGCGCCTGGATCGATGTCCATTCGCCTAACCTCCTTCTCCGCGGAAGGCAGCTCTTGCATCTTCCAGCAGGGGGACACCGTGGTGGTCGCCTTCACCAAGGAGACTAGCTTCACACCGACCAACCTCACCGAGGTCGAACGATTCCCCAGAAACCTGCGCGAGACCAACGTGGCGGTCCAGGGCACCGTGGTCGAAGCTGAGAACTGCATCCTGTCGGCGGACTCCGTATCCGTACAGACGCAGGCCAGCCCCACGGGAACGGCGGCGGGCGGCAGAACGAGTCCCTCCCCTACGCGCACCGCGTCGCCCTCCCCGACCGCTACCTAGCGGCCGAATTAGCGGAGTAGCTTGTTCATAGAGAAATCTGTCTGGGCTAAGAAGACAGTCCGTTAGGGCGTGCCTCGTCTGAACGGGGAAGAGAGCCAGGTCCCAAAGCTCAGGGTTTCATACTCCAGGTCTGACCGGAGCATCCCTCTCCACGTCCTTCGCCCATTGCAGGCCTTCTTGAGCACCGAAAGGGCCGGAGGGATGGCTCTTTTGGTAGCCGCTCTGCTGGCTCTGGGATGGGCGAATTCCCCCTGGGCGGAGTCATATGAGCAGGTCTGGCATACCCGGTTGGCCTTCCAGCTGGGGCCCTGGAGCCTGGGGGCGGACCTCAGGCATTGGATCAACGATGGGCTGATGACCATCTTCTTCCTGGTCGTTGGTCTGGAGATCAAGCGAGAGCTGGTCAACGGTGAGCTGCGGGAACGCCGGAAGGCAGCCCTGCCGGTTGTGGGAGCAGTGGGCGGAATGGTCCTGCCCGCAGTGCTGTATGCCCTCTTTACGGCCGGGACGCCCGGACTCCGGGGATGGGGTATTCCCATGGCCACCGACATCGCCTTTGCAGTGGGGGTGCTGGCGCTTATGGGTTCCCGAGTTCCCACCAGCCTCAGGCTCTTTCTCCTGGCCCTGGCGATTGTCGATGACATCGGCGCAATCGCAGTGATCGCGGCGTTTTACTCCGGGCGGGTGTCTTTTCCAGCCCTGGCAGCAGCCGCCGCCCTGCTACTGCTCATGACGGCTTTGCAGAAAAAGCACATAAGGTCGAACGTCATCTATGTTCTGCTCGGCTTGGGCGTGTGGCTGGCCATCGCCACCTCAGGAGTGCATCCTGCAATTGCCGGTGTGGCCCTCGGGCTCATCACTCCCACGGTTCAGTTTCAGCGACCGAGGGCCGTAAGCGAGGAAGCGCATCGAATCGCAGATGAGACGGTCGACGATCCCGTCCCTCCCGACGCGGACGCACACCTCTGGCAGCGGCTGGCGGAGCTTTCCCGGCAGACGGTTCCTCCCCTCACCCGGCTGGAGGACATGCTCCATCCGTTTACAAGCTTTGGTGTGATGCCGTTGTTCGCGCTCGCTAATGCCGGGGTGACGTTGGAGGGCACGAGCATTGCCGGCACGCTCTCCAACCCGATCAGTCTGGGTGTCATCGTGGGGCTGGTAGTGGGAAAGACTGCCGGGATCTGCCTAGCGGCCTGGATTGGAACCAAGTTGGGACTCGCCAGCTTGCCGGAGGGGGTGACGTGGAGGCAGATGCTCGCGGTGGCATCCCTGGGAGGAATCGGCTTCACGGTCTCCTTGTTCATCGCGGCCCTGGCGTTCGAAGACCCTGCTTCCCTCGCCTCGGCCAAGGTGGGGATCCTCGCCGGATCCGCGCTTGCGGGCTGCCTCGGAGCGGGTCTTTTGTTCCGGCTAAGCCATGCCAAAACCCCATAGGGATAGTGTCGCTTCCTTCCCACAACGCGAAATGTTGCGCCTCCCAAAGCTCTGGTCAAGGATTGCGGCGGTGAGCCGGGAAGTCTGGTCGGCGCAGGGGGATCCATCAATGGAAGGCGCTTGGACCGAGATTGGCTCAACCTATCCTGACCACTGATTCAGTATCTGGTGACGTTGGCGTGCGGTTAACAAACCCGCTCGAAGAGTTGAGGCACTTTCACCATCCCGATGGGGCCATCCCGTGACGTTGTTCTTTTCAGGCGCGGTCGCCGGCTTGCTTTGGACGGCACTTAATTTCGAAATGAGCGTTCGCAAACGGCGCCGGGACCCTTTTAAGAGCATCCGGAAGTTTCGGGCAGACCGGCAGCGGCGGTCGTCTTCAGACCCTACCGGTCTCGGCTTGGTCCGGCAGCAGGAGCCGGAACGGCGCGTGGATTTCTGGGAGCTGGAAAACTCCCCGTTTCAAAGGCATGGGGATTTGGATCTCTCTCTGTTCCGGAGCGTTCCGGTAAGAGGCAAAGTCGACGAATGGAGCACTTCAGTGTCCGGTGCAGTGTCACCCGGCACAGGAAATCAGAACCCCTCGGCAAGCTCATCGGTCGATCGGGTTAGCTCCAACGGCGATGTGCATGATGTAAACGGGGTGTCTGGTGAGGACCTATGGCCCAATCCCTTGAGCCTGTTGGCGGAAGAAGAAATTAGCTACATCGTCGTGGATGAGGAGGGCCGCCCCATGCTTAACGTGAAACCTCCCACACCGGGATCCAACCAGAGTCGCTCCTGAAGCTCTAGCTATTCAGTCCTAATACAGGAGCGGTCCAAGGCGAGAGGTACTGCCTCGAGTTTCCGTCAGGGCACCTCGGTCCCCGCCGGCGCGCCTCCGCCCTCTTCTGACTCATCGGGGCTCCGGTCAACGCTTGGCTCCGCTTGTTGATCGATATCCTCATCAGCAGCCACTTCCGCCGGGATCGGGTTTTCGGGGGCGCCTTCCTTATCGGACATCCTGGTTCCTTTCTATCCTTCGTCGATACTGGAGTGGATTCAGGTATGAATCCACTGGTTCCGGTCTTCTA
>DATACZ010000139.1:0-7762 GCA_036258795.1 Actinomycetota bacterium
GGTAATCACCGCGGCCGCAGCGCTTGAAAACGGGATGACCACGGACAAGAGCTTTGCGGCGTCGGGAGGTTACCAGGCACCCCAAACCGACCGGGTGATTCGGAACTTCGGAGGTGGAACCTGCGGGGGAGACATGGTGGACGCCCTGAGGGTCTCATGCAACACCTACTTCGCCCAGCTTGGGGCCGAGGTCGGAGGAGCCGCGTTGGCGGATACGGCCAGGGCGTTTGGGTTCACTGAAGAACCTCCACTCGACATCAGGGCCGCCGCGGCCAAGCTGCCTTCCAACGAAGACCTCAGGTCTCCGGCCTTTGCGGCACTGAGCGCAATTGGCCAGTTCAACGTCGCTGCGTCACCCCTGCAGATGGCTCTAGTTGCGGCGGGAATTGCCAACGAGGGCAACGTTCCGAGCCCCAAGCTCGTTCGCCAGATCGAGGATGCGCGGGGCGGGTTGTTGGATCAGAGCCGGGCCGAGGTTTGGAAGCGTGCCGTCTCCGCCGACACTGCGGAGACGATCAAGGAGATGATGGTTGGGGTGGTGGAGGGAGGAACCGCCCGGGCCACCGCGGTTCCAGGCGTGAGGGTCGCGGCCAAGACCGGAACGGCCCAGTCGGGAGCCACCGGCGAAGACACCCTGTCGTGGACCATAGCTTTTGCCCCCGCCGACTCGCCCCGAATCGCAGTGGCGGTGGTCGTCGAGGGCAGGGAGTCGGCCTCCAACGAAACGGGAGGACGCATTGCCGCTCCCATCGTCAAGGCAGTGCTCGACGCGCATAGGTCGGTGGGCCGGTGGTAGGGGCAGGCGGCACCAGCATGCAGCGGGCGCTCAGCTTTGCCGGGGGTGATCGAGGTTAACCAGGGCCGCCAGTACGGTGGGCGCTACCAGGTTAAGCATTCGATAGCGTCCGGCGGCATGGCGGAGGTCTTCATGGCCCGGGACGCCTTGCTGGACCGGCCGGTCGCTCTCAAGCTCATGCATCCCGAGTATGCCCGGGACCAGGCCTTCATCGAACGATTCCGGCGCGAAGCGAAGGCCGCGGCCAGCCTGAACGATCCACGCATAGTGTCGATCTTCGACTGGGGGTCGGACGGCGGCACCTACTACATCGTCATGGAGTACGTCCAGGGGCAGACCCTGCGGGACATAATCGCTACCGAGGGGCCGCTCGCTCCAGGCCGAGCAGTAAAGATCGCCGCCGATGTTTGCGGCGGGTTGCACCTGGCCCATCAGAAGGGAATCGTCCACAGGGACATCAAGCCGGCAAACATCGCGATAACCACAACCGGCCAGACGAAGGTAATGGACTTCGGTATCGCCAGGGCCGCCTCCGACAGCGGGCAGACCGTGACCCAGACCGGTACCGTGGTCGGCACCGCCAGCTACTTCTCTCCGGAGCAGGCCCAGGGCTTCGCGGTCGATGCCCGCTCAGACGTCTACTCGTTGGGTGTGGTCCTTTACGAGATGCTCACCGGAGAGGTCCCCTTCAAGGGCGATACGGCGGTGTCAATTGCCTACAAGCACGTAACCGAGGATCCCGTGCCGCCCCGGCGGCTGAACCCGAACATCCCGCCGGCTCTCGAGGCCATCGTGATGAAAGCCATGGCGAAGAATCCCGAGAACCGCTACCAGTCCGCAGAGCAGATGCGCAATGACCTGGTTCGGCTGGTTAGAGGCGAAAGGGTGGAGGCCACGCCCCTGCTTCCCGCTCAGGAGACCGTGGCGATGATGGACGTGGACCGGACGGCCGTGCTTCCCGCTCCAATGGGGCCCCCGGCCGGGCCTCGGCAGAGCAGGTTCTGGCCGATCCTTATCGGCACGTTACTCCTTATCGCCGCCGCCATTGGGGCCGCATACTTCTTTCTAGCCGGAGGAGTGGGGGAGCCGTCCATCGTGGTTCCGGACGTGACGAACAAGCCTCTCGAAGAGGCAGATCGCATTCTGGCAGCGGCGGGCCTGGAATCGCGGGTGACCAGTCGGCAGCCCAGCGACACGGTCGCCGCCGGCTTCGTAATCTCTCAGGACCCCGAAGATGGGCGCAAGGTCACCGAGGGCGCCTCAGTCCAGCTCGTGATCTCCGAGGGCAAAGAGCAGGTGACGGTTCCCAACCTGATCAACAGAACCCAGGCTGAGGCGTCGCAGCTCCTCGAGGAAGCCGGCCTGGACCTCGGCCAGGTGAGCAGAGAGCCAAGCGATTCCACCGAGGAGGGCCGGGTGATCTCACAGAGTCCCAGGCCCAACAGCCAGCTGGACAGCGGGGACCCGGTCGATCTCGTCGTCAGCAGCGGAAGAAGGACCGTGCAGGTGCCGTCACTGGTGGGCGCGAGCCGGGACAGTGCCCAGGCAAGACTGCAGGAGGTGGGCTTGAGCGGGCAGGTCCGGCAGAGCTGCGACGCCAACCAACCCGCAGACGTGGTGACCGCCCAAGATCCTGCTGCCGGGACCAGGGTGAATGAAAGATCCGCGGTGTCCTTCACGGTCAACGAGGTGGCGGAGGTGCCGGGAGTTGAGGGTGAGGATGAGGACGATGCCACCGACACCCTGAGAGACGCTGGCTTCAACGTCGAGGTCGAGAGGGTTCAGCCCAATCTCTTCAACCAGGTAATCGACCAGAGTCCCAACGGCGGGTCTGAGGCGTGTCGAGGCGACACCGTCCGGATTACCGTGAACTAACCGAAGCCTCTCTCAAAAAATTCTTCATGAGGGTAATGCCCTCGGCAGTCATGACGGACTCCGGGTGAAACTGCACACCCTCCACCGCAAGGTCGCGGTGCCGTATCCCCATGATCACGCCCTCGTCGGTGCTGGCCGTGACTTCCAGGGTCTTGGGCACGGAGCCGGGCTCGATTACCAGCGAGTGGTACCGGGTGGCCAGGAAAGGGTTGGGCAAACCCTCGAAGACGCCGGCCGAGTTGTGGTTGACCAGGGAGGTCTTTCCGTGCATTACCCCCTCGGCTCTTACCACACGGCCGCCGTAGGCCACCCCGATCGCCTGATGGCCCAGGCACACCCCGAGCAAGGGCACCCTCCCGGCAAAAGTGCGAATTGCCTCGACACAGCATCCAGCATCCTCAGGCCGTCCTGGACCCGGAGAAATGACCACCGCATCAGGTTCTACATCTGCAAGATCCTGCAGGGAGGCGTCGTTTCTGAGCACCACGGGTTCAGCGCCCAACGCGCCCAGGTACTGCGCCAGATTGAACACGAAGGAGTCGAAGTTATCGATTAACAGAACCCTCAAGGTTGCGACCCCCTCTCTAGTGCCTGAACCTGCCGCTCGCCCCGGAAGAGGGTGGCGCGGCTTTCACCGTTTCAGTAATTAGGAGGAAGCAGGCGGGGGACCACGAACTCGAAGAGGTAGAAGAGCACCGGAAGAGCGACTATGACGACAATGACCCAGAACAGCTTGCTCCTCTTCCTCCTCTGGGGGGTGCTCATGCCGCCGCCTGCCTCGGCGCCCCCTGCAGCGCCGCAACGACGATCAGGCGTTGCCGGGCCGAGAATCTCGGATGGCAGGTGGTGAGCGTAAGGCGGGCATCGCTGGAGGGAGCAATAACACCAAGGTCTGTTGGACGGACGATTTTGGTCTCCGTCACCTTGTACTGGTAGCTGCCCACAGCATCGACTATAGCGATCTCATCTCCGACTCGAAGCTCGTCAAGCCTGTAAAAGGGCGCTCCGTACGTGGTTCGGTGTCCCGAGATCACCATGTTGCCCAGCTGGCCCGGCAAAGCGGTTTCCGGGTAATGGCCGGGCCCCTTCTTGAGGTGCTCAACCTCCACACCCTCGACCACCACCCGGTCGACGCCGATCTTTGGAATCTTTATCAAAGCCACCCCGCCCCCCAGATCGGGTTTGACGTGCGCCTGGTTCTCGACCTCCCACTTCGTTGCGAGATCGCTGGCTAGCGCTTTCTGCTCCCGGCCGGTGATGAAGTTCGTGCCGAACATCTGATAGCCGAGGAACAGGAGTATGAGGACGCCAAGGCCGATGAACGAGCGGCCGATCACCCGTAGAGCCATCATTTGGTCCGTTAGAGTAGCATCGCCTTCAGGCGCCTGCCCCGGCCCGGTATCCTGGGGAAAGATTTCCGATCATGCCGTTCGCGGACCTACACCGTGCGGCCAGCGAGGTTACACACATGCCAAAGTCCAAATCCAAACGCAGCCGCTACGTCCCCCCTCCCCCACCCAAACCGAAGCCCTCACCACGCTGGGTACCCGTGGCCTTCTTCGCCCTGATAGGAGCTGGGTTCGTCATGATCATGTCCCGCTATCTGTTGAGCACCTCGGTACCTGCCCTGGACAACAACTGGTACCTGGGAGGCGGACTACTGCTCATTGCGATCGGCTTCGGCGTGGCCACACAGTGGCGATAGATCCCGGGGTACTACTCTCTACCCGGGACTTAGGTCCTCCTGCCGCCTGACCAAAACCATAGGCTCGCCACAGTGTTTCGGTGCCTTGTCTTTGGCGGCCATGACGACCGCCAGCTCCAGGCCACACATCTCGCACACGTAAGCGAGCCTCAAGCGAGGATCTACCTGGACGGGCGTGGGATCCGGCGGTGGAGGGTGCGTGAGCTGGCGAACGTAGCCGATTCCCAGCCAGGCAATGACCAGGCCCATGCCTGCGGCGATCAAAACCCGTCCGGCCCCGGATATCCTTCCGGCGGCCTGGACCAGCAGGGTCGCTCCGGCGGTCAGCAGGATCACGACCAGAATCACCAGCGCCACTCTGGCTACGAGCCTTAGAGGACGGGCAGTTCCGTCTGCAGCTTTCAAACCGTGTTGAACGGGTCTTCCAACGCTGGTGCAGCGCCTTTGTCCCCAAAGCCAGGTAACTTTGGATTGTTCTTCACAATCATGCTGTCAAAAATACGCCACCGAAGCTTCCTAGTGGCTTCGGTTACCGCTCGGGATTGAAAGGAGCCGCATGGCCGTCAAGTTTCAGTCAGATGAGTTCTTCAAACAGGTCAATGAAGCGCTCAGCTCCAATGAAGCGGTGACCAAGGCTGCCAAGGGGCACAACGTCGCAATCCAGGTGATCACCTCCGACACACCGGGGATGGGAACAAAGAAGACCTATCTAAAGATTGCAGACGGTGTTCCGTCGGCGGGTGCTGGTGAACTCCCCAAGGCGGACGCCACGATCACTCAGGACTACCAGACTGCCGTTGCACTGGACAAGGGAGAGCTCAATCCCCAAACCGCGTTCATGGAGGGAAAGATCAAGGTCAAGGGCAACCTCCTTAAGCTGCTGACCATCCAGAGGTTTCTCGAGACGCTTCCTGCCGCGGCCAAACACATCGAGAGGGAGTACTGAGGTAGCCGGACTCAGCGTAGCGGCCTGGGCTGCCGATTCCTGAGTTAGCTCAGCTCCGGATAGTCATGAGGTTTGGACCTTATTGAGAATCGGAGCAGGCTCCCGGAGGGCCCTTCCACGAATTGGGCGTCTGGGAATAGCGTGGTGATCAGCTCGGACCCAAGGGCAAGAGCCCGCTCTCCGCTGGTCTGGGCCCATCGCTGTTCCCCGTCGATCTGCAGTGGGGGATGCTCGCCTTGAACGCCCTCTACCTCGAAGGACAGCTCTTCCTCGCCCATTTCAGCTCTAACCCGCATGGAGCCATCGGATTCGACGGCCCGATGCTGCAGTGCGTTGGCGCACGCCTCCGTCAAAGCGATCTTGAGGTCTTCAATATCACTTTCGTGAAACCCAAAGTGCCTGGCGATCGCGCCTCCAAAGATACGGACCGTGCTCACGTGCTCTGCGGAGGGTGGGAATTCGAGTGAGAAGCGAAGTATGTCGAAGATCCTCTCTCAAGAGCTCAGCTTTGGGTGGCCTCCTCTAGGGAGTCATAGATCGGGAAGACCTTGTCCAAGCCCGTTATAGAAAGCACTCGTTTGACCGAAGGGGTGGGAGAAACGAGCACCAGCGAGCCCTCGTGTTCCTTGGTCCGGCGCAGCCCTGAGATCAGCACGGCAAGTCCGCTGGAGTCCATGAAGTCGACCGCCTCCAGGTTGACTGCCAGGTTGTGATTGCCGCCCTCGACCTGCTCTACGATGTGCTTTCGCAGCCTAGAGGCGTTCGAAAGATCGACCTCGCCCTCAACGCCAACGATTGTCCAGCGGCCTTGCGGCTTGGATCCAATCGTTAGCTCGATGGTTTTCCTCCTGACAAGTCCAGCATGCCGGCCGATCCTCCAGGACCCCGCGGGGTCCCAGTCAGGCTGTCCGGGCTGAGGTCCCGATTATTATAGCCATCTCGATTCATGCGACCCGGGAGCTCCAGTGCAGGCTGATATCAGCGTAACTCTGCCCGCCAAAAGTGAATTTATCCACGTGATTCGCTCGGTCGTAGCCACGATCGCTGCCCGGCTGGACTTCTCGGTGGACGATATCAACGATCTGCGGCTCGTGGTCGATGAAGCTTGTGGCCAGCTACTTGGCCTGCGGGGAGGGGCAACAGTGCTTACGCTGAAGCTGATCCCGGGCCCCGGTTTCCTGGAGTTGATGGTATCGACCGACGGCTCTTACTCCTGGCCTCCCCACGGGCAGAATGCCCTCGCCTGGGAGATCCTCTCGGCGCTCAGTGACGAGAGCGGCTTCGAGCATGTCGATGGCGGCCCGACCATTAAATTAGCCAAGCGGGTACGGCCAGTCGCATGAGTGATGCGGCTCCCGTGTCCCAGCCACCTGAGCGAGAGGCGCTCATCAATCCGTCAAATACCGAGCGGGCCGCGGAGCTATTCGCCCGCCTCCCGGACCCCGCGGCACGGGATGAGCTCGTACTTACGTTCCGGCCACTCGCCCGTTATCTGGCGCGACGTTTCTCGGGCCGGGGAGAGGCGGTGGAAGACCTGGAGCAGGTAGCGTCCATCGCCCTGATCAAGGCGGTGGATCGTTTCGACCCGGAGCGCGAGGTCAAGTTCTCGACCTATGCCACGGTGACCATAGTCGGTGAGTTGAAGCGTCACTTCAGAGACAAAGGGTGGGCCCTGGGAGTGCCGCGCCGGGTCAAGGAAATCAGCCTCCAGGTGGAACGGGCCGTGGCCGAGCTGAACCAGGCTCTCGGACGTTCGCCCACGGTCAAGGAGATCGCCTCCCACACAGGAACCACGGAGGAGGAGGTGATCGAGGGCATGGAGGCCATGCACGCTTACTCCACCGCCCCCCTCGACCCCCCAAACGAATCAGACCGTGACTCACCCGCAAGCCGGATCGGCGCCGAGGATGACTCGCTGGAGATACTCGAGAGGTGGGTGAGCGTCAAGACGGTGCTGGAGAAGCTTCCCAGCAGGGAGCGTCGCATCCTTCATCTGCGGTTCTTCAAGGGCATGACGCAGACTCAGATCGCAAACGAGCTCGGAATCTCGCAGATGCACGTTTCGCGCCTGCTTTCTGCAACTCTGCGGCTCTTGCGTGAGCGCCTGGGTCCGATGGAGTCTGAGTCGGCATGAGATACCAAGTCGCTGATCTCAACACCCGTAACCATGACTGAAGCTCAGGAAAGGCTGCCCTACCTGGCGGCCAGGATTCAGGAGGCCTTGGCGCAGGACTCCCGGGTGGGCGAGCTGGGTATCCATGTCGAGGTGGATGGACATGAGGTCAGGGTCAGCGGTGTTGTGTCGACCCCCGAGCGGCAGGATGGGATTCGGGAGGTGGTGCATGAGATTGCGAAGGGATACCGGTTTACGAACGCCACCTCGGTAATTGAGGTCCACCCTCACACTGAGGCCGAGGTCCTGCCTTGATTCGAGTGGCCG
>DATACZ010000140.1:0-3437 GCA_036258795.1 Actinomycetota bacterium
CTGCGAGGGAATGGCACCGCCGAAGATCTTGTCGACGTACTCGAAGCCGGCTCCTCTCTCCAGAGGCTCCACCTCCAGGTTGCAGATGGCGTATTGGCCGTGGCCGCCGCTCTGCTTTACGTGCCGGCCCAACCCTTTCCCCGGCCCCGTGATCGTCTCCCGATAAGGGATCCTGAGAGGCAGTTCCTGGACCTCTACGCCGAACTTTCTGGATAGCCGCTCCAGCGTTATCTCCAGGTGGGTTTCGCCTGTGCCCCACAGAAGCGTCTGACGGGTCTCGGCGTTTCGCTCCAACAACAGGGCCGGGTCCTCTTCCTGGACGCGGGCCAGCGCGGTCATCAGCTTGTCCTCATCGCCTTTCGTCTTGGGAGCGATTGCTTTCGCAATAACCCGGTCGGGCTGCTCGAGTGACGGGTAGACGATGGGATCGGACTTGTCGGCTAAAGTGTGCCCGCTGTGGGTGTGGGCAAGCTTGGCAACGGCTGCGATGTCGCCTGCCACCACCTCCGAGACCGTCTCCTGGGACTTCCCCCTGAGCGTGAAGATGTGGGCCAGCCGCTCCTCGATTGAGCGTTCCGTGTTCGACAAGGTCGAGTCGGGGCGAAGCTTTCCGGAGATCACTTTAAACAGGGATATGCGGCCGACGTAAGGGTCGGAGATGGTCTTGAAGACGAAGGCCGATACCGGCCCTGCCGGGTCCATGGCTCGCTCGATCTCCTTGTCCGCCGCGGGCTTTACGCCAGTTGCCGGTCCCCGCTCCAGGGGTGAAGGGCCCATCTCGACGATCAGGTCCGCCAGGCGGTCTACTCCTATGAGCTTTGTGGCCGATCCCACCAGGACGGGAAACACCGTGCCTTCACAAAGTCCCTTGTGCAGGCCACCAAGAACCTCGCTTGCCTCGAGGTCTTCCCCGCCGAGGTACTTCTCCAGAAGCTCGTCGTCCTGCTCCGCCACCGACTCCACGATCTGGGTGTGAAGCTTGCTGGCCTCGGCCTTCAGCTCCGGCGACATGTCCTCTTCGGTGACCTTTCGGGGAGGGTCGTAGCGGTAAGCCTTCTCCGTAAGCACATCCACGATGCCGTGGAAGTCGTGCTCCTCCCCAAGGGGAAGGTCGAGGGGTGCGAAACCACTGCCCAGCTTCGTGGTGAGCTCACTCAAGATGGTGTGAAAGTCGGCCCGCTCCCGGTCGAGCTTGTTGACAAAAACGAGCCGGGGAATGTTCATCTGCCGGGCGAGCCGCCAGATCGCATCGTGCTGCACCTGAACCCCATCGACGGCGGACACCACGAGAACGGCGAGGTCCGCTACGCGCAGGGCGGCCTGGGCCTCGCCGATGAAGTCAGCGTAGCCCGGAGCATCGAGAAGGTTGATTTTATGGTCCTTCCACTCGATCGGAATCAGAGAGAGGGAGACGGAGATGGTCTTTTTGATCTCTTCGGGCTCGAAGTCGGAGACCGTATTTCCCTCCTGGATCGAGCCCATTCGGGTGGTGGTGCCGCTTATGTGCAGTAGCGCCTCAGCCAGGGAGGTCTTGCCGGCTCCCTGGTGACCGACCAGCACGACGTTACGGATCTTGTCTGGGGTGTAGGTCTTCATGCAGGCATTGTAGCCCTGTTAAGAATCGAGCCACTCCGGTCTTTCAGCCCTGTTCTATATTGCTCAAGGCCAACTAAGAGGGTTGCGAAATACCGATGCTGGAGAAGTGGTTCCGACCTCGTGCACAGAAGATCGTCGTCCCCGTGGGCAGGGCTCTTGCCCGAGCCGGCTTCTCCGCCAACGCGCTCACCGTACTCGGGTTCGTAGTCGTGCTGGCAGCCTCGGTGGTTATCGCCGAGGGGCCGCTTCCGCTCGGTGGATTTCTCCTTTTGCTCGGCTCCTGCTTCGACGTGCTGGATGGTGCGGTGGCCCGGGTTACGGGCAGGGTTTCAAAGCGCGGCGCATTTCTCGACTCGACTCTCGATCGCCTCGCTGATGGGGCGATGTTCGCCGCGCTAATACTGCGCTTCACGACCATCCACCAGTTCTCCTGGCTCAATCCCGCCGGCGCGCCCACCAGGTTGGTGTTTCTTCCAGGAGCCGAGGAAAGGTGGGGAGCGTTACTGGCGCTGGCTGCGATGATCCTCGGCTTCATGGTTTCCTACGTAAGGGCTCGGGCCGAGGGGCTGGGCTTCGAGTGCAGTGTCGGTATAGCGGAGCGCCCGGAGAGAGTGGTCGTGATGGCGCTGGGGCTTCTGCTCAACAGGCCGGTGCCTGCACTGGCAATCTTGGTCCTGGCCTCTGCCTTCACCCTCGTCCAGAGATTCCTCCATGTCTGGAAGCAGTCCTCGGCGGCGCGAGAGCAGCGCTCGCTGAGTCCTTTTGCTGACGGGGCTGGTCCAGCCGCGGTCTACTTTGCCTTCCGGGCGGCCGGGTGGCTCGCCGAGCACCTTCCCATGAAGCTGGCTGATGGCGCCGCCCATCTCGGTGCCCGCGTCGCTTATCGTTTTGCCCATCGCAAGCGCCGGATCGTGGAGCGGAACATGGCCCGGGTGGTGGGTGAGGGGCCTCACCTGGAGAGCGTTGTTCGTGCTGCCTTTCGCTCCTATGCGGAGTATTGGCTCGAGACGTTCCGGTTGGGTCGCTATACGGCCGACGACCTGGTGCAGATGGTCGAGTCGGTGGAGGGAGCTGTCGAGACCCTGGAAGAGGCTTTGGCCGAGGGGCGCGGCGTAATGCTCCTCACTCCCCACTTGGGCTTCTACGACCTCGGAGTGGCATGGATCGGAGCCAAGGGCTACAAGTTCAGCACGATTGCGGAGGTTCTCCGGCCGAGAGCTCTGTTCGAGTGGTTTGCAGGGATTCGGGGACGGTGGGGGATGAAGGTGATACCGGCATTGAATGGGCCGGCGGTTCGGAAGAAGGTCGGAGAAGCGTTCGACATGGGGGAGGCGGTGGCAATCGTCGCCGACCGGGATCTTGGTAGGCGCGGCATCTGGGCCGAGTTCTTTGGCGAGCGGACGACCTTCCCCGCGTCCCCCTCCCTCCTTGCGGTTAGAAAAAAGGTCCCCATGATCGCCGGCGCAATGTACAAGACCGAGACAGGCTTCCAACTCATACTCAGGCGAGTACATTACGAGCTGTCGGGTGATCCAGTAGCTGATATCGAGGCCGTGGCCCAGACCATCGCTCATTACTTCGAGGGGCTGATCCGTCGCGCACCCGCACAGTGGCACCTCTTCAGCACCAACTGGCCGTCAGATGAGGAGGGCCTGCCTCCCCGCGGCCGCGGTCCGGCGAAGCAGCCGAAGGGGGAGCGGGACGATGCCGTCGCCGAGTCGCCCACTGAAGATTCACCAGTACCCAGCGAGCCGGAGACTGGTGCGCTGGAGATACCGGAGAGCAGGGAGGCGCCCGCCGGGTGAGGATCGGCATGGTATGCCCTTACGATTGGTCCTACC
>DATACZ010000141.1:0-5293 GCA_036258795.1 Actinomycetota bacterium
ACTACGCCACCGGGGAAGCAGAGCTTGAGCCGGGTCTGAACTTGATTATCGGCAGCAACGGGCAAGGAAAGACCAGCTTGCTGGAGGCCATCTACTGCTTGTCGGCGCTGGCGTCTCATAGAACGAGCTCTCCGTCGGCGATGGTGAGGCACGGTGCAGAGAGAGCGGTGGTGCAGGCTGTCGGGGTGGTGGCGAACCGGCAGATTGGGGTCGACGCCGAGATAGGCCGAACTGGCGGGATCAGGGTGCGGGTCGACAAGCAGCTACAGACAAGGAAATCGAGGAGCCGTTCACCGGTATCGGTACTTTTCTCTCCCGAGGATCTGGCGATGGTAAAGGGCGGTCCCGAGGAGCGGCGCCGGTTCCTTGATAACGCCGCAGCCAGGGTCAGGCCGCTGGCCGCCGCCGACCGGATGGACTTCGAGAGGGCCTTGAGGCAACGAAACGGGGCGCTGAGGGCGGCCAGAGCCAACCCTAGGCAGATAGACCACCTGGAGATCTGGAGTGAGCAGGTGGCGGTAACGGGTGCTGCGGTGGTCCGGCATCGGCTGGCGGTGTTGGCCCAGCTCGAGCCACCGGTGCACCGGCGGTATCTAGAGCTTGCCTCCGACCAGCCGCCGGAGCTTGTTTACCGGGCTACGTGGGCAGAGGGCGAACTCCCCGAGGACCCGGCTGAGATCGCAGGAATGTTGAGGAGAGCTCTTAGCAAGTCACAAAGCACAGACCTGGAAAGGGCAACCACCTCGGTGGGCCCCCACCGGGACGACCTACGGATTCTGCTGGCGGGCTCGGACGCCAGGGTCTACGCCTCCCAGGGGGAGCAAAGGACCATCGCGTTGTCTCTGCGCCTGGCCGAAAGAGACACGATCGCCGAGGAGCACGGAGAGCATCCCGTCCTTTTGCTGGACGACGTCTTCTCCGAGCTGGACGACCATCGGAGGCACCAGCTTTCGCAACTGGTTGCGATCACCGGACAGACGGTGGCAACGGCGACGTCGGCCGAGTCGCTGCCCATCTGGAGCGCCCAGTTAATGGTGGTTGAGGAAGGCAGGCTTCGAAGAGTTGGATGACCCGGCACCGATCAGGGCGGCCTTGGTCGAGATGGCTTCCGGCTGGGGGGTCGAGAGGCCCCTGGAGACCGCCCAGATCTTCGCCCAGTGGGAGCGGGTGGTGGGTAGCGAGCTGGCGAGAAGGTGCCGGCCGACCTCTCTCAAGGGCGGGGTTCTGCGCGTGAGGATGGAGTCTGCGGCGTGGGCATCGGAGATCCGCTATCTCGGTGAGGAGATCATCGAGCGGATCAATCGGGTGGTGGGCAGCAAGGTGGTGGCGGAGCTAAGGCCCTGGGTGGCCACCCGCAAAGACGAGGGAGCACCCCGCGGCAGGGCGGCCGAACCGGAGCCACGTTCCCGGGCACAACCCCACGAACCGGCGGCTGCGGACCCCCGTGTGGGCCAAGAAATACAGGATCAAGCGCTCGCCAAGGCTCTCAAGAGGGCCTTTAGCGCCGCTCAGAAGACGGGGAGATAGACCCCCTAGGTGGTATACTGGGATAACACAGATGAGGCCTCAGGAGCCGCTCCACGCGCCCATTCGGCCCCTAGAGGCGATCGCATGAAGCAACCCTACTCTCAAGCATCAGTCCTTCCGGCATCCCAGCGGCTTGTTGGGGCACCCGGAAGATCCGGAGAGACCCGGCACCGGAGCCGAAGAAAGGCCACAGCGCAAGCATGAGCGCGACCGTATCCGCACCCAAAAAGGCAGTTCAAAATAGCTATACCGGCCAGGACATCACGGTCCTCAAGGGCCTGGCCGCGGTTCGCCGCCGTCCGAGCATGTACATCGGCTCCACGGGACCACGGGGCCTGCACCACCTGGTGTACGAGGTGGTTGACAACGCGGTGGACGAGGCTCTGGCAGGGTTCTGCGACCGAATCGACGTCACCATCCACGCCGACAACTCGGTGTCGGTAAAAGACAACGGGCGCGGTATACCAATCGACCCACCGAAGGGCGAGCGGCGGTCCGCGGTCGAGGTAGTGCTCACGGAGCTGCATGCCGGAGGCAAGTTCGGCGGAAAGGGGTATGCGGTCTCCGGTGGACTCCACGGAGTCGGGGTGTCGGTCGTCAACGCCCTGTCATCGAGGCTCCAGGTCGAGGTAGCTCGGGACGGCGGTCTGTACGTGGCCGCCTTCACCCGAGGCAAGACCACCCACCCGCTGACCAAGGTGAAGTCTTTGTCCAGTCCCTCCAAGACCGGCAGCGTGGTCACGTTCTGGCCCGACCCTGAGATCTTCACCGAGACAACCGAGTTCGACTACGACACCATCGCCCGGCGGCTACGGGAACTTTCCTACCTGACCGGGGTGCAGATCACCTTCCGCGACGAGCGCGATGGTAAGTCGGAGACCTTCAAGGCCACCGGCGGCCTGGCCGACTTCGTCAAGAGCCTGAATACCGGCCGAGAGACCCTGCACAAGATCATCCGGTTGGAGGAGTCGGGAGATGGGCGGGAGCTCGAGGTCGCCCTGGTGTGGAACACGTCCTTCACCGAGTCGATCCACTCGTTTGCGAACACCATCAACACCCATGAGGGCGGCATGCACGAGGAGGGATTCCGCAAAGCCCTCACCAACGTGGTGAACAGATACATAAGAGCCAAGAACCTCGCGAACGCCAAAGAACCCGCCCTGGAGGGCGGCGATATCCGAGAGGGGCTGGTCGCCATCATCTCGGTGAAGCTCCAGGAGCCACAGTTCGAGGGCCAGACCAAGACCAAGCTCGGAAACAGCGAGATGCGCTCGTTCGTCGAGACTGCCGTCAACAAGAAGCTGGGGGAGTGGTTCGAGGAGCACCCCACCGAGGCGAAGCGGATCGTGGCAAAGGCCCAGCAGGCCGCCCGGGCCCGCATCGCGGCCAAAAAGGCGCGGGACATCACGCGAAAGTCTGCCTTTGAGGGCGGGGGGCTGCCCGGGAAGCTGGCGGACTGCTCCTCGAGGGACCCGGAGGTGTCCGAGCTTTTCATCGTCGAGGGAGACAGCGCCGGCGGCAGCGCCAAGGGCGGCCGGGACCGGGAGTTTCAGGCCATACTGCCGATCCGCGGAAAGATCCTAAACGTCGAGAAAGCCCGCCTTCACAAGATCCTGGAGAACCGGGAGGTGCAGGCGCTCATCACCGCGATCGGAACGAGCATCGGCGAGGATTTCAACATCGACAAGGCCAGGTACCACCGGATCTGCCTGCTGGCTGACGCCGACGTGGACGGCCAGCACATCACCACGCTGCTGCTCACCTTCCTGTTCCGGCACATGTCCGGCTTGATCGACGCCGGTTACGTGTACCTGACGCAGCCTCCGCTGTACAAGACCACGGTCGACGGGAAGAAGCACTATCTGTTCTCGGATGACGAGCGTGACGCCCTGAGGGCTGCACATCCCAACAAGAAGCTCACCTTCAGCCGGTTCAAGGGGCTAAGTGAGATGCCGGCAGAGGAGCTCTGGGAAACCACAATGAACCCGAGCACCAGGATCCTGAAGAAGGTGCAGATGGAAGATGCCGCCCTGGCCGACGAGATCTTTTCCATCCTCATGGGCGAGAACGTCGAGAGCAGGCGCGACTTCATCACCACCAACGCAAAGTACGCCACCCTGGACGTATAGGTAGACATCAATGGCCGACGAGCAACCACCCGAGCTAACCCCGGAAGAGGGCGGGATAAGAACTGTAGAGATAGAGGAGGAGGTACAGCGCTCTTACCTCGACTACGCCATGAGCGTGATCGTGGGCCGCGCCCTCCCCGACGTTCGGGACGGCCTGAAACCGGTGCACCGACGCATTCTGTGGGGGATGTACGGCCTGGGGCTTCGTCCCGGAACGCCGCACAAGAAGTGCGCCCGGGTGGTCGGCGAGGTCATGGGCAACTACCACCCCCACGGCGACATGGCCATCTACGACGCCCTGGCCCGGATGGCCCAGGACTTCTCCATGCGGCACCCCCTCGTGGATGGCCACGGCAACTTTGGGTCTGCCGACGGAGACCCGCCCGGGGCGCAGCGCTACACGGAGTGCCGCCTCTCACCTTTGGCGATGGAGCTCCTTCGCGACATCGGCGAGGAGACCGTCGACATCATCCCCAACTACGACGGCGAGGAGGTCGAGCCGGCCGTCCTGCCGGCCCGCTTCCCCAACCTCCTCGTCAACGGCTCTACCGGGATCGCCGTCGGGATGGCCACCAACATCCCGCCGCACAACCTGGGGGAGGTGATCGATGCCGCCATCGCCATGATGGAGCAGCCCGACATCAGCTCGGCTGAGCTGGCCGAGATCGTCAAGGGCCCCGACTTTCCCGGTGGAGGGATCATCCTCGGACGAGCCGGGATCCGTGAGGCCTATGAAACCGGCCGGGGGACCGTCCGGGTGCGAGCCCGGTGCGAGGTGGAGGAGACCAAGCGGGGCACCCGCATCGTCATCACCGAGCTCCCGTACATGGTTTCCGGCGACCGGCTGATCGAGAAGGTGGCCGAGCTGACCAACTCCAAGAAGATCACCGGCGTCTCGGGGGGCCGCAACGAGACCAACCGCAAGGGCACCCGAATCGTGATCGAGCTCAAGCGCGACGCCATCCCTCAGGTGGTCCTCAACAACCTCTACAAGTTCACCCAGCTGCAGGACTCGTTCGGGATCAACATGCTGGCTCTCGTGGACGGGGTGCCCCGTACCCTGCCCCTCCGGGACGTTTTGCGCCACTACCTCGACCACCAGGTCCAGGTCATCACCAGGCGCACCCGGTACCGCTTGCGCAAGGCGGAGGAGCGCATGCACATCCTGCGAGGCCTGCTGGTGGCGCTCGAGCATCTCGACGCGGTAATCACGTTAATCCGGGAGGCTCCCTCCGCCGACGAAGCGCGGGGGCGGCTTATGACCCAGTACCAGCTGACCGAGGTTCAGGCCAACGCCATCCTGGACATGATGCTCCGGCGGCTGGCGGCCCTGGAGCGAAACAAGATACGAGAAGAGGCGGCCGAGCTCCAAAAGACCATTGAGGAGCTGAACGCCACCCTGAAATCTCCCGCCAGGGTGAGGCGGATCATCAAGGACGATCTGTTGGCCATCAAAGAGAAGTTCGCCGACTCCAGGCGGACGGAGATCGTGGCGGATGAGGGTGAGTTCAACGTCGAGGACCTCATCGCCGACGAGGATGTGGTAGTAACCATCACCCGCTCCGGATACATCAAGCGGGTGAAGTCTTCGATCTACAAGACCCAGGGCCGCGGGGGCAGAGGGGTCATCGGCGCCA
>DATACZ010000142.1:0-8574 GCA_036258795.1 Actinomycetota bacterium
GGGGGCGGAGGGAGTCTTTGTGGGCTCCGGTATCTTCAAGAGCCAGGATCCGGCAAAGAGGGCCCGTGCGATCGTCGAGGCGACCACCTACTTCAACGACCCGGATGTTCTCGCCAAGGTATCGCGGGGACTGGGGGAACCTATGAGGGGCCTGGACCTTCGGGATGTACCGGAGGATCAGCGCTTGGCGCCCAGAGGATGGTAGACGCCAGGATCGGTGTTCTGGCCCTGCAGGGAGACTTTGCGGAGCACCTGAGCATTCTCGCCTCCTGCGGCTACCGGTCCAGGGAGGTCAGGTCGGTTGAGGACCTCGAAGGTTCCGATGCACTCATCATTCCTGGCGGTGAGTCCACCACTCAGCTTAAGCTCATCGACCGATACGACCTGCGGGATCCGATCCGCAAGAGGGTAGCGAGCGGAATGCCGGTCTTCGGAACATGTGCCGGGGCGATTGTCCTCGCGGAACAGACCTCGGACGGGGAGCCCCCACTGGGAGTTGTGCCTCTTCAGATCACTCGCAACGCCTACGGAAGGCAGGTGGACTCGTTCGAGGCAGATATCCACGTTCCTAGGTTGGGCGGCACCGTCAGAGGGGTATTCATTCGGGCGCCGATAATCGAGGATGCGGGATCCGCTGAAGTTCTCGCCAGTTGGGCGGAGAGGCCGGTCCTGGTGCAGCTGGAGAGTGTGCTGGCCTCCACCTTTCATCCGGAACTGGTCCAGGAGCCGAGGATTCACCGGTACTTCATAGAGAAATTCTGCAGGAGCGCATGATGTCCGGACACTCCAAGTGGGCCACCACCAAGCACAAGAAGGCAGTCATCGATGCCCGGCGAGGCAAGTTGTTCGCAAAGCTCATCCGGGCAATTGAAGTGGCGGCGCGGGACGGAGGGGGCAATCCCGATGCCAACCCGACTCTGTCTGATGCGGTCGCCAAGGCCAGGGCCGCAGAGATGCCCAACGACACCATCGACCGGGCGATCAAGAGGGGAACCGGGGAGCTCGACGGGGTGAAGTACGAGAGCCTGGTTTATGAAGGTTATGGGCCTGGCGGGGTGGCAGTGCTGCTGGAGGTGATGACCGACAACCGTAATCGGGCCGCCGCCGACGTCAGGAGGATCTTTACCCGCAACGGTGGGTCGATGGGAGATCCAGGGTCGGTCTCGTGGATGTTCACAAAGAAGGGCGTCGTGCTAATACCGGCCGATCACGTCACGGAGGACGAGCTGTTCATGGTCGCCCTCGAGGCAGGGGCCGACGACATCACGAAAGACGGCGACTACTGGCAGGTGGTGTGCCCCCCGGACGGTCTCAACAAGCTGAAGGAGGCGTTGATCGGCGCCGGAATCACCCCCGACACCGCGCGGATCTCGATGGAGCCGGACACAACCCTTTCTCTAGACCGGCCCACTGCCGAAAAGGTCTTGAAGCTCATGGAGGACCTGGACGACTCCGACGATGTGCAGGAGGTCTACTCCAACTTCGACATCCCGGAAGATCTAATGGCGGAGATCACCGGATAGAAATCCCCTAAGCCGTCTCCCCCGATAGGTATCATCCCTATCAAACACTTGTTCGATCGGCGAAGCACCGCCAAAGCGTTGTTCGTGTCAAAAAGGGGAGACGTCCATGAAGGTGAACCGGGAACCGCTCCGGGTATTGGGGATAGACCCCGGGCTTACCCGTATGGGCGTGGGAGTCGTCGAGGAGTGCGACGGCCAGCTCTGGGCCCTCGACAGCGGCACTCTCAAGAGCTCACCTAGGGAGGAGACGGCAGAGCGGCTCAAGGTTCTATTCGAAGCGCTGAGGGAGCTGCTCGATCATTGGCAGCCGCAGGCTGTGGCTACGGAACGGCTGTTCTTCAAGCTCAACGCCCAGACGGCCGTGCCCGCCATGCAGGCAAGCGGTGTGGCCATGCTCGCGGCGGCCCTTGCGGGCGTACAGGTCCACGAATACACCCCGGCTGAGGTCAAACAGGCCGTGGTGGGCTATGGGGATGCGACCAAGAATCAGATCCGCTTCATGGTCGAAAGAATTCTTGGCCCCGAGGCGGTGCCGGACTCTCCCGATGCCGCGGACGGGTTGGCGGTGGCGATTACCCATTTGAGCGCCAGGCGCTTGGCCCATCTGGAGGTCGTTCGATGATCTCATCGCTCAGTGGCGCGGTTGCCGAGATTACGTCCGGCGCGGTGGAGATTGATGTGTCGGGCGTCGGCTACCTCGTGCAGGCACCGGCGACCACGCTCTTCAAGCTGAGGCCCGGGCAGAAGGTGAGGCTTCTGACCCACATGGTGGTTAGGGAAGACTCCATGACCCTTTACGGATTCGCCGCCGCGGAGGAGCGAGAGCTTTTCCGCTGCCTGATCGGCGTAACCGGCGTGGGACCGAAGCTGGCTCTTGCGGTAATCGGACACCTGAAGCCGGAGGCACTGCGCAGGGCGGTGGCCTCGGGTGACGTAGCGCTGCTGGCCACCGTTCCTGGCGTGGGTAATCGGAGCGCGCAGAGGATGGTGCTGGAGCTAAAGGAACATTTGGGAGATCTCGAGCTTGGTTCGAGTCCCGGATCGCCGATCTTGGCCGAAGTGCGCGAGGCCCTCCTCGGCCTTGGATACGGCCCCGCTGAGGTCGCGCCGGTGCTCGACGCGGTGGCAAGGGACGACGCTGGAGTCGAGGACATGGTGAAGTCCGCCCTTCGAGCGCTGAGCAGGGTATGAGGTCGACGGGCTCTGCTTGGGAGGTAAGCGGTGAGGAGGTAGAGGCGCGCCCTCCGCATCCCCCAGGGAACCTCCCCGGAGCCTCCTCCGGAATCCTTGCAGGCACCAGGGACGATGAGGATAGGGCGCTGGAGCGGTCCCTTCGCCCGGCCAGGCTAACCGAGTTCGTCGGGCAGAACTCCACCAAGGAGCACCTGTCGATAATTCTCGAGGCCGCGGGGGGACGAGGCGAATCCGCCGATCACCTGCTCTTTGCCGGCGCCCCTGGTCTCGGGAAGACAACCTTGGCTCACATTGTTGCCGGTGAGCTCGGAGTGGGAATCAAGGCGACATCGGGGCCGGCATTAGAGAGGGCCGGGGACCTTGCCGCTATCCTCACCAACCTGGAGCCACGCCAGGTGTTCTTCATCGATGAGATCCACCGCCTCGCCAGGCCGGTCGAGGAGATCCTGTACCCGGCTATGGAGGACTTCGGCCTTGATCTTGTGATTGGAAAAGGGCCTGCAGCCAGGTCCATTCGGCTGGACCTTCCGCCCTTCACCCTGGTCGGCGCCACCACCCGGACGGGTCTGTTGACTTCACCGCTAAGGGACCGCTTTGGGTTTGTGGGCCGGCTCGACTACTACGAAACCGGGGATCTGGTCACCATCGTCGAGCGCTCTGCGGCCATCTTTGGAGTTGCGATCGAGCAGGAGGCCTCCTTTGAGATCGCTAGCCGCTCGCGGGGAACCCCCCGGATCGCCAACCGGCTACTCCGCAGGGTTCGGGATTACGCGGAAGTGCGCTCGGACGGCCGGATCGGTTGTGAGGAGGCTCGGGCCGCTCTGGACCTCTTCCAGATAGACGACCAGGGCCTGGACAAGGTCGATAAGGCCATACTCATGGCCCTCACAAGGCGCTTCAGGGGCCGGGCGGTCGGTCTTGGCACCCTCGCGGTTTCGGTCGGCGAGGAGCCGGATACCCTTGAGGAGGTGTACGAACCGTTCCTGTTGCGCAAGGGCTTCATTCTGCGAACCCCAAGGGGCCGCGTGGCAACTCCTGCCGCCTTCGACCATCTCGGGCTGACCGATATGGACCGGCTTGCCTGATGGACTCCATGGGTAGGGTGCTGGTCGGCCTGGGCCTGTTGGCCCTGATCGTCGGAGGGCTGCTCATGCTTTTGAGCAGATCAGGAATCTCCTCCCTGCCGGGGGATATGAGCTTCGGGCGCGGGAACTGGCGGGTGTACTTCCCGCTCGGAACGAGCATTCTCATATCCATCGTTTTAACCGTGCTGCTCAACCTCTTTCTGCGACGGCGTTAGGCCGGCACGCACAACTGCCCAATAGACCTAGTAGACGGGCTTACGCCCGAGGCGTTTTTCTACCTGTCCAATCGGGAAATAAGAGCTTTGGGAGGTGATCAATCTTGGGCAAGGTCGCTTTCATCATGGACGAGCTGTTTGAGGATTCAGAGTTCAAGTTCCCGTACGAGAAGGTTCGGGAAGCAGGTCATGAAGCGGTAATTGTCGGTCTGGAGGCAGGGAAGACCATCAAGGGCAAGAAAGGCTCGACGGTTACCGTCGAGAAGTCGGTCGACGATGTCTCGCCCTCCGACTTCGATGCCCTGGTAATACCGGGTGGCTACTCGCCGGACAAGATCAGACGCAACCAAAAGATGGTGGAGCTGACCAAGGCGATCCATGACTCGGGCAAGCCGCTGGCCGCGATTTGCCACGCGGGATGGATGCTGGCTGAGGCCGACCTATTGACCGATCGGATCGTCACATCCTGGCCGGCTATCAAAACCGACCTGGTGAACGCCGGGGCTGAGTGGGTGGATCAGGAGGTGGTGGAGGACGGCAACCTGATCACGTCGAGGAATCCGGACGATCTGGAGGCCTTCACCAAGACCTTTCTGTCACAACTCGAACAGCAGAAGTAGCTAAAGCCGGGGGCCATGAGGCCCCAGACGGCCCGCTGCGCTGGTGAGGGTCATTCCAGAGAAAGCCGGTTAGGCTTGAGATAACTCATTCTTGGAGGACCCATGGACGCCGGAAGCCTGCTGATGCTGGTCGCAGTGATGGTCATCTTCTACTTCGTGCTGGTCCGGCCTCAGAAAAGGCGCTTCAGGGAGCACCAGCAGCTCATCTCCACCCTGACTGCCGGCGATGAGGTTGTGACCATCGGAGGGGTCTACGGCTACGTTCAGGAGGTCGAGGACGACCTCGTTTGGCTCGAGGTGGCCGACGGGGTGGAGCTCCGCTTCTCCAAGCAGGCGATCAGCCGGCGAATCTCTCCGGAAGACACGTCCTTGGCCACGGCAGATGAAGCCCTGGGCAGTGCGGCAGTTGAACCAGCGGGGGAGTCACCGCTCACACCTGAAGGCGGCACCGAGTCCAAGGGAGAAGAAGCCGCCAACTAGATGCGACCAAAGGGAATTGCCGGCCCCGAGCGGCTGCGGGGGCTGGGCCCCGGATGGATCGGTTAAGGTTCGACGGTGAAACGGACCAGACGCCACCTGCTCTCCGTGATTGCAGTGATGACCGTGGCCGTCGGCCTTATGGCGGTCATCTTCGTCTTCAACCTCAAACCCAAGCTCGGCCTAGACCTTCAGGGAGGCTTGTCGGTGACTCTTACGGCGCCGTCCAACGCCGATCCGGAGCTCCTGGAGAAGAGCGTCGAGATCTTGAGCAACCGGGTGGACAGCGCTGGTGTGGCCGAGTCCCAGATCTCCAGGGAAGGCAACAACAACATCTTCATCCAACTTCCCGGAACGGAGGACCCCCAGCGGCTGCTGCGGTTGATCGGGAAGACCGCTCAGCTTCAATTCCGGCAGGTCAAGCGGGTTGTCCCTCCTGGTGGCCCCGACTACGAGAGCCTCAAGGTGGCCGAATCCGACGATCCGGCGCAGGAGCTTGTCCTGGCGGACGAGCAGAGGAACAAGTACGAGCTATCGAGGGCGGAGGTCACCGGCGATGCCGTAAGAACCGGTTCCGCGCGGCCCAATCAGGCCGGCGGGTGGGAGGTAGTGGTCGACTTCAAGCGAGACGGATCGGATGCTTGGACTCGGTTCACCGGAAGGCTGGCGTGTGAGCAGGGGGTGACGCGCCAGATCGCAATCGTCCTGGACGGGAGGGTCGAGTCCAGTCCTCAGGTAGACCCGGAAATTCAGTGCAACGAGGGGATCACCGGCGGGACCACGATCATCACCGGGGACTTCGACGAAACCGAGGCCAAGGACCTCGCTCTGGTTCTGACGGCTGGGGCGCTGCCCGTAAAGCTCGAACAGTCGGAGGTCAGAACGGTCAGCGCCACGCTGGGCCGCGACTCCCTGAGAGCGGGTCTTCTGGCAGGAGCTCTGGGACTGCTGCTCGTGATGCTCTATGTGCTCATCTACTACCGGACACTGGGCTTACAGACCTGGGTGGGATTGGCGGTCTTCGGGGCCATCACCTACGGGTTGGTCGTTCTGTTCGGAGAGTGGATCGGCTGGAGCCTGACCCTCGCCGGCATCGCGGGGCTCATTGTGTCGATCGGCATCGCCGCGGACTCCTACATCGTGTTCTTCGAACGCGTGAAGGAGGAGATCCATGAGGGGCGGAATTTAAGGACCTCGATTGACCGCGGTTTTCAGCACGCCTGGCGCACCATGCGCGCGGCCAATATGGTTACGATCCTGGCCGCGGTAGTCCTGTACTTCCTGGCAGTTGGGCCGGTCCGTGGCTTCGCCCTCGCACTCGGGGTCGCCACCTTGCTGGATCTGGCGGTCACCTACTTCTTCACCTGGCCATTGGCGGGGCTTCTGGCGCAGAACCGCTTCTTCGCGGAAAACCGCCTTTTGGGAATGCGGGCTGCACTGGAGGGCGGACAGAGAGAGGGCTCCCTGCTGCGAAAGATCTATCGGAGCGAGTTCAAGATCGACTTCGTAGGACTAAGGCGGCGTTGGTTCCTCCTCTCCGGTTTAGTGGTGCTCATCTCGGTGGTGGCCCTGGTCCCCGGTGTGAGGGGGCTTAGCTATGCCATCGACTTCCGTGGTGGAACCATCTACCGGGCACCAGCGCCCGAGTCCCTCTCGGTCCGCACCGTTCAAGACGAGATGGAAAAAGCCGGTCTTGAGAATCCGCTGGTTCAGATCCTGACGGACCGGTCAACCGGCGAGACGCAGGTCCAGGTCGAGACCCCATCCTCTCTCTCGCCCGAGGCGCGAGACGACGTGACCCAGACCCTTCAGAGGCTGACCGGATCCGATGTAAGCGACATAACCACCGAGGCGGTCGGCCGGAGATGGGGCGGCCAGGTCACGGCCAAGGCGCTTCGCGGGCTGGCCATCTTCCTTGTGCTTGTCATCGCCTATATGTCGTGGCGTCTGGAGCCCAAGATGGCCCTGGCCAGCATTATGGCCCTCCTGCACGACCTGGTCGTAACCGCCGGCATCTATGCGCTGGTCGGGTTCGAGGTGTCGCCCGCGACAGTCATCGCCATCTTGACCATTCTCGGCTACTCCCTCTACGACACCGTCGTGATATTCGACAAGACCCTGGAGAACCAGGCTCTTCCAGGCAACGCGCGAAAGAGCTTCGCCGAGATTGCCAACGACTCCTCGAATCAGGTGCTCATGCGCTCATTCAGCACCTCTTTGTCAACCCTTCTGCCGGTAGGAAGCCTGCTGTTCGTCGGCAGCATCCTTCTCGGCGCCGATACCCTCAAGGATCTTGCCCTGGCCCTCTTCGTTGGTGTGGCGGCTAGTACCTACTCCAGCCTCTTCGTAGCCGTACCGCTGCTCTCGCTTTGGAAGGAAAAAGAGCCGAGGTACGCGGCGATGCGGGTGCGTGCCGCGAGAGTAGGAGCCGCCGGAGGCCAAAAGGGGTCGGGGGACGGTCCGGAGCCGTCGCCTAAGGTGAAACAGCAGGCGGATAGGTCGGAGCCAGTGGATGAGACAAGCCTCACTGCTCGGGCTCGACCCAGTTCCAATGGAGGCAGAGCCGAGCCGGGCGCCACCCGCACGGCCACGGCGGCCAAAGCCCAACCCCGCCGCCATCAGCCGAGGGCTAAGCGGAAGAAGAAAAGTCGCTAGTCCTTCAGTGGCGCTGGACATAGAAGACCTCAAGGGGAAGGTCCGCAGCGTTCCGGACTTTCCCAGGCCGGGGGTTGACTTCAAGGACATAACCCCCTTGCTGGCGGATGCGAGCTCATACCGCCTGGTGATCGACTCAATCGCGGGCCGTTACCGGGATGCACAGGTCGGCAAAGTGTGCGGCATAGAGGCTCGCGGTTTCATCCTGGCCGCGCCGGTGGCGCACCAGCTTGGCGTAGGTTTCGTCCCCATCCGTAAGCACGGCAAGCTTCCTTACCTATCCGAGTCCGCCGCCTATACGCTGGAGTACTCTCAGGAGGTCCTCGAGATCCACCGCGACGCGGTTACCCCCGGAGAGCGGGTGCTTATCGTCGACGATGTCCTGGCGACGGGTGGTACTGCACGGGCTGCCGTCGACCTGATTGAGCGGCTGGGCGCATTCGTTGCCGGGGTTGCCTGCCTGATAGAGCTTGAGTTTCTGCGCGGGCGATCCAAGCTCACCGGACTCGACTTCTACTCGCTCATTCGGTACTGAAGCCGAGCGAGCGTAGCGAGCGAATCCAAGCCTTGCCTTTGTCCGGTCGACCGAGCGACCGAAGCGAGCGAGTGTCGCCGTGGCCAGGATTCGGGCCCATGCTTTAATGAGAGTGTGTGGTGAGCGCAGGAGGTCGCCTTAGTGCCCGAGAAGGCCAAAACCTCGGTTAAGTCTCAGGCTGGCCCTCGGGAGGCTGGCGACTCACCCACGCCGGTTCAGCCTGCTCACTCCGAGCTCCTGTCCGAGCCTAAGCCCGAAGCCCGAGGCGTA
>DATACZ010000143.1:0-6409 GCA_036258795.1 Actinomycetota bacterium
CGGCGGAGCTGCGGCTCGGCCAGCCACACGTGGTCACGCTGGAGGCTCGGCCGCCTAACATCGAAGGCGCCGGTCAGGTGACCATCCGGGATCTCGTTAGAAACGCTCTGAGGATGCGCCCCGATCGGATCCTGGTCGGTGAAGTTCGGGGAGCGGAAGCCCTCGACATGCTACAGGCGATGAACACCGGCCATGAGGGCTCCCTGACGACGATCCACTGCAACTCGCCTAGGGACGCTCTGGCTCGCCTCGACACCATGGTGCTCATGTCGGGCTACGACCTTCCCCTCAGGGCAATTCGCCAGCAGGTGGCGGCTGCCCTGGACATCATCATCCACCTCGACCGATTTGGGGATGGCAGCAGGCACGTAACCTACGTCTGTGAGGTTCAGGGAATGGAGGGCGACGTAATAACCCTGCAGGACATCTTCCGCTACACCTTTGCCGAGGGTGGCCGGGAAAGCACCCGCTCCGCCGGAAGGCTGCGTGCTACGGGGCTGAGGCCCAAGGTGGTCGACAAGCTTCGGGAAGCCGGCGTAGCGGTACCGCCGAAGTTCTTCAGGCCCGGCGAGGAACAGCCGGGATCTAACCCCCTTCGTTCGGTCAACGTCTCGAATGGAAGGAGGTTCTAGCGTGAACATCGTATTGGCGGCACTCTTCGTAATCCTGGGAGGGGGGATGGTGGCCTACGGCATCTCCCTCCGGGGTAACGCCCGCCGGCAGAAGCTGAGAGAGCTTCTCGACGCGGAGATGGTCGAGCCATCCCGATCCCCCGAGGCTCTCGCCGAGCTGATTGAGCGAGCGGGGGCGTATGCCGAGAGGGCCTTTGGAAAGACTTCCTGGGCGGAGCGAGTCCGAGTCAGTCTGGAGCAGGCTGGCTGGTCCCTCAAGGCCGGCGAGTTCGGAGCAATTCTGGCGATCAGCACCATAGGAACGGTCGCTCTGGTTGCCGCCGTGACTCGCTCGTTCGCCGGCGCCCTGGTGGCAGCGGTTGCGGTTCCCACGGTGGCCGTTTTCTGGCTCAACTCAAAGGGGAGGCGGCGCCTGGCAAAGATGGAGGACCAGCTTCCCTCGGTCCTGCAGCTCATCGCCGGCTCCCTGGACTCGGGTGCATCCCTGCTCTTGGCCCTCGAGCTTGCCGGGGCGGAGGGCAACCCCCCGCTCGCTCCGGAGCTCACTCGAGTGGTCGCCGAGACCAGGGTGGGACGTCCACTGATCGAGTCTCTGGAAGCGATGGCGGCAAGGATTGGGTCTCGAGACATCGCGTGGACCGTGGAAGCCATCAGAATCCAGCAGCTTACCGGCGGCAAGCTTGCCGACACGCTTCGAGTTCTGGCCGACTTCATGCGGACCAGGCTCGAGGTCAGGGGTGAGGTCAGAGCCCTTTCGGCAGAGGCCCGCATCTCGGGCAAGGTGCTGACCGGCCTGCCGCTGGTCATCGGAACCATTCTGTTTCTGTTCCGTCGGGAGTACCTGGAGCCGCTCATCGAGACAGGCGGCGGCCGGATCATGCTCTTCATAGCCGCCGGCGGAATCGTTGTTGGGACTCTTTGGATGCGCCGGCTCGTCCGGGTGGAGGTTTGATATGAACACGCTGCTTCTTGCACTAAGCATGGCGGCAGTGGCCTCGGGGCTCGGAATGGCCGCCGTGGGAGTCGGGAGAGCCCTGAACTCCAGAAAGCCGAGCCACGCCGCCGAAGTGATAATGAACGAGAGCTTCGACTACGGCGACGAGTTCGAGCGTCCGTTTGCCATTCGCCTGCTAGGCCCCGCTCTGGACGATTTCCAGAAGCTGGGGCGTCGGCTGACGCCTTCCTGGCAGCTCAAGAGGATGAGGAGGAACGCCACCCTTGCGGGATTCGGCCGCCGGGGCGTGGACGGGGTTCTGGCCCTTAAAGCAGCGTCCACCGTTGCCGGTGCCACGCTTCTTCCGCTCGGCCTGGCGATGCTTGGAGCCCGGCCGGGAGGGGTCATCATGTGGGCGATCCTCGGAGGCCTGATTGGCTTCTTCTTGCCGGACATCTGGATCTCCAGGCGTGCCGAGGCTCGACAGGAGCAGATCCGTCAGACACTGCCCGAGGTCCTGGACTTGATGGCAATAGCCGTTCAGTCCGGAATGGGCCTGGAGGGATCGATGGATTTGGTGTCCCGCAAGATTCCCGGGGCTCTTGGAGATGAGCTTCACCGCATGCTTCAAGAGATCCAGCTTGGCTCCAGCAGGCGTCAGGCACTGCAGAACCTCCGGGAGCGAACGGACGTCGACGAGCTGTCGACCTTTGCTCTTGCTCTCATTCAGGCCGACCAGGTTGGAAGCCCTATCGCCGACGTCCTCCAGACCTACGCCGGGGAGATGCGGATGCTACGGCGCCAGCGGGCCCGGGAGGTGGCCGCGAAGCTGCCGGTCAAGCTTCTGTTCCCTCTACTGTTTGCGATCTTCCCGGCTCTCATGATCGTCGTGCTGGGCCCGGCGGCGATATCGATATTCAAAGCCTTCTTTTAGGCCGTATGCCCTAAACAAATAGGCCGTATGTCCTAAAACCAAGGCCTGGAAGCCCTTCTGCCTTAAAAGCCCTCCGCTCTAAGGGGCAGGGGGCTTCCGCCTTTTTACGGGGCCTTCTGTCCAAACAGATGATCCAACGCAATCAAAGGGCTCTGCTGAAGCCGTAGCGAGCCGAGGCGAAGGCATGGTGCGTTTGAAAGACGGTTAGGAAGGTGAGTATTCGATTAGCGATAGATGAGGGGAGATCCACTACTTGCTTGAGCAGCAGCTCGATCGACCAGACAATCTGTCGTGATCACATGGTCTTAGGGTCCCGGCGAAACCGATGAAGGAGCCTGAAGCGGCGTCCAAGCTGGCTTCACCACGGCGTCCGAGCGGAAAGACTGCTTTACGCGTCGGAGTCGGGATACTGATTATCGGCGTGGCGGCGCTCATTTTTGGATCCCCTCTCAATCGCCAGCAGCCCACCACCGGCCCCGCCAGAGATGCCCCTCCGGCAAAGGCGGCTCCCGACCCTGCGCCTCAGGCTCCTCCGGCCGAGCTGGTACCTGTATCGGATTTGATCTATAGGGTCCCCCTCACAATTCGGCAGTCGTGCGTTCCGGCGGAGGGAGCAAACAGGCCAGGTGAGTTTGAGACCATCTCGTGCTCTGCTCAAAACACCACGGTCTACTACGCTCGCTTCGCCACCCCGGAGGCACTGGACGCCGCCTACGACCAGTGGCTCAACGCGGTCGCGCCCCCCACCGCCGAAAACTCGTTGGGATGTAAGGCGGGGGAGGCGATTCAAGGAAACTGGTTTTACACAGACAGCCCGGAGCGGCCCGAAGGCAGGATGTTCTGCTACTTCGGCGTGGAGCGGGAGCCATGGATAGTTCTGACCCAGCCGGCAAACCGCATCCTCTCCTATGCGGTTTCCAAGGGGCTCAGCATGCAGGAGCACCATCAACAGTGGCAGTCCTTGGTTCCGCTCCGTGGCGCGGCTCCTCCTCCAGGCCCTCCGGGTCCTCCACCTCCCCCTCCCCCTCCGGGTGCCGGGCCAGAGGGTCAGCCACCTCCAGGTCCTCCTCCGCCACCTCCTGGGCCTCCGCCACCTCCTGGGCCTCCTCCGCCTCCTGGGCCTCCTCCGCCTCCTGGGCCTCCACCGCCTCCGGGTCCTCCTCCGCCACCCCCTCCTCCCTAGAGCTGCTCACCTGCCTCTTCCACCCCGGTAAGGGCGGCCACGGCGCGTCTCTCCAGGTATCGGATCCTGAGGCGGCGATTCATCGGACATGGTCACTAAAATGGATCGGTGGAGACCAATCCCCTGATCGACCAGGCCTCGCAGCTCAGAAACCTTCCTCAGGTCGACCGCTTGAGCAGTGCCTTGCCGGGTGACGTCTCCTCCAGGCTTAGGGTCCAGGCGGCTCGGACCGCAATTGCCGAAGCTGGAATCCGAATCCGTGCCGGCGCGGCCGCACCTCAGTTCGAAGAGCTTGTTTCAGCGGCTGAGTTACACCTGCGTCGGGAGAGCCGCCGGCGCCTGACCGGCCTGATCAACGCCACGGGGGTGCTGCTGCATACAAATCTGGGGCGGGCCCCCCTCTCAGAACAGGCTCTTGACGCCGTCCGGGAGCTGGCGGGCGGGTACTCCAACCTCGAGTTCGACCTGGCAGAGCGCCGGCGGGGAAGCCGCTACGAGCATGCCCAGAGTGCCCTTATGACTCTGACTGGAGCCGAGGCTGCCCTTGTGGTGAACAACAACGCCGGTGCGGTCCTCCTGGCGGTCGGCGCCCTGGCCAGGGGGAAACAGGTAATCGTCTCCCGGGGCGAGCTCATCGAGATCGGGGGAGAGTTTCGGATTCCAGAGATCGTCGCCCAATCCGGAGCAGAGCTAAAAGAGGTGGGAACCACCAATCGGACCCACCTCAAGGATTATGAAAAGGCCATCGGTCCAGAGACTGCCGCCATCTTGAAAGTGCACCCCTCCAACTACCAGATAACCGGTTTCACCTCCGAGGTCCCGGCCCGCGAGCTGGCTGAGTTGTGCAGATCGCGGGGTCTGAAGTTCATTCACGACATCGGTAGCGGGCTGATCAGCCACCGGGTGGGCGGAGCAACCCCTTCCTGGCTCTTGGATGAACCGTCGGTAGTCGATGCATTGAGACAGGGAGCCGACGTCGTCACGTTTTCCGGCGACAAGCTCTTGGGAGGCCCCCAGGCCGGCATCGTCGTGGGCGCCAAGGAGGCAATTGCCGCCATGCGCCAGTCGAGCCTCCTGAGGGCCCTGAGAGTGGACAAGCTCACCCTCGCCGCCCTCGGGTCCACCTTGGATTCCTACCTTGCCGGTCAGGAGACGGCGCTTCCGTTCTGGAGGATGGCCCTTGCCTCCTCCGACATCATCCGTTCCCGCGCGCGGGCGATAGCCGGCGCGCTGCCGGCGACGGGAGCCATGGTCAGCGTAATCGAGGGTTACTCCACCACCGGAGGAGGTTCCGCTCCAGGCAGCCGGATACCCACGTGGCTGATCGAAGTCTCCTCGCCCTCGTCGGGCGCCGACAAGCTTGCGGACGACCTTATCGCCTACGATCCACCTATCGTCGTCAGGATCGAGGATGGCCGGGTGTTGATCGACCTGAGATCCGTCGATCCCAAGACAGACACCGCGCTAGGGGAAGCGTTGGCCCGGGTCTTGCAGTCGGCATGACTCCAGGCCACAGGGTTTAGCGGTGCCGGTCATAGGCACCGCAGGACACGTCGACCACGGCAAGAGCACCCTGGTCAAGGCGCTGACGGGGATAGACCCGGACCGCCTGGAGGAGGAGAAGCGCCGCGGCCTTACCATCGACCTGGGCTTTGCCTGGCTGACCACACCGGCCGGCAGACAGGTCGGGATCGTGGACGTCCCTGGCCACGAGAGATTCATCAAGAACATGCTGGCCGGCGCGGGAGGAATCGACCTCAACCTTTTCGTAGTCGCCGCCAACGAGGGCTGGAAGCCCCAGTCCCAGGAACACCTCGACATCATGGATCTCTTAGGGATCTCGTCGGCCATAGTGGTGATCACCAAAACCGACATCGTGGACCAATCGGCTGTGGCGGTTCTCAGGGAGGAGATCGAGGAGCGCTTGCAGGGCACCACGCTGGAGGGCTCCACCATCCTGGAGGTCTCTGCCCTGACGGGCCTCGGGCTGGAGGAGCTACTGGCGGAGGTGGATGCGGTCCTGCTGCGGGCTCCCGAGCCGAGCTGGTCCAGCCGAACGAGGCTGTGGATCGACAGGGTCTTCTCTATAAGGGGCTCGGGTACCGTGGTGACGGGCACCTTGGGAGGAGGGCCCCTACACACCGACCAAGAGGTGGAGATCCTTCCCGGCGGCTACCGGGCTCGCATTAGGGCAATCCAATCACACCGACGGGAACTGCTGTTTCTGGGCCCCGGCAACCGGGCCGCGCTCAATCTCGTCGGCATTGAGCAGGAGGCTTTGGGAAGAGGGGACACCCTCACGAACCCGGGGGACTGGCGGGTCACCGACCGCCTAATCGCCTCGCTTCAGTTCCTTCCTAACCTCGATCACGAGCCCGAGGCCAGGGGTGCGTACAAGCTCCACGTCGGCTCGGTTGAGATCGACGCCTCGATAAGGTTCCTGGAGGCCACCCCCGGGCCAGGAGAGTCGGCGCTGGCCGCCATTAGGCTCGCGCGGGCCACGGTCCTCGACTTCAAGGATCGTTTCATCCTGAGAGACTCCGGAAGGCGCCAGACGGTCGGTGGAGGACAGGTCTTGGAGGCTCACCCCGCCACATCGAAAGACCGCGAGCTGGTGACCCCTGCCGGTGCTAGGGCGCGCCTGAGCGCTCCTGACAGGCATGCCTACCTGCAGATACTGCTCGAAGAACAGGGATATCTGGCGGTGCAGGAGATCCCGGTTCGAA
>DATACZ010000144.1:0-21421 GCA_036258795.1 Actinomycetota bacterium
CATCTGAATGACGATGACGAAGGGCAATGCCAGCACGTGCAACGTATACCATCGGATCAGGGTCGTGGCGCCTATCTGCACCCCTCCCAAAAGCACGAACGAAACCTCTTTTCCAATCACCGGTGATTCGTATGCCATCTGGGTGCCTACCGTAACCGCCCAGATGGCGAGCTGGTCCCAAGGGAGCAGATACCCGGTGAAGGCAAGGAGAAGCGTCACCAGAAACAGGGTCACGCCGACGATCCAGTTGAACTCCCGTGGCGGCTTGTACGCACCGGTGTAGAAAACCCTCGACATGTGAAGAAAGACCGTCACGACCATGAGGTGAGCGCTCCACCGGTGCAGGTTGCGCACCAGTTGGCCAAACGCAACGGAGGTGTGCAGCGCGCTCATGTCTTGATAAACGACCTCGGTCGATGGCCGGTAGAAGAACATGAGAAAGATGCCGGTGATGGTTAGAAAGATGAAGAGGAAGAACGACAGTCCACCAAGGCACAGGGTGTAGGACAGCTTGATCCCGTGCCGCTTCACCTTCACGGGGTGAAGGTGATAAAGGACCGAGTTCATCACTACGTAGGCTCGGTTTCGAGGGGAGTCCTGGTAGCCCTTGGTGGCCCACGAGCCGGGCCTGAAGATTGACCTCCAGACCTGGCCTCCTCGGAAGTCGTCCCACTTCTGCTTGGCGAATGAGACCGGGTGACGGACGTCCGCCAGCTTTTCCTTGAGCTTGGTTGCCAAAGATTCTCCTTAGATTCGACTCGTCAAGAGGCTGACTCTGAAGACACCTTGCCCAGGGCACGGCCACCCTTCTTTGGTTTTGGTGCGTCGAGCTTGTTTATCGTGAGTGCTCCTGTGGGGCACCTTTCCACGCAGAGAAGACATCGGGTGCAGGCATCGTCGTCGATGATGAAAAGGATGTCTCTGTCGCCCATATCCCGGGCTATCTCCTTGGCGCCCGACTCCTCCACGATGCTCGGCTCCAGCATGAAGATGCAGTACCAGGGGCAGATGTCCACGCACCCTTCGCAGAGGATGCAGAGCTCGGGGATCATCCCTATGTACCGAGGAGGCTTGCGCACGCCCCTCAACCAAGTAGGCTCCACGTCCTGCGCCACATAATCGGTGCGCAGCCTTGGCTTCTCGATGTCGTTCTTTTCGCTGAACGGGTCTTGTGGCAGAGGCATTATTTCCCCGGTAGGTAGCCCTTGACGTCCCCACCGGCCCTGAGACCCAGGCGCCGGCGGCGCCTTTCTCCCAGCACATAGGTCGCGACTAGCGGGATGACAAACAGGACGGTCTGGAAGCCCATCGAGATGGCGTCGTGGATGCGGACGAGCGTGTACCTCTCTTTGAACTCATAACCGAAGGTCTTCTCAACGATCTCTGCGATCTGGTCGCTTCGATTTCCCCACTCATACCTGAAGGTGGAGGGAAGGAACCCCAGAAAGATGATCAAAAGGGTCGAGATGACCACGCTCAAAACGATGGCCTTCGCCCAGCTCATCTGTTGTTCGGGTTGTGTGCTCAATCCGTTTTCATCCTTGGTGGGCTGGCCGACCGCCAAATTATAACCAACCAACCGGAAAGCCCGAGGCCCATCCGGCACGAGATCAATCCGGGTTGTTCCTCTTCTCCAGCTCTTCCAAACGCTCTTCGAGTGCTCGCTGCCGGCGCGTTACCGTAAGGAGGTAGATTGCGATTCCGAGCCATACCACTACAAAGGCCAGTCCCAAGAAGCCTAGGTTGTCCAACTAGGCCACATCCGGCGTCAATGCCGCTTCCAGCCGGTCGACATCGTCCTCCAGCCGTAGCAGCCGCACCCTCATCACCAACAACATGGCGTACAAAGCGGTAAAGGCCAGGGCCATCACCGCTACGGTGATCAACATCTGCTCCGGTAGTGCAGGACCGTCCTCCGGGCGAAAGACCGTCCGGCCAGGGTGCTGGCCCCTCCACCAATCCACCGAGAAGTGAATCAGAGGTACCGCGGCGAAGCCGGTAATCCCTATGACTGCCGCCACCCTGGCGCCGCGGTCCGGGTCTGTGGCGGTGGAACGGAAGGCGAGGTAGCCCACGTAGATGACGAAGAGAACCAGGGTCAGCGTCAGCCTGGGGTCCCATACCCAGAAGGCACCCCAGATTGGGCGGCCCCACAGCATCCCGGTCACGAGAGCCAGGCCGGTGAACATCACCCCCACCTCGGCGCTGGCGTGCGCCACCAGATCCCAGCGTTTGTCGGAGGTTCGCAGGTAGGCCAACGAGCCAACAAGCACTACGGCGAAAGCCAGATAGGCCACCCAGGCAGACGGGGCATGTACGTAGAAGATCCTCTGGACTACGCCCTGGAATTCCTCGGTGGGCACCCAGAAGAATATTGCGAAGAGCCCCGCGCTCAAGGCGGCAGCTACAAAGATGACGCCAAGGGCCAGGGGATCTTTTTTCATTCCTGAATAACGAACTCGAAGGTAACCGCCCCGATGACTGTAAACACCAGGTCGAAGACCGCCATCAGGATAAACCAGTGGGTGGCACCCACGAAGCTGCCTTGGAGCAGGAGGGTGGAGGTCAACTTGGCCGCGGCCAAGATCAACGGCAGGAGAACCGGAAACATCAGGAGTGCGAGGATTAGTGACCTGGCGCTGGAGTGCTGGGCGGCCGCTCCGAACAGGGTACCGATGGCTACAAGGCCGAGATTGGCGGCGAGTGCGACCGCCAGGATGCCCGGCCACAAAGGCGTGATTCCCACTCCGGCGAAAAGCGCGAAGGCTGGAATCATCGCCATCTCGGTAAGCGTCAAGAACAGGAAGTTCGCCAAGGCCTTTCCGGCAAACAAGGCGGCAGGATCGACCGGCGACAGGATTAGGGCTTCTATCATCCCCCCTTCGTGCTCGGCTGAGGCACTGCGCCCGAACCCAATCACTGCGGCCAGCAGAAGACTGGTCCACACGAGAGGGCCGATGACCTCTCGGACGGCCACGGCGCCGGCCTGAGGTTCGGGCGGGGGAGCATCGCCAGACCCGGGGGGCAGTGCGAAGGTCAGCAGAAAGACCAGGCTCAAAGAAAATGCCACCATGACGGGCGCCACCTGCTTGGAGCGGGCCTCCGAGCGAAGATCCTTGAGCGCGACTGCCAGGACCTTGCTCACGACAGCCTCCCATTGGCCAGGTGGACGGTCCGGACGGCCATGACCTTAGCCCGCTCCAGCTGATGCGTGGCCACAAGGGTCGTTCGGCCGGGCCTCGAGATAGTGGTGGGCAGTGCTTCGGCCATCGACTCGTCCAGTCCGGTAAAGGGCTCGTCGAGCAGCAGGTAGTCCGGGTCATGCAACAGTGCCCTGGCCACCGCCACGCGCTGGACCTCCCCTCGCGACAGAGCCTTTACGAGTGTCCCTGCCTTGGTGCTCATTCCGACGACTTCGAGGAGGTGAGTGGCCCTTGACTCCGGGGCGTCGTATAAGCGTCCGTAAAAGGCCAGGTTCTCCTTTGCCGAAAGCTGAGGGTACAGATAGGTCTCATGGCCGAGGTACCCGATTCGGGCCCTGACCGCCAGGGGAGCAGCTCCATCGATCAGAACAGATCCCTCAGTCGGCCGTAAGAGCCCGGTTATCAGCCTCAACAGCGTCGTCTTGCCCGAGCCGTTCGGTCCAAGAATGGCCACCGTCTCTCCGGAATCGATTTGAAGGCACGCCCCCGTCAGCGCCCTAACAGTGCCGAACCGCTTGGTGAGTCCCTCGACTTGGATCACTTGGGAGTGGCTGGACCCGGAGGGCTCCCACCAGAGGATCTGGGCAGAACCGAGAGCCTCGCCAGCATCTGGTTGCGCGTGCTTCGGTAATCGTTCTCGGCCAGAAGGCCCTCCTCGAAACGGTCGTCAAGCCTTGCGATTTCCTCGATGAGAGTGTTCCGTTCTTCTTCGCCACCTGCGGCTGGAGCTCTGGATGGCCGCCTTCGCCGCATCACAGAGAAGCCGAAGAACAGAGCGGCCAGAACGGCCAGTCCGGTCGCCAGCCCCCACCACAAAGAGCGCAAAGAAGCGGTTGGAAATCCCAGATCCGCGCCGATAACGGATCCGGGAATGAGCTGCCCGCTTCGGTAGCGGCGGTAGGTGCGGCCCTCCAGTGTCACCTGTTCATCGAAATCAAAGCCCGGTGCACCCTTCAGCTCCAGGCCCTCTCCGACCAGCAGGTCGGCCCGCTGGGTCGGGTAGATAACCTCCCTTCTCAGTTGCCAGCCAGTTCTTGGAACCCTGACCTTGAACACGTAAGGAATTGATGTCTCACCCGGCAGTATTGGGCTACTCACGGCCACGCCCCGTCCGCTGAAGCTGATACCCAATGGGTTGCTCTCGTCTGCTGGGCTCACATCAAAGGCGCCTTCGGGAACTGGAACGGTAAGGACGGAAGAATTTTCGGCTTCGGTGGTGCCTGCAAACGTGCGGTCGGAGGTGTTGCGGACCAAAAGCAGCTGAAGTACCTCGAAGATGTCGTCCCGGCCCTTGAGGATCGTGGTGGTGTCCGAGGCCACGGTGATAACGGCCGGATCGTGGGTGGTCTCGAAGATCCTTAGCTCCAGACCGCCCGCGGCTTCACGCTCGACCGGAGTGCTGTACGTGACCCCCCGGTAGAGGGCTCCAACTAGATACCGGTTTGCTGGGTCGGCCTCGAAGCTGAAGGCTCCGTCGGGAGTGGGGACTACCTTTTTGATCACCTGGCCGCCCGATGAGGAGAGCTCCACCACGCTAACCTCGAGATCCGTCGGGAGCGAGCCGCCGGGGGTCCCCATGATTACCTTCCCCGATATGGTCTCGGCGGCCTTGGCAGGCAATGCCGGTCCGAACAATGAGGCCCATGTCCCGGCGAGGACGAGTACCCGCAACCAGATCCCGCGGCGCGGGGCGAGCGCAACCCGTGATGCTGTGGCGATCACTTGTTTCGCCGAAGCCGTTCCCGCGCCTCGCGTATCTCCTGCTCGAGAATGTCGTCGACGGACTCGCCCTCCAGGGACGTGGCGGCAATCACGGCGAGCGCCTCCGCCTCGCTTTCACTGCGCATGCGGAGATACTCGTCCTGGTCCAGCTTGCCGAGACTGTGATCGAGCTCGAGATCCAGAATCGAGCGGTAGATGCTGTGCTTCTCTTCGACGGTGGCTCCGGTGCCCGGAGTTAGTTGCGGCCCAACGGCGTCCGGAGTGCCTCTTGTCAGCAAGGGCAGAGCGATCCAGGCTGCAAGCGCAAACGCCACCAACCCCACTACCACGAACTCACTCATTTGCGCCTCGCAAGAACTCGGTCATGTCCCGGCGTATCCTGGCTCGGTCGCTTTCACTGATCTCCGGTGGAGCACCCTGTGGTTCTGGTGATGGCCGGCGCCTGGGCAGGTAGAGCAAGGCCAGAAGCCCCAGGCCGGCGGCAACGGCAGGAGCCAGCCAAGCCATGGACTCTCTGGGGCGGGCCATGGCTGACTCACCGTAGTTAGCCACCACCCACTCGTCGATTTCCCGATTCGTTGCTCCGGACCGGACCTTGGCTTCAATTTGGTTTCGGAGCTCCGCCGCCTGCTGGCTAGGGCACTCCTCCAAGGTGAGTCCAGGGCAAAAGGGGGACATGATGCGCCCGGCTACTGCTTCTGGGGTAGGCACTGAGTTCGGGTCCGGCCCGGAGCTGATAGCCAGGGCCGCGATCAGCGCTCCGAGCCCGGCTGCGGCTGCGATAGGCCAAACTTTCACGAGACTCCAGTCGGAACCGATACCTGCTCCAGTGGTTGGGCGGCTGGTCTCGCAGCCTTGAATCGGTCACCCCGGGGTCCGACGCCGGACATGATCACGAGCGTACCGAGCACCATGACCGCTGCTCCCAACCATATCCAGGCGACGAGCGGGTTGACCCAGGCTCTCATGGTGACGGTTCCAGAAAGGTCGATCTGCGTCAGCACGAGGTAGAGGTCGTCGGTGAGTGAGCTCTTCAGGCCAATCTCGGACTGCGGCTGGTTTGAGGCTAGGTGCAGGTTTCGCTGGGGAGTCAGTCGGGCCACAACCTCTCCATCCTTGCGCACCGTCATCACCGCCATCCGCACAATCTTCTCTTCAGTGGAATATGCCCTGGGAGCGTCGTAGCGGATCGAGTAACCGGCGAGGGAGAAGGACTGTCCGGGAGCCAAGCTTCCCGACCAGGTCTGCTTGAACGCCGTCCCCGACAGGCCCAAACAGATCAGCACCACCCCGAGATGCACGATGTAGCCACCGTAGCGGCGCCGGTTCCGGGACACCACCTCCACCAAGCCCTTTATCGGCCCCAGCCATCCGCCGCCTCGATGGCCCCTCGCGCCCCTAACGAACTCGCCTATGGTCGCGGCCGCGACAAAGGCCGAGAGGCCCAGGCCGAACAGTGCGCCGGCGGAACGGACTCCCAAGCCGGCGGCTAGGACGATCACTGTTGCCGAGCCTGTGATTAGCGGAATGCGGAGCTGTCGCTTGAGGCTTCGCCAGGAACCTCTCCGCCAGGTAACCAGCGGGCCGATGCCGGTTAATCCCAAAAGCGCAATCCCTATTGGAACCACCACGGCGTTGAAAAAGGGAGGGCCAACCGAGATCTTCGCTCCCGAAAAGGCTTCGACGAGTATCGGGTAGACGGTTCCCCAAAGGACGGTGAAGGCGATGGTGGTAAGGAGCAGGTTGTTGAAGAGGAACATTGCCTCCCGGCAAAGCATCGACTCCAGGTGCCGGTGCGATCGAAGCTTCTCGTAGCGCCACCCCAGCAACCCAAAAGCCGACACCACCATGACTGCCAGGAAGGGCAGAAACATCTTCCCCGTCGGGGACTCGCTAAAGGTGTGGACCGAGGAGAGAAGGCCCGACCTGGTAAGGAAGGTTCCCAAAATGGCCAGGCAGTAGGTTGCGAGTATGAGTCCCACGTTCCATATCTTGAGCATGCCCCTGCGCTCCTGTACCAGCACCGAGTGCAGGAAAGCCGTGCCGGTCAGCCAGGGGAGGAGACTGGCATTTTCGACAGGGTCCCAGGCCCAGAACCCGCCCCACCCGAGCTCCATGTAGGCCCAGGCTGCTCCCAGAGCGATCCCAGCCGTCAAAAACGACCAGGCCAGCACGGTCCAGCGCCTGGTCGAGGTGAACCAGCCCACCTCCAGCCGACCCGCTACGAGAGCGGCAACCGCAAAGGAAAAGGGCACCGCAAAGCCCGTGAAACCGAGATAGAGCAAAACCGGGTGAATGGCCATGAACGGCGATTGGAGCAGCGGGTTCAGCCCACTGCCGTCCGGAGGTATGGGCGAGATCGGTTGGAACGGGTTTGCCGCAAAGGCGACGAGCCCCAGGAAAAAGGCCAGGATCGCTCCCAGGACTGCCGTGGCCGTGCCGGCGAGCTCTCGCTGCCGGAGGCTCAGCCGGGCCACCGCAGTGCCGGCCCAAAGGCAGGTGATCAGTGTCCAGAACAGAAGCGATCCCTCCATCCCCGCCCACAGGGCGGTCAGGGTGTACAGGGGTGGGGTAGACCTCGACGAGTAGCCCGCCACGTATGCAAGCGAAAAATCTCTTGAGTACAGGGCCATAACGAGGAGAGCGGCGGCGGAAACCACCAGGATTCCGGTGGCGTAAAGAGCCCGCCGGCTGGATATCGCCAGGCGGGTAGACCGCCGCCACACCGCCGCGGCAGATGCAAGGCATGTCCACAGAGCGCTCAGGAGCGCGACCAACACGACCAGACGACCGGTAAGACCGATATCCATGGTGGGCTGCCCTCAGCCGGCTCCAGAACAATGCTGCGCATTGCTTCCGCATGCTACGCATGCTCCTCCAGAACAATGCTGCGCATTGCTTCCGCATGATGCGCGTGCTCTGGGCAGGGGCCATACCTGAAGGGTCATCAGATCAGCTTTCTTCAGCCGCAAGCTTCGCCTTGAATTTTGATGGGCACTTGACCAGTACATTCGAGGCGGTAAAAAGCCCGCCAGTGGTAGTCGCACCCTCCGCGACCACCTCCACTCCGGCCCCAAACGTATCGGGAAGGACGTCGTCTGTCGTGACATTTATGTTGGCGTTTCCGTCCCCGAGCGCAAACGCGGTTGTCTGACCGGTTTGCTTGACGGATCCGGGAACCACCTTGCCGGCCACTCGAATCCTCTGAGTGGGTTGCGGCGGTCCGGAAGCAATCTCCCCGGGGGTCTTGTAGTAAGCGGTGGAACCGGATAACGACCAAACGATCAGTCCGGCGATGGCGGCCACGACCACCCCGGCGGCGATGCTGAAACGGGCTCTGGGGCTCACGCAGAGCATTATCCCACCGGCATGACGGCAGTTGGCACGACGGAATGAGCCAAGACTCCGGCTGTTGGTGGACTTGGGGCGGGTAGACTGGCGTTTCCGGCGTACCGGAAGAGCGAAGGCTGCGCGAGCCAATCAAGCCTTGCCGTTCTCCGGTCCTCCGAGCGACCGAAGGGAGCGAGAGCTGAGCCAGGACGAGTACGACGTCATAGTGGTAGGCGGGGGACCGGGAGGGTCTGCGGCCGCCTACTTCCTGGCCTCGAGCGGCGCCAGAGTGGTCGTCTTGGAGAAGAAGCAGTTTCCCCGGGCCAAGGTATGTGGTGACGGCCTCACTCCCCGCTCGGTCAAGTCTCTAAACGAGATGGGGCTCACGCCGGAGACGAGAAGCTATCAGAGGGTGAGAGGCCTGAGGGTCATAGGAGCAGGACGAAGCATGGAGCTTGACTGGCCCAACCTTTCCAATTTTCCCGGCTACGGGCTGGTTCGTGCTCGGAAAGACCTGGACGCCGACATCGCCAGGCGGGCCCAGGCTGCGGGAGCGGAGATCCGAACTCGTACCGAAGCCGTCGAGCCCGTGCTCGACGGTGGCAAGCTCGTGGGAGTTAGCTGGATACGCAGCGAGAAGGCCGAAGGGGGAGGCGTAATAAAAGCGGATGAGGGCGTCTTACGGGCGCCCTTTACGATTGTGGCGGACGGAGCCTCATCTTCCTTCGGGCGAGCGCTTGGGATCGTCCGGGACGAAGCGTATCCAATTGGTTTGGGAATCCGAACCTACTACCGGACAGAACGGCACGACGACGACTTCATCGAGTCTTGGCTCGAGCTGCGAAAAGAAGGCAAGCTCCTGCCCGGATACGGGTGGCTATTCCCCGTAGGGGACGGCACCATGAATGTGGGCGTAGGCATTCTCGCGAGCTCCAAGAAGAGTCTGGGCGTCAATCTGAACAGGCTCCAGCGCGACTTTGTCGATGTGCTACCTAGGTCCTACGGAATCACGCACGAGGGACAGACCGAGCCGTACAAGTCCGGTCGCCTCCCCATAGGCGGAAGCGTGAGAAAGCCCTACGGCGATGGGTTTCTCCTTATTGGAGACGCCGCGGGGATGGTGAACCCCTTCAACGGCGAGGGAATCGACTACGCCCTGGAGACGGGCAAGCTTGCTGCCGGGATGATCACCGAGGCGCTGGCGGACGGCGAGTCCACGGAGCTGCCGCATTATCGAACGGCGCTGATCGACATCTATGGCGGCTACTACCGCCTGGGACGCAAGTTTCTCGAAATGATCAGCCGGCCCAAGATGTTCCGCGCGATGTGTCAGGTGGGCATGAGGTCGCAAACGATCATGGCGTTTGCCCTGCAGGTCCTTGCCAACCTCGCTGAAGAGCAGGGGGGCAAGCTCAACGATCGAGCGTTCAGGGCGTTTGTGAAGATGGCTGAGCGGGACCTACCCGAACTGAAGGAACCCGAGATCCCCACTCCCAAGGGCGTAACCGCTGTCCGCGCTGCGGCCAACGGTTCCTCGGGTCCCAAGGAAAAGGTGGTCGACCCGTCGTAGATGTCAGCAGTGTTTCGCCGGCTGTCGGCGGTGCTGGGCTTCATTGGATGGGTGTACTCCTGGATGTTGATACGGGGCATCCGCGCGGAGTATTCCCATGGCGATATCGGCAAGATGCCCTTCTGGGTGGTTCTGTTGATGGGTTTTGCCTCCACCGCCCTGATCGTCGCGGGCCTCTCCGCCGCCATGAGGGCCCCGATATGGCCTGTGATCTGCTTGGTAGCCGGCGCCTCACTGTTCCTGCTGGTGGTCGGAGGGCAGATGGCAATAATGAGGAGTGCCTCGCCTATTCAGACTCCCTCCATCTCCGATGCGCTGAGGGCGGTGTACAGAATCAATAGGAGCCTAAGAGGAGCCCTCTTCGTCCTAGGAATCCCCTCTGTTCTGGTGATCGGCGGCATTGTCGGCTTGGGAAAGTCGTATATCGACGGACGAGCTCCGTGACATCGGAGCCGAAGGCTCCAAACAACTGAGTGACTTCCTGTCGCAGCTTTTCTTGGATTACGGCGATATCCCGGTTGCCACCGGCGGCCGGAGGGAATGATTCATGGTGCTGGTTGGCTTCAAATCGGTTCATCCCCAGCTTGTGATAATTTTCACAAGCACCCACCAAGCCAGTTGACAGCCACTTAAGGGAAGGTCCCGGGGAGTGCTCCAAGGATATTTCGGCTCTTACCTGACCCTCGCGGTCTACGCATTGGCCGTGCTCGGCCTTGTCGGCGGCACTTTGTTGCTAAACCGTCTGGCGTCCCCCACGGTTCCCACTAGGGAAAAGTTGACCACCTATGAGTGCGGCGTCGACCCCATAGGGGAGGGCTGGACCCAGGGAACCATCCGCTACTACACCTTCGCCCTGCTTTTTGTGGTGTTCGATGTGGAGGCGGTGTTCCTCTTTCCGTGGGCGGTAGTGTTCGAAAAAATCGGCATGTTCGCGTTCGTCGAGATGATGATCTTCATCGCGATTCTGGCGCTGGGGTTGGTCTACGCCTGGCGGAACAAGGTACTGGACTGGCTGTAGTGGCGAAGCGTCCAGAGCCCAAGGTGGAGAAGATGAGGTTGCCCAAATCAGTGGCATTCCTCTTGAACTGGAGCCGGAAATACTCGCTGTGGATGTTCCAGTTCGGGCTAGCCTGCTGCTCGATTGAGTTCATCGCATCCGCCATGCCGAAGCACGATGTGATGCGGCTGGGCGTCATCCCGTTCCCAGCCTCACCGAGACAGTCCGATCTGATGGTGGTTGCGGGAACCGTGACAGACAAGATGGCACCGGCGATCAAGCGGGTGTACGAGCAGATGGCGGAACCAAAGTACGTCATATCCATGGGGTCCTGCGCCAACTGTGGCGGCCCTTACTGGGATTCCTACTGCGTAACGAAGGGAGTCGACCAGATCATCCCCGTAGACGTGTACGTTCCCGGGTGCCCTCCCCGGCCGGAGGGTCTTCTGCACGGGATCGTCCGACTGCAGAACATGATCCAAAACGAGAATATTGGCGAGAAATGGCAGGGTAGTGGAGCTACGGGGCGGATTCCCCAGATTATCGGAACGGGTCGAGCCGGAGGAATTTAGCCGCCGGGTTTCCTCCAAGCTCGGCGAGCTTACCTCCGAGGTGGAGGTCCGTTTCGGTCAGGTATGGACAAAGGTCCCGCGGGAGAGCCTTGTGGAAGCGGTGCGAATCCTCAAGGAAGACTCCGATATCGCCTGCGACTACTTCACCTTTCTGTCGGCCATCGACTGGCAGGAAGAGGGTTTCGAGGTTTTGGTGGCCCTTTATTCCACCGGTTATCTGTCCACGGTTGGGATCAAGGTCTCTATAAGTAAGGAGGATCCCCGGGTGCCCTCGATCACAGATGTCTTCCGCGGGGCCGACTGGCATGAAAGAGAGTGCTCCGAGATGTTCGGAATTGAATTCGAGGGCCATCCCAACCTGACTCACCTCTATCTGCCTACGGATTTTGAAGGTCATCCGCTACTCAAGAGCTTTCGACTCGCCAGCAGGACCTACAAGCCCTGGCCTGGCGCCAAGGACCCGGGAGAGCGGGAGTCGGGAGGGCGCAGTTGAGCATCGACCAGCGCAAGGTCCCGGCCGAACCTCAAGAGATCACCGGCCGCCTCACCGGCGCGGGGATGCTCCGCACGGAGGAGATGGTCCTCAACATCGGTCCCCAGCACCCGGCTACTCATGGGGTATTGCGCCTGAAGGTAACGCTGAACGGAGAACGCGTAATCGAGGGCCAGCCGATCATCGGCTACATGCACCGAGGCCACGAAAAGCTCTTCGAGATGCGGGACTTCCGTCAAATCACAAACCTCTGTTCCCGGATGGATTGGCTTTCTGGAATCAACAACGAGATTCCGCTCTCGATAGCGGTCGAGAGGCTCATGGAACTTGAGGTTCCCCGAAGGGCTACCTTCCTGCGGGTGATCCTTATCGAGATCAACCGCATTCTTAACCACCTGATGTTTACGGGGTCGTACGGGCTGGAGCTTGGAGCGACCACTCCGGTGATGTATGCATTTCGGGAGCGGGAGGTCCTTCAATCGGTGATGGAGATGGTCACGGGGGGCCGGATGCACTTTGGGTTCTTCCGCCCCGGAGGGCTCAAGGAAGACGTGCCCCGTGGCTTTCCCCAAGCGGCTCTCAAAGCTATCCGCCAGCTCATCGGCGCGATCCCAGACTACGAGGACCTTCTAATGGGCAACGAGATCTTCAAGGAAAGGACGGTCGGCATCGGAGTGCTGGACCCTGACCTGGCTTTGGAGTATGGGGTCTCCGGGCCCATCTTGAGGGGCAGTGGGGTAGGTCTGGACGTCCGAAAGGCCGACCCATACCTGAACTACGACGAGTTCGACTTTGACGTTCCTGTCGGGCCGAGTGGGGACTCATTCGACCGGTACTGGGTCTTGATTCAGGAGATGAGACAGTCTGCCCGAATCGTGGAGCAGGCCCTGATGGACCTTCCTGCCGGCTCTCATATCGGCAAGGTTCCCAAGCGGCTGACTTTGCCTCCCGGCGAGATCTACTGTCGAGCGGAAAATCCCCTGGGCGAGCTCGGTTACTACGTGGTGTCCGACGGGGAGGCCAAACCTTACCGGGTCAAGATTCGCACTCCATCGTTCTCGAATGTAAGCGTGATCCCTCACCTTCTGAGGGGTGCTTATGTGCCTGACCTCATAGCCATTCTCGGAAGCATGTTCTTCGTAGTGGGAGACGTGGATCGCTGATGGCACAGCTCCTACAGCAGGCCTTCTCCAACGATCTGTTCATCCTGGCCCTGAAGCTGGGCTTCCTTCTGATGCTGCTACCGGCCACTCTGGTGCTCGGATGGGTCGAGCTCAAATTGGGGGCTCACATGCAGCACAGGCTGGGACCGATGTACCCAGGAGGCTTTCACGGCTGGGCCCAAACCCTTGCGGACGGGATCAAGTTCGTACTCAAGGAGAACATCATCCCGCTGGCGGCCGACAAGTTCGTGTTCGCCCTGGTGCCCTTTATCACCATGTTGGGCGCGGCCCTCATCTTCGTCGTAATCCCGGCCGGCCCGAATCTAGTGATCGAGGACCTCCAGGTCGGCGCCTTCTACGTGCTCGCCGCCTCATCTATAGGAGTTATTGGAGTACTCATGGCGGGGTGGTCGTCGGCCAACAAGTACTCCTATATGGGTGCTCTCAGGGCCGCGGCCCAGCTCATTGCCTACGAACTGCCGCTTGTGCTGACGGTGGCTGCAGTTGCAATGCTTGCCGGTTCTCTCTCCCTCGTCGACATCGTTGAGGCGCAGGGACCCAACTCCGCCACCGGACTATGGATTCCCTTCCTCTTTTATCAGTTCCTGGGATTTCCCGTTTACGTGGCTGCCGCCACTGCCGAGCTAACCCGTCCCCCCTTCGACATGCCCGTGGCCGAGGCCGAGCTGATTACCGGGGCGTTCACCGAATACACCGGAATCCGGTTCGCGTTCAGCTTCTTTGCTGTCGAGTACATATCGATGATCGGTCTGGCCGCCCTAGGGGCAGTCCTGTTCTTCGGAGGATACCTTCCGCCCATACCGGCCCTGGACTTCGTTCCCGGGATCTTCTGGCTCCTCCTGAAGACAGCGATCATCCTCTTTCTCTTGATCTGGATGCGCTGGACCTTTCCACGGCTTCGGGAGGATCAGCTCCAGAAGTTCGCCTGGAAGTTTCTGATTCCCCTATCCCTGGTCAACATCTTCGTCACCGGCCTCATCAAGTTGAGCCCTCTGGCCTAAGAGTATGGAGACTGAGCCGATGAACGAGAATTTGCCCTCACCAAACGGCAGCGGCGATCCGCGCAAGTACAAGAGGACTACCTTCGGGGTCGGTCTGCTAAAGGGACTGGGGATAACGTTTCGGCACCTGATCTCTCCTGCCGTCACCGTTGAGTACCCCGACGAGACCGATAAGCCGCCTCCTCGCTCCCGAGGCGTTATCGCGCTCAAGACGGAGAACTGCACAGTGTGCATGCTCTGCGCTCGGGAGTGCCCTTGCTGGTGCATCTACATCGACGGCCACAAGGAGACCAGGAAGGAAGGGAAGCGGTCCAAGAAGCACAACATTCTTGATCGCTTTGCGATCGACTATGCCATTTGCATGTACTGCGGAATATGCGTCGAGGTCTGCCCGTTCGACGCCCTGTTTTGGTCTGGAGAGTTCGAGTACGCAGAACATGACATTACGGGCCTGACCCATGAGATGGAACGGCTGAACCAGTGGATGTACAGCGTTCTTCCCCCCGAGGTCCTCGATGAAGGAGCCGAAGGCCCGGAGGTCAAGTCAGCAAGTCAGGGTGAAGGGTAGCCGTGCAGCAGCTTGTGTTCCTGGTGGTAGGCGCCGTGATGGCTGTGGCCGCGGTTCGGCTCGTCACCACCACTAACCTGGTCCACGGCGCTCTCTATTTAATGGTCACGCTGCTGGGCGTGGCGATCGTATTCCTTCTTCTGACCGCAGAGTTCGTCGCCTGGGTTCAGGTGCTCATCTACGTTGGAGCGGTGGTCGTTCTCATCCTCTTCGGTTTGATGCTCACCCGAGCCCCGATTGGACGCACCGCCATGGACAGGCAGCAAAGAATGCTTGCTGCCCCTGCCGCGCTGCTCCTTTTCGGGGTCACTGCCACGATTCTGTGGCGTTCCTTCGAGGGGCAAACCATCGACTTTGGCAATGAGGTTGCCGACCTCGACAGGCTGGGGACCGAGCTGTTCACCCGGTTCGTAATGCCATTCGAGATAGTGTCGGTCCTGCTCCTGGCTGCCCTGGTGGGTGCCGTCTTCTTGGCGAAGAGAGACTAGGTTGAGCGAGCGAAGCGAGCGAATCCAAGCCTTGCATTTTCCGGCCGAACGAGCGACTGAAAGGAGCGAGTAGGCCGTGCCGGTTCAGTGGGTCCTCCTGTTGTCGACGTTCCTTTTCTCGGTGGGGGTCTACGGAGTCCTCTCCAGACGCAACGCGGTCATCGTTCTCATGTCGATCGAGGTCATGCTGAATGCGGTCAACTTGAACCTGGTCGCCTTCAATACCATGCTGCCCTCCCAGCGTCCGGTGGGACAGATCTTCGCCCTATTCGTAATTGCTATCGCTGCCGCGGAGCTGGGGGTGGGGCTGGCAATAGTGCTTCTCGTATACCGCAACCGGGCCACCGTCTCGATCAACGAACTGAACCTGATGAAGTGGTGAGAGCCCTTGGCTAATAGCTGGATCATCCCAGTTCTGCCCTTCGTCTCTTTTGCGTTAATCATCTTCTTCGGGAAGAGGTTGCGCGGTAAGGGCGCGGAGGTCGGCATCGTCGCCATTGCCGTAAGCCTTGTTCTTTCGATCCTCGTTTTCTTCGATACCATCCGCCGGATCGCCGCAGAACCAGAGTTCCACGGGTACGAGCGGAGCGTCGAGTGGTTCAGGTTCGGTCCCGGGGGCTTTGCGGTGGAGCTGGGAATCAAGGTGGACGGCCTGACTGCCGTGATGCTGTTGATCGTCTGCGCAGTCTCTTTACTGGTCCACATCTACTCCACGGGCTATATGAAAGGCGACGTGCGGTACACCTTCTACTTCGCGGTGCTCTCCTTATTTACCGGCTCGATGCTCAACCTGGTGATGGCCAACAACCTCTTGCAGCTGCTGGTCGGATGGGAGGGCGTCGGCATCTGTTCTTATCTGTTGATCGGGCATTGGTGGGAAGAAAAGGCAAACTCCGATGCCGCGATCAAGGCCTTTCTAACCACGAGGCTTGGGGATGTCGGGTTCATGTTCGGCATATTCGTGCTCTTCTTTGCTGCCGGAACGTTCAACATAGATGACATCTCTGGCGCGGTGGCAGCCGGCGCCATTCCCACCGGGATCCTGACCCTCGGTGCCGTCCTGCTTTTCTGTGGGGCCATCGGCAAGTCTGCCCAGGTACCACTTCACGTCTGGCTCCCAGACGCCATGGCAGGACCATCTCCCGTCTCGGCGCTTATTCACGCTGCCACGATGGTGGTTGCGGGGGTCTATCTGGTAGCCCGAATGTTCGAGGTGTTCCATGCCTCGCCCGTGGCTCTCTCCGAGGTAGCGATCATCGGAGCAATCACGATGGTCATCGCCGCACTGCTCGCTCTCGTTCAGGACGACATCAAGCGTGTGCTGGCTTACTCCACGATCTCTCAGCTCGCATACATGGTTGCCGGGCTAGGAGTAAGCGCTTACACCGGGGCGGTCTTTCACATTTGGACCCACGCATGGTTCAAGGCGCTTTTGTTTCTCGGGGCAGGGTCCGTTATCCACGCCGTTCATTCGAACAACATGAGCTCGATGGGGGGCCTCAGGGACAAGATGCCGGTTACTTCGGCCACTTTCATCGTCGGCGGGCTTGCTCTAGCCGCATTCCCTCCCCTCGCAGGGTTCTTTTCCAAGGACGAGCTGGTACTGGGTGCTTACGAGTCGGGCCGGCATGGAAGCGTACTCGGCTGGTTCGTCTTCCTCGCCATGCTCGTCACGGCCTTCCTGACGGCTTGTTACGTCGCCCGGATGCTCGCCCTAACGTTTTTTGGAGAGGCGAAGTACGACAGTGAGCACGTACATCCGCATGAGAGTCCACGGTCCATGACCGTTCCCCTCGTGGTCTTGGCCGTACTTTCCGTAGCGGGAGGGTGGATAGGGCTCCCTGGAGAGGCCAACCTGTTTGGCAAGTGGGTCCACTTCGGAGAAGAGCACCCCGCCTTCAACCCGTTGGTGATGCTGGCCTCGATTGCAGCCGCGGTCGGAGGATTTGGTGTCGGCTGGGCTATCTTCAGGCTGGGGAAGGTCAAGTTCGACATCCTCAAGACACCATTTGCCTGGGTCTACCGCCTCCTCCAGAACAAGTACTACCTTGACGACATTTACATGGGTCTCATCGTCCGCCCGATCAGAGACCAGCTGGCGGCCTTTGCCAACTGGAGCAACCAGAGGATCCTCGACCGCACCGTGGACGCAGCCGGGATCGCCACTCTGGCGATGGGAAACGTTGCCTATCGGGGAGTGGATCAGCCGCTGATCGACGGAGCGGTCAATGGAGTCGCCCGGCTGATGGGTTTAGCCGGGGCGAAGCTCAGGTTTTGGCAGACCGGAAGCGTCCAGCGGTATGCCGTAGCACTGTTTATTGGGGTGGCGGGATTTGTTGGGGCCTTTGTAATTGCGCGGTTGTAGCGGGGCTGCAGGCCCGTGGAGAACCTTTGAGCCGGAGGACTTATGAACTGGGTTGACCGGTGGGGGGTCACCTTGACGGTGTTCCTTCCCACGCTCGGTGTGGCATTGATGATGCTTACTCCCCGGGCCAAGGATGGGCTGATCAAGGGGTTGGCGCTGCTGGCCTCGGCGGCGGCTCTTTTGACCTCCCTCCTCGTGATGGCCCGCTTTGATTCGAGCGACCCGGGAATGCAGTTCGAAGTGAACGTCCGATGGATTCCGTCGATAGGGGCCAACTACCACATCGGACTAGACGGGATTGCTCTACCCCTGTTCGTGCTCAGCGCCTTCATGACGTTTCTTTGCATGGTGTACTCCCTGTGGCACTTGCCGGAGCCCTACAACCCGAAGGCGTTCCTGGCCCTCTGCCTTTTGCTCGAGACGGGGATGACCGGCACGTTCGTGGCCCTGGACCTCGTGCTCTTCTTCGTGTTTTGGGAGATGGTGCTGGTTCCGATGTACTTCATCATCGGACTCTGGGGCGGGCCGAGGCGCCAGTACGCTGCGATCAAGTTCTTCCTCTACACGCTCTTCGGCAGCGTCTTCATGCTCCTTGGCTTTCTGGCGCTGTATTTCCAGTCAACTCCCCACACTTTCGACATCCTCGCTCTTCAGCGCGACGGGGTGCTCGACGTGCCCGTCGGCATCGCCAACCTCATCTTCCTGGGGATGGGGCTGGGCTTTGCAATAAAGGTGCCGATGTGGCCATTCCACACCTGGCTTCCCGACGCCCATACCGAGGCGCCGACCGTCGGCAGCGTGCTGCTGGCGGCCGTGATGCTGAAGATGGGCACCTATGGATTCTTGAGGATCTCGATCCCGATCCTTCCAGGGCCCGCCAGGACATTCGCGCCGCTTATTGGGGTGCTGGCGGCCATCGCCATCATCTATGGAGCTCTCAACTGCCTGGCCCAGTCGGACCTGAAGCGGTTGGTGGCATTCAGCTCGGTGGGCCACATGGGGTTTGTCATGCTCGGCATTGCCACCATGACCGCATCCGGATTCAACGCCGCTGTGTTCGGGATGGTCGCCCACGGCATCATCACCGGAATGCTGTTCTTCCTGGCCGGGTCGATCCACGAGAGATACCACACCAGGGAAATCCCTGAGCTGTCGGGAATGAGCCATCAGTTGCCAAGAATGGCGGGCATTCTTGCGTTCTGCGCGATCGCATCCCTGGGCCTCCCCGGACTTGCCGGGTTCTGGGGAGAGGTGATGGCCCTGCTTTCCTCATACCGGCCGGCACCGGGCCTAAGCACCACCATCTTCAGAACCCTGATGGTGGTCGGGGGCATCGGGACGGTGCTGACTGCCGGTTATTTCCTGTGGATGCTCCAGCGGGTGAACATGGGACGGCTAAGCGAGAAATGGAAGGAGAAAAAGCTGGCAGACGTCCAACCGTTGGAGTTCGCCTCCTGGATACCACTGCTCCTTCTGGTAGTCCTGCTGGGGGTGTATCCGCGTTTGGTCTTCGACGCAACCAATCCGGCAAGCGTGCGGCTCACGGAGGCACTAACCGCTGGATCTGAGACTGCAACAGCCGGTCCGCCTCAGGTCTCTATCGACCTCATCGGCCGCTGATGCAAATAGATCTGGTAGCGGTACTACCGGAGCTGATCCTGACCGTTGCCCTGTGTGGCATCCTCACCATCGACTTGTTCCTCCCGGAGGGCCGCAGGTGGCTTGCGATGCCTCTCTCCGTAGTGGGTGTGGCGGCCACGTTGGCCGCAGTGATCAACCTGGCGGGTGGCCGCCACGTCACCTTCGGTGGAATGTTCGTAGTCGACAGGTTCTCAGTGCTGTTCAAGGTGATCTTCTGCGTAGCAGCGCTAATCGTGTTTCTTATCTCTCACGATTACTTGAAGGATGACGAGATTCACCAGGGCGAGTACTACACCCTCATCCTGTCCTCCCTGCTCGGAATGCTGACGATCGCCTCGAGCCGGGACCTGATCCTGATCTTCGTGGCGCTGGAGCTCATATCGCTGCCGACCTTCGTCCTGGCTGGAGTGAGGAAGTCGGACGTCAAGTCCAATGAAGCGTCGCTCAAGTTCTTTCTATTCGGCGTCTTGTCCACCACGGTGATGCTCTTTGGCATGAGCCTCATCTACGGACTGACGGGCTCTACCAACCTCACGGCAATATCGCAGGCACTTGAAGCCGGTTCTGGGCTCGACCAGATCGCCATCCTGAGCATCTTCTTCATCATCGTGGGGTTCGGTTTCAAGGTCTCCATCTTTCCGTTCCAGTGGTGGGTCCCCGACACCTACGAGGGATCGCCCGTACCGATAGCGGCGTTTCTCTCGGTGGCGTCGAAGACCGCAGGCTTCGTCGGTCTTTTCCAGGTCATGTTTATCGCCTTTGGCGGACTTGCGGACGTATGGAGACCGTTCCTGGGGCTGCTGGGAGTGCTCACCATGACCTTTGGGAACCTGGTGGCCCTGTGGCAGAGGCACTTGATCCGCTTGCTCGCCTACTCCTCCATTGGCCAGGCGGGCTACATCCTCATTCCGCTCGGCGTAGCCAGTGCAACCAATCGTGACCTCAACAACGAGGTCTTCTTTGCTTCGGTGGCATATCTGCTGATCTACGCCTTCATGGAGACGGGGGCCTTTGCCGCCGCAATTGCCTTTGGCCGAAAAGGCGGCGGATACCTGGTGAGCGACTACGCCGGCCTGTTCTCGAGAGCACCTGCCCTGGCGCTGGTAATGGCCATCTTTCTGCTGTCACTGGCGGGGATGTTTCCCCTGGCAGGTTGGGCGGCCAAGTTCTTCGTCTTCAAGACGCTGATAGACGGCCAGGGTGTGTGGCTTGCAGTGATCATGGCGATCAACACCGTGATTGCCCTTTTTTACTATGCCGCGGTGGTGAAGCGGATGTTCTTCGACGAGGCTGAGGACTCCAGGGTAATCAAGGTTCCCGTTCCCCTGGCCGGAGCTCTGGCCGCCACCTCGGCGGTCGTATTGGTGGTCGGGGTGCTGCCCGATTTGTTTGGACAGCTCGCCCGGCAATCCGTCCCCTTTTAGGGGCTTTTGGCACCTCCACAGGCACCAAACCAAGGCAGTATTTCTGCCCTCCAGGTAATCTTGATTGGAGGATTAGCGATGAAGAACAACGCCAAAACAGTTCTGCTTCTCGGTACGCTTACCGGCCTTCTGGTGGGTCTTGGAAGTGCTCTCGGTGGTCGAGGCGGCGCCTTGTTGGGCCTGATATTCGCGGCCGTCCTGAACCTGGGCTCGTACTGGTACTCGGACAAGATTGCGCTCAAGATGAGCCGAGCCCGGCCGGTGACGAGAGCCGAAGCCCCCGAGCTCTACCAAATGACCGAAAACCTGGTCCGGCGGGCCAACCTGCCCATGCCCCGCCTTTATGTGATTCCATCCGACCAACCCAACGCCTTTGCCACCGGGCGGAACCCCGAGCATGCCGCAGTGGCGGTGACCGAGGGCATAATGCAACGGCTCACTGCCGAGGAGCTCGAGGGAGTCCTTGCCCACGAGCTGGCGCACGTTCGTAACCGGGACATCCTCATCGCTTCCGTAGCGGCCACCATCGCCGGAGCCATCTCGTTCATCGCCACGATGGCCAGATGGGGTGCGATCTTCGGCGGCGGAGATGACGAAGAAAGCCCAGGGGGCATCGTCGGGTTGCTCGTGGCCAGCATCGTGGCCCCCATTGCGGCGCTGGTAGTCCAGCTCGCGCTGTCCCGCTCGAGGGAGTTCCAGGCAGACCGGGTAGGAGCAGGGATAAGCGGAAGGCCCCAGAGCCTGGCAAGTGCTCTTCGCAAGCTGGAGGCCTCCGCCAAACAGATTCCGATGCCGGTGAACCCCTCGGCCGCTCCGATGTTCATCGTCAATCCCTTTCAGGGACGTTGGGCGCACGGTGCCGC
>DATACZ010000145.1:0-3532 GCA_036258795.1 Actinomycetota bacterium
ATGCGGCAAGCTCCGCTTGGTGATCCGCCGGATTAATCTTCGCCTCCTGGAGGCGCCGCTCCCAGAAGCTGGAGAGCCTCATAAGGAAGGCGCCGGGCAACTCGACCTGCTGCGCCTGGACGGTATGTCCCACAAACGCAATTGCGTGGGCTCTCAGCTCATCGGGAGCATTCTTGAAGAACCGCGACAGCAAGCCACCCGGTTGCTCCATGCTGAGCTTTCCTCGGAAGAAGAAGACCATGAGGTGCTCGGCGAGCTTGTGCTGAGGGACGCCCCCGCCGATTGGCGCAGCTGAAGGTTCCCGAGAGCGGTCCACCGCCCTCTCGTACTCCGGGCCGAGAACCTCGAGAAGCTGATCGAAGGGTGGGCTCGCCATTATGTAGGCGTCCCAAGCGGCATCTCGGAGGTCCGCCTCTTCGGGATCCTTCGGGAAGATCTTCCCGATGCGCTCCCCGGTCCACCGGGAGTCCATGAGCATCAGCCAGGGAAACCACTGACCGTAAACGGCCTGGATGGCCGGCGTAGGATTCGCCTTTGGACCGAGATGAGTGTCGAGAACCTTGACGACCTCAGGCGTCTCCTTGAATCCGCGGATCAAGCGCTGCCTGGCATTGGGAGTACTCTCCAAATACCTCCGCACCCACAGGGCGTAACGAACTACTGCATGCAGGGACTCTGCAATGAGGCTTACGTTCGGCGGAGCCCCGGCACCCAGAGGTCGTGATCCCCGAGCGTGGGAGCTGACCACGAGATCCGTACCCTCAGTTAGGGGTCTGAGAGCTTCCCAAGCCTTGGAGCGCAGCTCGAAGGGCATCTGCCCCACGCCCTGGGAGAAGCCTGCCGATAAGAGACGGGCCGCCTCCAGCCGGGCCGGTGCCCACCGGTGTGGGTCCTCCTCCAGGGCCAACGTCGACACCCACCGGCAAAGCTCGAGGACTCCCCTCCACTCGAATTCATATCCCTCGGCAGCTTCCCGAAGCCCTTGAAGCACCGCCCAGGCATAGACTGCATCGAGACCCTGAAAACGATCCGCGGAAGCGGCAAACCTAACCGGCTCAGCTGCAACCACGGCTGCCAGCTTTCTGGCCAGTCCCTCCACGGTCGGGTTGCCAAGACCCGGTGACGGCCGCCAATCCCTCAAAAACTCGACGATGTCCTCTACGTACATTTCGTGCAGGTCGTCGCCCTGTTTGGGAGTGGTCGGGTCCGAGCGCCCTGGCGGCAGATAGTTGACAAACTCGGGGTGCTCGGGATGTCCGATCTCTTGGGTGATCTGGTCGACTAGCTTCCGGTATTCGGGCGGAAGCACCTCCTCCAGAATCGTTAACCGCTTGAGCGTCCACAGCCGGGAATAACGCTCGAGTACCTCGTCGGTCGAGGGATCCGCGGCCGACAATTCGAAGTCGGACCTCCAGAGATCGAATTTCGGCCCTTCCGACACCCAGTCCAGGATGGTGGCCTGTTCCTCATCGGTAAGCTCCGAGAAGTGCTCCCGCAAGAGCATCATGTACTCGTAGTGAAAGTGGGGATCGTCGAAGAGATGGCGATCCTTTAGATGACTCTTGATCTGCTCGGTTGCCTCCTCCGGCCACACCCTCAAAAGGTGCAGGGCTATACGCCTGAACAGGTGCCATCCGCGGCGCTCCAACGCTTCCACGAGCTCGGGCACCTTGGATGGATTTGACCTGGCAATCTGCTCCACCGCTTCGACCGCCGCCGAGACCAGCGAGTTCCGCAGGGTCTTGTCAACGTTCAGCTCGTGACCGTGGATCGCCGGACGCCAGAGGTGCGAGTAGTCCTCGGGAGGCACATCCTGGCCGCTTTGGTGAGAGTATCGAATGGCCGACTCCAGTAGGTCCGAGAGCATCTCTAGCGACCTCATCTGGCCTTGGACCACGAGAGCTGGGACGTCCTTCTCCAGGATCTGCTCGTAGTTGAATTTGTTGAAGCGAGCGACCGGCTCCGGCGGACCCGACATCACATCGTTTGCAGCCCCCGCCGGACCAGGTTGCAGCTCCAACAAACTGAGCGCCAGGTCTAGGGCCTCGTCACTTCGTCCCCCCTCAGCCAGCCGGCGCACAAGCTGACCCAGCTTCTCAGGAAGATGCAGCTGATATGGGGACTTGAGCCATTCCTTGGCCTTTGGGACGAAGTCCGCGGCCAAGTCCGCCGGCATGCTGAGGGCGGCATCTGCAAGATCCTCGTGAATGAGGACGTTGTCCCCCTCGGCCAGGTCCATCGCCACCTGATGAACCGCCTCGGGACTGAGCGAGGCCATTCTTGCCAGGTACTGGGATTGTGGCCATGGCGGCGACCCCACGGTGCCCTTGGCATAATCGTGAATCGCCGCGGGAGGGTTCTCAAAGAGGCCCGCATCTTTTAACGGCCCGATCCAGGAAGGGTTGTCGAGATTGTCGAAGAAGTGCCTGGTCTGAATCGCATTGGCCATGAGGTTCGTGGCTTTCGTCACCTGGCTGGAGGTTGGTTCCTTCCATAACCTAAGGGCGCGCCCAAGGTCGCCAGGATCCGTTATGGGCGGCCGGCAAACGCCACCCCGGCAGACATAGGCGGTGGGCTGACCGTTTACCTGTTCCTTGCCGTCCAGCATGGCGCAAGGGAAGCTCGGCGGGGCGCCAGCCAAAACCTTGTGGGGAAGATATCGATCCCACACCTCTCGAAGCAGGGCGCTGGTCCTTGAATCGGTTCGAGGTCCAAGAATTACGATCTCGGTGGGATCGGATATGGCGAAGTCCAAGGCCAACAGCATCGCCGCCGATTCATCGAGGTTGGCCTCGATGGAGGGCTCAGCGGCCTTCAGTACCGCAAAGCCTTTCTCCCAGTAGTCAGGATCACCCGTCAGCGTGCCTAACTTTTGAAGAACCACGGAGGCCACTGCCGCTGCTGAGAGTGTCGCTCCATCCGTATATTCCTCCACGGGATCACTCGACCCACCATGGCCCACGGCCGTAGAGAGCCCACCTTCCTTGGAGTCCCAGAACAGCTCCAGCATTCGGTCGGTTAGCTGTTGAGCAGGCTCAATCCATGTGGGCTCGAAAGTCGCCTCCCACAGGTCGAACAGACCCTCGGTCAGATAGGCGTAGTCCTCGAGCATGCCTGGGCCCCCGGCCTGCCTCCCTTTGTAGGAGTGAAGCAGGTCACCGGTAGCCGGATCCCTGAGGTACTGAAGGACGAACGTGGCCGCCCGGCGCGCGGCCTCCAAGAGATCCTGCCGTCCAAACGCAGCTCCGGCTTCTGCGAATGTAGAGATGGCCAGCCCATTCCAGGAGACCGGTATTTCCTCGTCCCTGACCGGCCGGGGACGAGCCATGCGTGCACGCATGAGCGCTGCCCTGGCGGAGGCTGGAGGCTTATCCCCTTTTGCCGATAGAACATTTCTGCCCTGGAAGTTGCCGTCAGGAGTTACCCCGTAGTACTCGACCGCCTCGGGCGCTATCGACCGAACTTCGTCGTAAGCCCACAGGTAAAAGCCACCTTCACCTTCGCTGTCAGCTCCCTCGCCGCGATAAAAGCC
>DATACZ010000146.1:0-2410 GCA_036258795.1 Actinomycetota bacterium
GGCTTTGGAGGCCATGCTTACGACTCTGCTGGTGGTGGCCATAGTGATAGGGCTGCAGGCGGTAGGGGTAGTGCTCATGAGCGCCCTGGTGGTCGCTCCGGCCGCGGCCGCCCGCCAGTGGACCGACCGCTTCGGGATCATGGTCCTGATCGCTGCTGCCGTGGGGGCGTTTGCCGGGACGGCGGGCGCGCTTCTCAGCTCAACGGTCGAGCGGCTGCCCACGGGACCCACGATCGTTTTAATGGCCATCACCATCGTCATGGTCTCGATGCTGTTCGCCCCTCACCGAGGGCTCCTGGTTCGCGTCGTGCAGGAGCGCAGAAACCGCAGACGGCTCCGCTCGGACGTCTTGCTCATGGATCTGTACGTCCTGTCGCTTCAACACGAGGGAGATCATCCCCACACCTCAGAGGCGATCACCGCAATGAGACCTGAGGTAACGGACGTCAGACCGTCGCTGGAGGCGCTCGAGGAACGGCGACTGGTGGCCCGAAAGGGGGACGGCTGGGTGATCACCGATCCAGGGCGTGAGGTAGCTCAACGGCTGGTTGCCAGGGAAGAGAGTCCGGAGGCGGAGCTGGCCGAGGTGCTGTCGGAGGGAGAGGCGTGAGCGTCTACGAATGGGAGGTCGTAGTCGTCGGCATGGTGGTAGCCGCGGCCTGTGCCCTTCCGGGAACCTTTCTGGTGCTACGCCGGATGTCATTGATGAGCGACGCGATCACCCACACCGTGCTCCTCGGAATCGTGCTCGCCTTCTTCGTCGTGGAAGATTTGTCCTCGCCCCTGCTGATTGCCGGAGCGGCGGCGGTCGGTCTTTTGACCGTATATCTCGTGGAGCTGCTCAAGCGCTCGGGGCTCGTGGCCGAGGACGCCGCGATCGGCCTGGTATTTCCATTCCTTTTCAGCATCGCGGTCATCCTTATCACCCGATACGCGGGCGAGGTACATCTGGACACCGACGCAGTGCTCTTAGGTGAGATCGCCCTAGCGCCCCAGGAACGGTTTGCGCCGGGAGGTTTGGACCTCGGCCCCCGGGCAGCTTGGGTCATGGGTTTGATTCTGCTTGCCAACGCCGCCTTTATCCTTACCTTCTTCAAGGAGCTGAAGCTGTCAACCTTCGATCCGGGCCTAGCGGCAGCACTAGGCTTTTCCCCCGGAGCTCTGCACCTGGTCCTGATGATCTTTGTGTCGGTCACTGCGGTGGGAGCCTTCGATGCGGTCGGATCCATCCTGGTTGTGGCCCTCATGATCGGGCCTCCGGCAGCGGCGTTGCTGCTAACCGACAAGCTGGGAAAGATGCTGACCTTATCGATCAGCCTGGCGGCGGGGTCAGCCCCGGCCGGCTATCTGCTCGCTCGACAACTCGACGTGTCGATCGCCGGATCCATGGCCACGGTAATCGGCGCGGCCTTCGTCGCCTGCTTCCTGTTTGCCCCGCAACGAGGGTTGATGGCCATAGTTCGCCGCAGGGCGAGGCAGCGGTGGGAGTTTGCCCAGAAGATGCTCGCCGCCCATCTTTTCAACCACGAAGGGCTCCAGGAGCAGGAGATAGAGAGCCGGCTGGAGCATATCGACGCCAGTCTCGGGTGGGAACCGGAGTTTCGATCTCAGGTGATATCCCGGGCCAGCCGGGCGGGTTTGCTGAACCAGCAAAACGGATCCCTGGCACTCACCGACAGGGGACGCGATTTCGCCCGGAGGGCTCTTGTGCACTAACGAACGCCTGCCATAACGGGCATTCCCTTCGCCCGATTAGAATTCGGCGGTCATGGCTGGCCAGCCAATCAACCCCACGCTACAGCGCAGAGCCTACAGAGCCGCCCTTATCTCCCTTTTTGTGGCCCTCGCGCTGGTGGCGGCAAAGGTGGCCGCGGCCCTGGCCTCCAGAAGCCTGGCTCTTCTTTCCGAAGCGGCGCACTCTGCTCTCGATGCGGCAGCCACGGGCCTGACCTACATCGCGGTCAGAATCGCCTCCCGCCCTCCGGATGAGGACCACCCCTATGGGCACGGCAAGGCGGAGAACCTTTCCGCGCTCGTGGAGACGCTGGCGCTTCTGGCCCTCTCCATATACATCGCCGTGCGAGCGATAACCCACCTTAGGACCGGGGAGTCTGAGGTAGAAGCCACCTGGTACGCGTTTGCGGTGATCATCCTCTCGATCGTCGTGGACGCGAACCGCTCCACCATCTTGAAAAGGATCGCTGTGGAAACCCGCAGCCCCGCGCTGGAGGCCGACGCACTCAACTTCCGAGCAGATCTGCTGACCTCCACCATGGTTTTGGTCGGCCTGGTGCTGGTCCGGCTTGGTTATCCCCGAGTTGATGCGGTGGCGAGCCTGGCAATCGCCGGGTACGTCGCCTTGATGAGCGTCAAGCTCGGCAAGAAGAGCGTGGACATGCTGATGGACCGG
>DATACZ010000147.1:0-8394 GCA_036258795.1 Actinomycetota bacterium
AGGCTCGTTGAGGATGAGTTCGAGATCACCGATGTGAGGATGAAAGAGGAAAACGTGGCCGGAAAGGACTCGGTGGTCGCCATGGGAAAGGCGGTGGCGACGTCGGAAGTCAACAGCGGGAGCTTGAACAATCAGTCCGACGGTGAGGTGGCGAAGCTTCTCGTAAAGCCAGGAGATCCGGTGTCCCCGGGCCAGCCCTTGATATCGGTGAACAGCCCGGGAGGAACATTCGACCTTACCTCCGACAAGCCCGGGAAACTGGTCGAGATCGCCTTCAGAGAGGGCGACAAGATCAAGCCCAACGTGCCCTTTGCGAGTATCGATGTCAGCGGCCAGCCCGGCGTTCCCCCGCCCGTGGAGGTCTCAGCAGTCAGGGTCCGCGGTTCGGAAAAGGTACCTGCATTCATCTACCTCGTGATCTCCACCGTCCTCTTCGTGATTCACCTCAGGGCGCTGAGCCGCACAGAAAAAGCCATGAAGGAGAGCCAACCTCAGCCAGCCTAGGCATGAGTCGGTGGAGGGCTAGCTACGTAAAGCGTCCACGGCCTTTCCCTGCTGGTAGAAAGACAGGATTTGCAGCTCCATCGATAGGTCGACCTTCCTTATCGAGACTCGTGGCGGGACCCGAATAAAGCAGGGAGCAAAGTTGAGGATGGAGGTTATCCCAGCCTCCACGACATGGTCCGCGACCCCTTGGGCCTCCGCCGCCGGTGTAGCGATCATGGCGATGGCAATCTGCTCCTGCCTTGCAATCTCACTGAGCTCTCTCAGGTGGCGAACTACCAGATCTCCGATCCTTACGCCCACCTTCGCAGGGTCGGTGTCGAAGATGGCTGCAATCTGGAAGCCGCGCTCGCCGAATCCCCTGTAGCCGGCGAGGGCCCGGCCCAGGTTTCCGAAGCCGATAAGGGCAACCGGCCAGTCCTTGGTCAGCCCCAGCTCACGGGAAATCTGCATCACCAGGAGCTTGGCGTCGTACCCCACTCCTCGAATCCCGTAGGTGCCCAGATACGAAAGGTCCTTCCGCACCTTGGCCGCGTTTACACCGGAAAGCCTCGCCAACTCGTCCGAGGAGACCGTGGCAGCTCGCTGGCCGTCAATCTCCTTGAGCGCCCGAAGGTAGATGGGCAGCCGGCCCACCGTAGCTTCGGGAATCCGCCTTGACCTGTTCACTCGCGCTTCAATCAAGCTCTAAATGGTCGGGGGGCCGTATCTTACTAGGCGGCGCAACAACTGGTTATTCGTCCTCCAGGGCCTCCTCCACAAGCTCCGCCAGCTCGCGGGGGTCCATGCCGGCGAAGAACACGGGAGTACCGGCCACCTCGACGACGGGAATGAGGGTCCCAAACTCAGCCTCCAGCCCTGGATCGGTCGTGATGTCTGTCTCGGTAAAAGTAATTTCCGCCTCGGCCAGTGCCTCCCTTGCGTCATCGCAGAGGTGACAGCCGGGCCGCCCGAAAAGGACTACTGAGCTCAAATGCCGATCAACTCGTCAAGGCCGGCGGCCACCATCCACCTTTGAAAGAGATTAGAGATGACGAATACCCGGTCAAAGAACAAGAGCACCCCGAACACCACGAGGATTCCACCGCTGAACCTCAGTATTGATTGCTGGTGTTTGCGAAAGAACCGGAGCGCTCCGGCTACCCGGGCGACGCCCAGGGCTGACAGAACAAAAGGAACTCCCAGGCCGAGCGAGTAAACGGTCAGGAGGAGAGCTCCCCGCCGTGCCGTGTCCGCTTGGGAGGCGATTACAAGCATGGCTCCCAGGGTAGGCCCGATGCAGGGAGTCCACCCCACCGCAAAGCTCAGGCCCAGCAGGTAGTTTCCCGCCACAGAGCCGCCTTTGTTGACCAAGAGCCGGCGCTCCGAGTACAGCGACCGAATCGGGAGAAGGCCGACAAAGGCAAGGCCCATCAGGATCACCAGCACGCCTCCGGCGCGCGTCAACAGCTGTCTGTTGGATTGAACCATCGAACCTGCCAGGCTGGCTGATGTCCCCAGGGCCACAAAGATAGTGGTGAAGCCCAGCACAAACACCACCGTCGGAAGCAGCAGTCGCTTGGGAGAGGCCTGCCCCGACGTGACCATGTCGGCAGAGACCCCGGAAACATACGACAGGTAAGCGGGCAGAAGGGGCAGCACGCAGGGCGAGAGGAAGGAAGCGGCGCCGGCCAGTGCCGCTATTGGGATTCCGACCGCAGAGGGATCAGTCAATACCTGCCTCGCCCCCGCCCTCGGGACACTTCAAGGAAGTTCCGGCAGGCGCGACGAACACCGGCCGGTCTGAAACAACACCATCAGCCCACTGTAGCTGAGAGCCCCAAGATCCATGGGTCGGCGTGAAGTTTCAGAAAGATCTGAAGTAATCTCAATTGCTCAAGTATCCGAGCCGGGAATGAGAGGGTCCCTTGCCCATAGATGTAGTGGTGGTGGACGACACCAAACATGTCCTCGAGATGCTGGCGTCTCTCCTGGAGCTCGACGGGTTCAACGTGGTCGGCAAGGGAAGTGACGGAGCTCAAGCGGTTGAGCTTGCTTCTCAACACCATCCCAACGTCATGGTTATCGACTACTCCATGGCAGGCATGAACGGCCTGGAAGCCTCGAAACGAATCCTTAAGTCCATCCCGGGACAGAACATCATCCTCTACACGGCTTACGTGGACGATTCCCTGAGGCAAGAAGCTGCGCGGGCCGGAGTTGCGGTCTGCGTGGGTAAGGCCGAGGGCTTAGAAACTCTGGAGCGCAGCATCTGCGAGCTCTGCCTCCAGATGGGCGAATAGGCCGACAGCTCGTCTAGAAAGACTTCACCAGCGGGGTGACACTAGGCGTACGATCACAAGCAGAATCGTGGCACCTACAAAGGCGACCACGATGGTACCAACCCAGGCCCCCCGCGGAGGAACCAGGCCCAGCTGTCGAAACACCCAGCCGCCGATAACCGCGCCAACCACCCCGACCACGATGTTCAGCAAGCACCCCATGCGCCAGTCGGTTCCGGTTACCAGGCTGGCGAGCCACCCTGCGATGCCACCGACGATGATCCAATACAAAAGCTGCGTCATGGGCCCCCTTGTGCTTGAAGCTGTTCTTCGAGCTTGGTTGCCAGCGGCTCAGACTCAGCTCGATCACCGTTATATCCTGCCGCCGTGAGACGAAATACCATGCTAGCGATAGCGATCCTTCTGTTGGTCATCGTGGTAATGGGCCTCCTGGGCGTCATGCAGATGCAGGACGCCATCGTTCGCTAGTAGTGAGGAGCCGGGACACCGGAGCCGCCCTCGGCAAGACGAAGAACCGCTTTGGAGCCCGTTCGCCTGCCGGACAGCAAGACCTGGGCAGCGCTTCCCCGGTTAACAGAGATGGACACAGAGCCGGCAGAGTCCTCGGTCAGAACGACACCACCCTCCGGTACCGAGTCGAAGGTGGCTTCAAATGGCACCTCAAGCCGCATGCCCCCTATCTGAAGCTCGATCCGTGACCCTACCGTCGCTCCAATCCGCCCCAGATCCGAAGCTTTTAGATTCAGCTCCAAGTTTCCGAAGTGATCGATATAGATGACCTCGGCGTGGAACCTGTCATCTTCGAGTCTTGCGAGGCTCACCGGAAGCTCGACCAGTGATTCCGGCAGTATTTCGGGACCGAAGTCCTCGACGGGAACCCCACGGAACAGATAGGCGGCAGCCGGCGAAAAGATATCTCTGCCGTGGAATGTGCGGGATGGAACAGGGAGCATCAGCTCAGAATTTGCAATGATGCGGCAGCGCCGGACCCCTCCCCGGCGCGCCAGGGCGGGCCGGAGAAGACCGTTGTCCGGTCCGACGAATGCCGAGCCGTCAGCGCTCTCGGCGATTACCGGCCTTCGAGCGGTTCCAACTCCCGGATCCACCACCGCCAAATGGACGGCAACCGGCATAAACCCGACAGCTCTCTCGAGGAGGAGTGCGGCTTCGCGGACGTTTTGAGGGGAAACCTGGTGCGTTATGTCGAGTATTTGGGCTTCAGGGGCGATGGTGAGGATCACCCCCTTACATACTGCAACGTACTCGTCTTTCAGCCCGAAGTCTGAGAGGAAGGTTATGCAGCCGAAACCCTCGTGCAACCCTCTCTCTAGGTCACTTGCCCTGCTGGCGCCGCTGCCACCTGGTCCTTTTCAGCATCTTCTTATGCTTCTTCTTGCGCATCTTTTTTCTTCTTTTCTTTACGACCGATGACACTCAGCAGCCTTTCCTCGAGTTCTAGTTGCCGAAGATTTCCCGAACCGTCACTCGGCCCAGGGTCTTTCCTTCGGGGGTGATGCGGACGGAGCCCAATCTCAAACCTCTGGCTCCTTCCTTCACCGACGATACCATTCTGAGCACTCTTTCCCGATCGTCGTACTCGAGAAGCCCAAGTCCGCGGCACCTGCCTTTGCCATCCTCCAGCCCCACCACCAGGCCGTCCAGCCGGCTCAAGTCCGTGTCCGGAGGAAGGACGGGCATGAAGACCGTGGACTTAACCCGCCACCGGAACAAAGGCGGCTTGAAGTAGGCAGCAAGGGTCTTTTCCCTGCTGCCGAGCCTTTCTTCGGCGCTCCTCTCCAGTACCGTGGAGTCCACCTTCAAAGCCGTGGTCTGCGCTGGAAGGAAGCGGTGGACCAACCCGAGAATGGGGTCGAGCTCTTCCCCACGCTGAAAGCCCACCACGGAAGCTGGGCGAATGAGATCGAGCTTGTGATATTTGAGGATCTCGGCGTAGACGCCTGAAATCATGGCGCTGGTATCGACGATAACGATCTCACAGCCGGCCTCTCGAGCGCGGTGCACTAGGCGCGCCGTTGCGGTGACCAGAGGCAGCAGGTGACCCTCGGGGGAGGTAGATCCCACAAATCCAAGCTCGTCGGCCGTTGCCACCGTGCCGGCATCGACTTTGGCTAGGGCGTTGCAGTACTTCAGTCCGACGCATGTGGCGGGCCCAATGGTGGACTGTCCAATATCGGCATCCACGTAAGCCACCGAGATGCCTCGAGATCTGGCGGCCTCCGCGAGCCCCAAGCCAAAGCTGGTCTTTCCGGTATCGATGCCCCCCAGTAAGGCAATTGTTCCCCGGGAAGCTAACAGCCGGTCGGTGAGCTCAGCCTGCGCTACGCGCGCCACCAAGGTTCCCTCTCATCCGCAGCGCGCTTTGATTCTCCTGGGCGTAATGACGCAAGACCGATTCGTGGAATTTGGGAGTGAGCGCGATCCTACGAAACTGAGCCGGTGAACTAACGTTGTGCCGCTACACCGCCCTGACGTAGTGATCGTCCAGGTACTGGTGAACGTCCGATTCTTTGACGCGGTAGCGGTTTCCAACCTGCACCGCTTTGAGTGAACCGGCCTTGATGAGCCGGTAGACGGTCATGTTGGAAACGCGCATAAGCTGAGCGACCTCGCTCACGGTCAAGAATTCAAACTTCTGTTTCTCACGAGCCACTTAGCTCACCTCGGGGCGAAGTATACATCCCGCCCCTGGTGGGACCTAGAGCGACTTTTCATGTAGTGGATAACCATCAAGAACACCCCGGACCATTGAGCCCAAGCCGTATTATTTTTCTCAACCAGCTCCAGACGCCTCCGTCGCACAGGCGGCACAGCAGCTGATAGCCAGGAGGAAGGCTCATGCCCAAGCAGCCGGCTCCAAAGGAAAAGAAGCGCCCGAAGAATGAGGCGGCCCAAGCGGCCAAGAAAGCCAAGAAAGCGGCCAAAAAGGCGGGTGGCTAAGCCAAACTAAGCACTCCGCCCGGCGTGGAGTTACTTCTTGCCGTTCCTCACCATGGATTTGGCCCGGTCAGTCGCCGCCTGAACTGCATTCAACACTGCAGCCCTAAGTCGTCCCTGCTCCAACGCCAATAGAGCCATGGCGGTTGTTCCTCCGGGTGAGGTGACGGCCTCCCTGACCTGGACCGGTTGCATTCTCCCGTCTCGCATCATCGCCGCCGTTCCCACCATGGTCTGAATCACGAGATCGGACGCCACCGCTCTGGGGAGCCCGGTCAAAACCCCGGCTTCGATCATCGCCTCAGCGAAAAGAGCAAAGTAGGCGGGACCGGACCCTGAGATGGCGGTTACTGCATCCATGTAAGACTCCGGCACCCGCAACGCCCGGCCGACGCTGGAGAGTAGACCCTCGGCCACCTCCAGATGCTCTTCCGTTGCGTTTCGGCCGGCGCAGATGGCCGCCATCCCCTCCCCAACCTGTGCCGCTGCGTTAGGCATTGCCCTTACCACCGCAGTACCGGCAGGGAGCCGCTGCTCGTAGAAGTCGGTGGGTATACCCGCCGCAATTGACACCAGAAGGTGGTCGCCGGTGAGGCCGGGGCCTATCTCTTCAAGAACGCCATCGATATCCTGAGGCTTGACGGCCACCAGCACGGTCCGAGCCTTGCTTACGGCGTCTCGGTTGCCCTGAGCGGCCTTGAGGCCGTACTTGCCCGCCACCTCCCGAACCCGCTCAGTGGATACATCGGTTACGTACACCTGATCTGCAGGTCGGTATCCGGAGCGGACGATTCCAGCCGCGATGATCTCCCCCATCTTCCCGGAGCCGATCACCGCGACACTGGTGTTGATAACCGGAGTATAGAGGCGAGGGTAGGCCGTTTCTTGGTACCAGTAGCTTCGGGAAGAGCCCAAAAAAGCTTAAGGCCCAAGGTCCTCCGGCCTTACAACCTGACCTCCTGAGAAGATCAAAGCCGCACTGCCTTTATGTCCCTGAGCCCTAAGGTATCCGGAGCAGCTCGGGCAATCGTCGGCTGCCCGGTGGATTGCCAAGAACTGCTCGGGACAGCCGGAATTTATAGGGGCTCCCCCAGAAGGGTCAATACGGAGCCAGGAAGTTTCTTCGCGACCTCGAATCTAAGTCAAGGCGTGTCGAGACCCTTGGATCCTATGAGTCGGGTCGCAAGGCGAGGCGTGCCGATCAATGGGTAAGGCCCAAGGTACCCTGGGCTCTTGCCCCGCTGCGCACTTCCCCGAACACAGCGTGACTTGAACCTTCCGGCATCTTGGGCCTTAGGTGTCCCCAACTTTTCCTGGGCTTCCGGCGGGGGCGCCACCTTTCGTTGAGGTAGGACCTCGAGTCACTCTAGCCAGCCCAAAGGAACGAATTCCTAAGAACCAGTGGGGAGTGAACGAGGTCCCTGACACTCAACCAGGCCCGCTTTACCTGCCGGAGACCCCTGGTTTGCTCGGGACTGCGTCATTATCTACGGGCCGAAAAACCCGTCAAGGGCCCCGAAACATAATTGTTCGCGAACCCAAAACTTTATTCCCGCTCCCCGGAAAACCCGCTTTGCAGTCCCCATTCAGGACGCCGGCCGAGTAGATGTCGTGGATCTCACCAGCGGATCGCTCCCAGGAAAACTCCTCCGATGAGCACACTGCAAGCCGCCCCATGCTGGCAGCCAGTCTCGGGTCTGAGAGCACCCTCCAGGCACGCTCGGCAAAGGACTCGGCGTTCCCCGGCTGTACCAGAAAGCCGGTCTGGCCGTGACGAACGATCGATCGAAGGCCCCCCACTGCGGAGCCGATCACCGGAACGCCAGAAGCTTGGGCCTCCAGTGCTACCAGACCAAACGACTCGGTATGAGAGGGAACCAGGCAAACATCGGCAGCCTGGAAGAAACCCGGCATGGAGCTGTGTGGCTGCGCCGGCACAAAGCTGACTCCATCCTCTACTCCCAGACTGCGGGCCAACTGGGCCAGCCTCTCAACTTCCCCGGTCCCGGAAGGCCCGCTCGAGCCTCCCACGATGACCAGGCGAGTGTCCCTCAACTCCACTCGGCCCCAATCAACAAGGAGTCCAAACGCCCTAATGGCTGTGTCAGCCGCTTTGAGAGGCTGAAGGCGTCCGACGAACAGCATTACCTGCTTGCCGGCAAGTCCGTGCTCAGCCTTGGCCTTTTCTCGGCCAGCCGGGCGGAAGAACTCATGATCGACTCCGGGAGGAACCAGATGGATCCGCTCCGGGTGGGCGGCATAGAGCTCCAACAACCCTTTGCGCTCGTCGATCGTGGAGGCAATGATGGCGCAGGCATCCGCTATCACCCGCGCCTCTCCCAGCAGGCGGCCCTCCGGCTCCGCCAGCTCACCCGGCCTGCGAGCCCTGTTCTTCTCGCGGCCCAGAGTGTGAAATGTGTGCACGAAAGGAATCGACCAGCGCTCGGCGAGTTTTGACGCCACCCTCCCGGATAGCCAGTAATGGCTATGAATGACGTCGTAGACGTCGCCTCGGCCCTCGACCGCTCGAATGAGGTTGGCGGTGAATTCGGGAAGGTGAGCCGGAATATCCTCTTTGGAGAGATCCGGTTGCCCAGCCTCTATTTGAAAAACCCTCACACCGGGCTTCATGACCGACACGGTGGGGGCGTCC
>DATACZ010000148.1:0-2375 GCA_036258795.1 Actinomycetota bacterium
CGCTGCCCCACAGATGCAGCCGCCTGAAGCGTCGGCATGTCGGAGGGCCTTTTGCTCAGACCCAAAGGCTGCATCCCGGCGGCAATTGCTCCGGAGGAAACGATGACGCAGCTTATTCCCTGCTTCCTGAGCTCCGCGACCTGCTCGGTGATCTTGCGAATACGCCGGCGATCAGGTTCGCCATCGGGGCCGGTCAGGGACGTGGTGCCCAGCTTCACGACCACTCGCTTGAGGTTCACTAACGCCCCTTGGCCCGGGCGGCATCTGATGTGCCGGCAGTATCGCCCGGTAGTGTTCCCTTGGGCCACCAGTTAAATTCAGAGGCGCCGATCCGGACCTCATCACCCGGGGCCGCGCCAGCTTTGGCCAGCTCGTCCTCCACGCCAGCCCTTTCCAATTTTCCCTGAAGGTAGGCCACTGCCTCCGGGTTGGATAGATCGGTCATGGCGACCCAACGGCGAACAGCGTCACCTTCGACTCTCCAGGCTGTCCCCTCCCTCCTGACGGTCAGCGGCTGTTCGGCGGTCCGGAACAGCTCGAATCCCTGCGCCGCTCTTACCCTCATCCGCTCCTCGGCGAGAACCGCCGCAAGCTTCTCGATCAGAGGTTCCAGCCCGAGCCCAAGAGCCGCCGAGATTGGAAACGCCTTTACTCCTGCCTCTGCAAACCGAGCAGCTGCCTTCTCGGCTTCCGTTGGAGTAACGAGATCGACCTTGTTGAGAGCCACAACAACCGGCCTATCGATTAGTTCCCTTTGGTAAGCCTCGAGCTCCTTTCTCACCGTAAGGTAGTCGTCCCAGAGATCGGTGTCGGAGCTCAGGTCGATCAGGTGGAGAAATATGGCGGATCTCTGCCCATGCCGTAGGAACTTGAGCCCCAAACCCTTCCCCGAATGTGCGCCCTCGATCAATCCGGGGATGTCGCAGATCGTAAACCTGATGTCCCCCCTCTCGACCACTCCGAGGGTCGGCTCCAGGGTGGTGAAGGGATAGTCCGCCACCTTGGGGTGAGCGGCGGACAGGGCACCCACGAGAGTCGATTTGCCGGCGTTCGGCAAGCCGATCACCGCAACGTCTGCGCTGAGTCGGAGCTCTAGCCTTAGCGAGACCTCCTGGCCTGGCTCCCCACGCTCTGCAAAGGAGGGTGCGCGGCGGATGGAGCTCACAAAAGAGGCGTTGCCCCGCCCTCCGCGGCCACCCTGGGCCACCACCACCGTGTCGCCCTCCGAGGCGAGGTCGGCAAGGACGCCTCCGTTCTCATCCCTGACAACGGTACCGACAGGCACCGGCACAACCAAGTCGGCGGCGGTCGCCCCATGCCGGTTGTTCTTTCCGCCCTTGTTCCCTACTTTTGCATGCTGATGGGGATGGTTCTTCAGCCAGGCGAGGTCCCCCACAGCACTTGAGGCCTCCAGGACGACGGAACCTCCCCGGCCGCCGTCGCCGCCATCCGGTCCGCCCCTCGGCTCGTACTTCTCTTTTCGAAAGGAAGCTGCGCCGTCTCCCCCCTTGCCCGAGGAGACGAAGATGTGTGCCTCGTCTACCAGCATCTCAATTTCCCGATCCGTGTGCGGCCATCTTCATTTGACCGTAACCAACGATGAGAGAGAACCATAGTGGCGCCCGCCTAGCACCGTGAAGTTCGCCCGCAAGGTTAGTGGAAGAGGAAGCTAGAGCACCGCATGGCTGAGCGAGCGGAGCGAGGGGTGTGGCCGAGCGGTTACTGGGGGCCGTGCTTGGGCAGTCGAGATTAGCCTGGCGGAACGACGCTCACGTAGTGCCGGCCAGCCCTCCGGTGATACTTCACCTCGCCATCCGACTTGGCGTAGAGAGTGTCGTCGCCGCCCCGGCCCACCAGCGTGCCTGGATGGATCCTGGTGCCTCGCTGCCGCACAAGGATGGCCCCTCCTGAGACGGTTTGGCCACCAAAGACCTTAACGCCCAGCCGCTGGGCCTGAGAGTCTCTTCCGTTACGCGATGAGGACGCGCCCTTCTTATGTGCCATCGTTTTTCAGGTTATCAGGTTGGCTGCCTTCTTCAGGTTGCGGCATGGCTTTGCTGCCCTTTGCGGCCGGCTCGTCCGAGGAGGCCGGACCGGGCTCGTCCTTGGGTGCGGCCGGGGCGACCGCTTGCGGGTTCTGGGCGGCGGCCTCCTGCCCAGAAGGAACCTCTTTAGATCTAGCCGTCGGTTTTGCTCGGACGCCATCCTTCGATTTGGAAGCTGCCGTGCCGATGGAGGTGATCTCGATGAGCGAGTAGAGCTGTCTGTGTCCGGCCTTGGAAGCGTAGCCCGACTTGGGACGGTACTTGAATACCGTCACTTTGTCGCCCTTTGCATCACCCAATACCTTGACCCCGACCTTGTAGGAGGCTACC
>DATACZ010000149.1:0-4485 GCA_036258795.1 Actinomycetota bacterium
GGGGTGAGGCTAGGGTCGCTTCGCCTTCGGGCCACGTAAGCCCGCTTGTACCGGTAGGTCTTCATAATTTCGGGGAAAATGGGGTAAATGGCGGGGCTAAAGAATCCTACCTCCAGCGCCCCTATCTCCCCCTCGGCCGCCCTTCTGGCGGCCTCCGTAGCCTGCTCAGCACCCTTTAGAAGATTAGACATCCGGTGAGCGTCCGTCTAGGATTGGGGACAGTTTCGGTGTGGGGCATACGATCAAAAGGAAAGCCTGTGAATACGAAAACTAACTTTTCGCTTAGTCCGGGGAAAACCTTGGCCCGCCTGGGTAGGCTCGGAGTCTGGAGCCGGCTGTCTGAAGCGTCGGGCAGGCAGGGATTGTCCGCTGGAGCACAAGGAGGAGGCAGCGGATGCCGTGAGTTGATCGAAGAGGAGCTTTTAACTTGGAAGACAAGACACCGAAATTTAGGAACTTGACTGAGGTACCTCATGCAATTTCATCTCAACGGATTTCGCGTCGGTGATCCGACGGTTCACGAGCCCGTCGGCGAGCCTGCCAGCTCAGACAGCCTGCCCGAAGAGGTCGATGTGCTGATAGTCGGCTGCGGGCCGGGTGGACTGACCCTGGCGGCGCAGATGTCACTTTTCCCGGAGATCAGGACCCGCATCGTTGAACAGAAGGATGGTCCCCTGAAGCTAGGCCAGGCGGATGGTATAGCTGTACGCACGATGGAAATGTTCGAGGCCTTCGGCTTCAGTGAGCGCGTGCTAAAGGAAGCCTGCTGGATCAACGAGACGGTGTTCTGGAACCCGGATGAAGGCAACCGGCAGAACATGGTGCGCAGCGGACGCGAGCAGGACACCGAGGATGACCTCTCCGAGTTTCCCCATGTGGTGCTCAACCAGGCGCGGGTCCACGACTTCTACCTGAACGTGATGCGAAACTCCCCCACCCGTCTGGAGCCGAACTACTCCCATCGTCTGGTCGATCTGGAGATCGATGCTCCAAAGTCTGAGGGGGTAAAGGTTGATTGTAGCGACTATCCGGTGACGGTGACGCTCGAGAGGACCGACCCGGTCCACGAGGGCGAGATAGAGACCGTGCGGGCTCGCTATGTGGTGGGCTGCGACGGGGCGCACAGTGCGGTCAGGAAATCCCTGGGCCGCTCAATGCAAGGCGATTCGGCCAACCAGGCCTGGGGGGTCATGGATGTCTTGGCGGTCACCGACTTCCCGGACATCCGCATGAAAGCGGTGATCCACTCCGCCAACGAGGGTAACATCCTGGTCATTCCCCGGGAAGGCGGCTATCTGGTTCGATTGTACATCGAACTGGACAAGCTCAACGAGGGAGAGCGGGTCGTCCGCCACAACATCACTTCTGACCAACTGGTCGCCGCGGCACAGCGCATCCTGCACCCCTATACCCTTGACGTAAAAGAGATCGCCTGGTGGTCGGTGTACGAGATCGGCCAACGCCTCTGTGACAAGTTCGACGACGTCCCCGAAGAAGAAGTCGGCGGGCGCTTTCCCCACGTGTTTATCGCCGGAGACGCCTGCCACACCCACAGCCCCAAGGCCGGCCAGGGCATGAACGTCTCCATGGGCGACACCTTCAATTTGGGCTGGAAGCTAGCTTCGGTCATCCAGGGCAAGTGTGCACTTGAACTGCTGCACACCTATTCCGCCGAACGCCAAACCGTGGCCCAAGAGCTGATCGACTTCGATCGAGAGTTCGCCAAGATGTTCAGCGCACCACCCAAGGCGGAAGGCGATGACAGCAGCGATAGCGTCGACCCGAAGGAGTTCCAGAAGTACTTCGTCAAGCAGGGCCGCTTCACCGCCGGCACCGCCGTGCAGTACTACCCTTCGCTGATCTCTGCCGAGCCCACCCACCAGGCACTGGCTGAGGGACTGACCATCGGCAAGCGCTTCCATTCGGCGCCGGTGATCCGCCTGGCAGATGCCAAGCCGGTGCATCTGGGCCACGCCGTGAAGGCCGATGGCCGATGGCGGGTGTTCGTCTTTGCCGACCGGCAGGATCCCACCAGCGCCTCGTCCGGCATCCGGGCTCTGTGCCGCTTCCTGGAGGATTCGCCGGATTCGCCGGTGCGCCGCTACACCCCCGAAGGAGCCGATGTCGATTCAGTAATCGATGTGCGCGCTATCTTCCAGCAGGGCCATCGTGACCTGGCACTGCACGAGATGCCAGGTTACTTGCTACCGCGCAAGGGCCGCTATGGACTGGTGGATTACGAGAAGATGTTCTGCCCCGATCTGAAAGGTGGTAATGATATCTTTGAGATGCGCGGAATCGATCGCGACAAGGGCTGCCTGGTGGTGGTGCGCCCGGACCAGTACGTCGCTCATGTGCTGCCGCTGGATGCACACGACGAGTTGGCGGCGTTCTTCGCCCGCTTCATGCTCGAAGCAGACTGACTCCGAACTTGGGACAGTTGAGGTAAAGCTCGCACTCGCACGGCCCCTCCTGGGGGAGCACGAGGAAGTGCCCCAGCTCCAACTCGATCTTGAAGAAGAATGGATGGAGGACTTCGAGAAGGCGAGCTTTCGGGATGAGGTGAAGCCGCTGATCTTAAAGAGAACGCCGCGAAGCTTTTCAGGCTTGGCGAAGGCGGGGAGCAAGGAGAGTAGAGCAAGTTAGGGGCAAGGGAAGGAGAATATGTCATGACCCAGCAGGCGAGAAGGGGAAACGCCGGGTACCGGCGCGACGACGCCGACATCCACCCACCGTACCTGTACCCGGACTACGTCTCCACACGCCTTAGGGCGCCGAAGAAGCCGCTCATCATCCTGCCAAAGACCCTCTCGGACACTACGGGTCCGGCCTACGGGCGCGACCCGATAGGGGAGCTAGACAACGACCTCACGCGCCAGCACGCAGGAGAACCTCTAGGGGAGCGGATCATAGTCACCGGGCGCGTCACGGACAGCGACGGCCGTCCGGTCCGCAACAGCCTGATCGAGATCTGGCAGGCCAACGCCGCCGGCCGCTACACTCATCAGAACGACCGGCACCCGGCCCCGCTCGACCCGAACTTCTCCGGCGCGGGCCGCTGCCTCACCGACGACGAGGGCTTTCAGCACAACCTGCAGCTCACCGAGCTTGACTATGTGACGAATTCGCAAGCCGCGGCAACATCGCTGGCCGAGAACTATGTCGGACAAGCTTTCGAGGAGTGACTCCGGCGTCGGAGGCTGGAACCAGTTTAACCGGGCTGTCGAGAAGAAAAACCGAACGATAGGAGGTTCCAATGGAAGCCAGCAGGGAAGGCGGACGAGGCTATCCAGCATACCGCACGCTGTGGATGTGGCTGCTGCTGGGCTGGGTGGTCGCTTACGTTGACCGCACGATCACGGGACCTGTCGTGTCCTATATGATCGACAATGACCTTGCCTTTGTTGCAGACGCAGTCAACCCCTACGCCCTGGGTGGGTTGATAGGCAGCATGTTCTTTGCGGGCTATATACTGACGCAGTTTCCGGGAGGATACCTCGGAGACAGGTTTGGGCACCGCACCATCATTATTATTAGTATATTCTGGGCGGGCATAGCCACGCTCTTGAGCGGGCTGATGACAGGGCTTATCGTCTTCGTGGCCTTCCGCGTGATTACAGGTCTCGGGGAGGGCACATTCTACTCCAACGATCGCACTGTAATTACGCAACAAACACCCTTCGAAAAACGGGGCCTCGGCATGGGTGTTGCCATCGCCGGGCTGCCGATCGGGCTTACACTCGCGCTCATATTCACGGTACCTATGATCGGGCTAGGGGAGTCGGTACTTGGTACAGGAAACGGGTGGCGGATGCCGTTCTTCATATCGGGTGCCATTACGTTGGTCGTCGGGTTCGGCATAGTCAGGTTCTTCCGCGGGCAAAGGGGGGAACATGAGTTCAGGCCCGCCTTCTTACCCGCGCTCAGGGATTTAGGCAAATATTCCGTCGTTTTCTTGGCAGTCGTAATGGCTATCTTCCTCGCCGCCGACTGGGTGAGCTTGCCGGAGTGGGCAGTAGCGGTGCTCATAACCCTCGTAGCCATGGCGCTGGTCGGGTTCGCCTTCGGCAGGAAGGGTGAGGAGGTAGGCCCAGTACTGTACGACAGGAACCTGATCCTGATCTACATCTCGGCCATCGCGATCCTCTGGAACCTCTGGTTTTTCGGCTTCTGGTCGGTATCCATCGTCTCTCAAGCAGCGGGGCAAGGGTCTTTGTTGTACGCTGGATTGACAGCTGCATTCAATACTGGGGCTGGCATACTTGGGTTCCCTGCCGGCGGCTGGCTGGCCGATTACGCTAAGCGCAAAGGATGGGGACGCAAGTGGATGCTCGTGGCTTTCTCGCTGATAACGGGTCTCTTGACGGTCGCCTTCGGCCTGTACATTATGAATGGAGGGTCGTCCCTCTTCGTGATGGGCTTTCTGCTTTTTATCCAGGCCACATTCTTCTTTGCTCTGCAGCCGGTCTCTCAGGCTCTCACAGC
>DATACZ010000150.1:0-5014 GCA_036258795.1 Actinomycetota bacterium
AAGGATTCGAACCTTCACTAAGGGATCCAAAGTCCCTGGTGCTGCCGTTACACTATCCCGGACTACTTCTCGGGCCGCACCGCTACATTTAACACCTGCGCATCCTCAGGAAGTCTTTGCTCGGGTGCATCACCGCAAGGCCTCAACGATAAGCGCAAACTCCTCCAGGCTCAGCGACTCCGCCCGCGCGCCAGGTGCAACTCCAGCTCGCCGTAGCGCCTCCTCGACCCGTTCGGCACTCTGCCCCAGCCCCGCGATCAGGGCGTTTCTCACCGTCTTGCGGCGCTGGCCAAAGGCCGCTCTTACGACAGGCATCAACTCGGCACTCTCGACCTTTACTTCGGGCGCGCGCCGCTCCAGCCGGATGAGCAGCGACTCTACCTTCGGTGCTGGCCAGAACACCGTAGGAGGGACCTTGCCCAGAATGGTGGCGCGGCAGTGGTAAGCGACCAAAACGGTTATGCCACCGTAGGATTTGGATCCCGGCCGCGCCGCCAGGCGCTCTCCAACCTCCCTCTGTACCATCACCACGAAATCGGAAATGGACGGTGCCTGGTCTAGGAGCGTAGCGATCAAAGGCGGGGCTATGTTGTATGGAAGGTTGGAGATGAAGCGGTGCGGATTGGAGCCCAGCAAACCTGGGTAGTCGACCGACATGGCGTCGCCTTCCACCAACCGGACATTGGAACGATCAGCCAGCACCTCCCGTAGGGCGGGAATAAGCCTCCGGTCGAGCTCTATGGCGATTACATCGGAGGCGGCCGCAGACAGCCCCAGGGTGAGCGTCCCCAAGCCGGCACCCACCTCAACAACTCGATCGGAAGCAGCTACCTCCGCCAGCCTTACGACTCTGCGGATGGTGTTTGGGTCGACCACGAAGTTCTGGCCGAGGGCTTGAGAAGGCCTGATCCCGTACCGGCGGGCCAGGCTTTTTACGTCAGAGGGGGTTAGTAGCTTGGGCCCTTCCTCTACCACTCGATCTTGACATTCAGCACGCCCCGCGACTGGGGCGAGAGCTGAGTGAAGGCTGCGTCGGAGAGGTCGATGATGCGCCCCTCGACAAAGGGCCCCCGGTCCCGAATGGTGACCGTCACCTGCCTGCCGTTGGCCAGGTTGGTAACCCGAACGAGAGTCCCGAAGGGAAGGGTGCGGTGCGCCGCCATGAGCCCTGGCTGCGTGTACCAGGTCGCCTTGCCGCTCTGCGATCGAGTGGGGTTCTTGACCGTGGGACGGTGCGTGCCCACGAGGGTGATCTCCCCGACGGGCTGCCTGACTACCTCGCTGCCCACGAATACCCGGCTGCGGACCTTCCCGTCCTCATAGGTGATTCGGTAGGTGCTTGCCTTGATTCCGTCGACCCCTTTGGTCTTGATCTTGCGAACCCCAAGCTCCAGCTTGTCGGACTTTTCCGTGACCGTCGTAAACCCAATCTTGGAGTGCAGCTTTTCGACCGCCTGACTGACCCTGATCACCTTTATCGTCGACCCTTCCGAGGGGTAGGCGACTATGCTGGGCTCAACCCGATCGTGCGGGCCGAGCACCACTCCTAGCTGCCTCAGCAACCCCCCAGCCGTGAGCACGTTGGTAAACACCGGCCGGACGTGTCCGTCGTGGACAACGGTGGTCTTCACCGACTGCGCCACTACGATCTCGTCATTCACGCCGATCCGAGTGGACGGTGATGGGGCAATGAGGGCACCTCTGGATACCACCGAAAGCTCTTTCAGGATCTCGTCGACGGTCCTTCCGGTAACCTCCTCGACCCTCCGCTCGCCGTTTATCACCACCACGACCTTCTTCGGACGCAGCACTTCGATCCTTTGATTCGGCACGAGCCGGGTGGCGGAGCCGGGTATGACCCTGTCCCGAGGGCCTACCACCACTCCCAGCCTGGACAGAGCCGATCCCACTGTGGGTGCAAAGGTCTTAAAACCCCGGACTTGCCCTCGGTCCACCACGGTTACCTGCTTCTGAGCCTGGAAGTACCAGACGCATCCCGCCGCAAGAGCAAACGTGAGCAGGACACGGACCATCCCGCGCGGCAGGGTCCCGCTCCGAGTGGACGACCGGTCGTACTGAAGGCTGACAAGGTCTATTACGGGAGCGTTTCCGAGGGGAACAGCAGTCTGACGGTACGCGGCACCGCCCAGGTCTCGGTGTCGGGGCACGCGGACACTGGAGGTGTGGACCGTACTTGCGTTGCGGTGCACTTGATCGCCAACCTACCAGTGCCCGACGTAGGGAGGCAACCCCCAGGCCGGCGGCATGCCGGGTGAAGCCGAATGCCCGATGTCCGGGATGGGTAAATACCTGTTAGATCCAAATTAATTGCACATACAACTAAATGGCCTGACAATGGTTGTGTACGCAACTTTCAGTCAAAGGGAGAGGAGGTATTGATGCTGGAGAGAGAGCAGATACAGATGCTCCGGAAACCGAACTTCGCTCACCTCGCCACGGTTGCGCCGGACGGGTCCCCTCAAGTAACCCCGGTCTGGGTTGATGTGAGGGAGGACGAAGACCTCATCCTGGTGAACACCGCGGAAGGTCGAAGGAAGGTAAAGAACATCCGGCAAAACCCCCAAGTGGCGATTGACGTAATCGAGCAGGAAAACCCTTACAACATGGTTTCCATCAAAGGCGAGGTCGTCGACATAACCGCCGAGGGAGCGGACGAGCACATCGACTCGTTGGCCAAGAAGTACCTGGGCAAGGACAAGTATCCGTTTAGGCAGCCGGGCGAGAAGCGGCTCATTCTTAAGATTCGCCCCGAACGGGTGGCCAAGGCCGCCTAATAGGCCAGTCACCTCCACATCAATCGAGGCGTCCAGCAACCTGGACGCCTCAATTTATTGGTCAACTACCGGCGTAGGATGTTGTTTCAATGGCTGAGCCCAGCCCCAAGCTCGAAGATCGGCGGATCGCTTTCGTCCTGGGTGGCGGAGGCAACCTGGGCAGCTACGAGGTGGGGATGCTTCACGCCCTGCTCGAACGAGACATCGTTCCGGACGTCGTAGTTGGCACGTCGGTCGGCGCTCTCAACGGAGCAGCGATTGCAGCGGAGCCAACCATGGCTACCGTTGAAAGCCTCATGCAGGCGTGGCTGACGCTCGGCAAGCAGAGAATCTTCGCCTCACCGTTCGGTGGGGCGGGGGCTCTCTTCAGCAAGGGGACCCACCTTCATGGCAACGACGAGCTCAGGGCGCTCATCAAGCGGCTGCTCCCGGTTGAGACTTTCGAGGAGCTCAAGGTGCCTTTCCACTGCGTGGCGGCAAGCATTGAGCGCGCCGCGGAGCAGTGGTTCAGCGAGGGCTCCCTCACCGACGCCATCCTGGCATCCTCCGCCGTCCCCGGCCTCCTACCGCCGGTACAAATAGGCGGCGAGCACTACCTGGATGGGGGACTTGTTAACAGCATCCCCGTGGACCGAGCGGTACAGCTGGGAGCCACCGACCTGTACGTTCTGCACGTGGGGAGGATAGAAAGGCCCCTGGAACCCCCTCGAAACCTGCTTCAGGTTGCGATGGTGGCCTTCGAGATCGCCCGTCGCCACCGATTTGCGAGGGAGATGGCCGCTCTTCCGGCGGGAGTCGTCTCCCACGTCCTTCCCACGGGCGAGGAGGAGCTGCCGGCCTATGACCCAATCGGACAGCTCAGGTACCGAGACTTCCGCCGCGTGGGCGAGAGAATGGAAAGGGCGTACCAAGCCACATCCAGGTATCTGGAGAGCCTCTCCCAGCTTTCTCCTAAGGGCTAAGGACCCGGCGGGCTTACGGTGAACCGCCTTCCTCCACGAATCGTCCGCAGGCTGGTGGTGGCCCCGATCGTGCTCGCACTGTGCCTTTTTCTCGTCGCCCTTTTCCCCGCATACCTCGCGGCGTCCGCCTTGGCGGCGCTCGCCGGCGACCGCAGGTGGCGCCTGCTTCGCATCACCACTTTTGCCACCGTCTACGCGGTCTACGAATTCATAGGCATCCTTGCCATGCTTATGCTGTGGCTGAGGGCACTGGCGGGGTTCAGAATCCGCTCACCCCAGATTCAAGAAGCGCACATCAGATTCATGCGCTGGTGGCTGAGGGGCATCAACCGCGCCGCCGCGGCGCTTTTCAACCTCAGAATCCACATCGAGGACAAGAAGGCGCCCGAAGCAGGACCCGTACTGGTCTTCAGCCGGCACGCCGGTCCAGGCAACTCACTGATGCTTGTGGCCGAGATCATGCTTGCCTACAACCGGCGGCCGCGAATCGTGATGCTGGCCAAGCTTCAGTGGGACCCGTTCTTCGACATGATCGGCAACCGGCTCCCGAACCGATTCATTCAGCACGACCCAGCTAGGAGAGACCTCTATGTCAGAGCAATCGCCGAGCTCGCCGAGGGCATAGGCGAACATGACGCCTTCGTCCTATTTCCGGAGGGCAAGGACTTCACCCCAAAACTGCGGCTGCGGGCGATTGCCCACCTCAGAAAGGGAGGGCATCTCGAGGCCGCCGAGAAGGCCGAGAGGATGGCCCGGGTTCTTCCGCCCCGCCCCGGCGGGGTGACCGCGGCCGTCGGGGCGGCCCCCCACGCGGACGTGGTATTTGTCGCCCATACGGTGCTCGAGGACGTCGGCAGCTTCCGGGAACTGTGGCACAGGATCCCGCTCGACCGCCCGGTGTTTGCACGGTACTGGCGGATCCCTGCGGAGGAGGTGCCCAGCGAGAGGGACGAGCTTATCGATTGGCTTTTCCACTGGTGGGGCCGAATCGATACATGGATTGCCCAACGGGTGGCGATGGTCGAGGAGCAAGCTCCAAGGGACTCCGATAAGACGGAGGCCATCCCACCGTCCAGCAGCTGAGATCCGTGCGGGTCCGTGAGGGCCAATCAATGGCTTTTTTGGCTTCGTCACCCCAGGCCGTACCCTTGGAGCCCCCTCAGACGTTGACCACAACAGGGCATTGTCTATCGGTGAGAGCTTTCCGAGCGTTTTACAAGCCGCCCGGCTGGGAGCGGACTGGGCCTGGGGGGTTAT
>DATACZ010000151.1:0-1537 GCA_036258795.1 Actinomycetota bacterium
GCAGTCTTCAGTCCGCCGGACGTGGGCGGGATCGTGGCCTACTTCAAGCGGCCCAAGGAGGAGAAGTAGGGGCCTTCTAGGTCTTCTTTTGCCAGGGACCGCTCTTGCCTCCCAGCTTCGAGACCAGGCCGACGCTTTCGATGCGGATTCCCTTGTCGACCGCCTTGCACATGTCGTAGACGGTCAGCGCCGCCACCGACGCCGCTACCAAGGCCTCCATCTCTACGCCGGTTCGGTCGGCGGTCCTGACGGTGGCCGCTATCCTCACGCCCCGCTCCTCTAGGTCCAGGTCCACCTGAATTCCGGTCAGGGCCAAGGGATGACACAGTGGTATCAGCTCGGGAGTTTTCTTGGCCGCCATGATCCCGGCGATCTTGGCCACCCCGAGGGCGTCTCCCTTGGATAGTCCGCCCGCCCGCACGATCCCTACTGTCTCCGGCGTCATGGCGACGAAGGCCTCGGCGGTGGCCTCTCTGGGGTCGACGCCCTTCGCCGATACGTCGACCATCTTGGCCTGCCCCTCTGGGGTCAGGTGAGAGAGTGACTTCTCCGGCTTGGGCATTGTCATGCGAACTGGCGGAGGTAATTTCTGAAGTCAGGCCCGAACTCAGGATGATCCGCCGCCAGCGCCACCGTGGCTTCCAGAAAACCCTGCTTCGTGCCGGCGTCCCACCGGCGCCCGTCGTACCGCTTGGCCACCAAGCGGCCTCGTTCGGCCATTACGTTAAGGGCGTCGGTAAGCTGAATCTCCCCGCCGGCCCCAGGGTCGAGTTTGCCGAGAACGTCAAAGATATCGGGCTCGAGCACATACCTTCCGATGAGCGCCAGATCGGAAGGCGCAGTTTCCGGATCCGGCTTTTCGATCACTGAGTTGACCCACATCGTTTCGGCCGACTGGTCGTCGACGTCAATCGAGCCGTAGAGATTGATCTCCTCACGAGGAACCTGTGCGACCGCCACGACACAGGCTCCCCTGTCATCGAAGGTTTCCACCATTTGGCCCAATAGGTTGCCGGCCGGGTCCATCAGCTCGTCGGGGAGCAGCACGGCAAATGGCTCGTCTTCGACATGCTCCCGGGCTACCCACACCGCGTGCCCCAGGCCAAGAGGCTGGTTTTGCATCACCGAGTAGATGTCGGCCATATCCTGAAGACGCTTGACCTCCTCCAGCAGATCCATCTTGCCCTTGTCTTCAAGGGCCGACTCCAGCTTGGCATTGCTGCTGAAGTGGTGGGTGAGGGATTCCTTGCCCGGGGAGCTTACGATGCAGATGTTGGTGATTCCTGCCCGCAGCAGCTCCTCGACGGTGTACTGGATGATGGGCCGGTCCACCACAGTCACCAACTCCTTTGGAACTGCCTTGGAGGCTGGTAGAAATCTGGTGCCCAACCCGGCGGCGGGAATGACGGCTTTGCGCACGGGCATGAGTTGATACTACCCCTTACGGTTTATGCGCCTAGGAGCTCCGGCTGTCGGGGGTTCCCAGGGGACGGCTGTCCCCGCCGTCCGCCCGGCTTTGATGTGCCACCACGCGGTT
>DATACZ010000152.1:0-2669 GCA_036258795.1 Actinomycetota bacterium
CCACGGGTCTCGATAAGGAAGGTCGACCTATCAATGGAGCTGCAAATCCTGTCTTTCTACCAGCAGGGAAAGGCCGTGGACGCTTTACGTAGCTAGCCCTCCATCGACTCATGCCTAGGCTGGCTGAGGTTGGCTCTCCTAGGCTGGCTGAGGTTGGCTCTCCTTCATGGCTTTTTCTGTGCGGCTCAGCGCCCTGAGGTGAACTACGAAGAGGATGGTGGAGATCACGAGGTAGATGAACGCAGGTACCTTTTCCGAACCGCGCACCCTGACTGCGGAGACCTCCACGGGCGGGGGAACGCCGGGCTGGCCGCTGACATCGATGCTCGCAAATGGCACGTTGGGCTTGATCTTGTCCCCCTCCCTGAAGGCGATCTCGACCAGCTTCCCGGGCTTGTCGGAGGTGAGGTCAAATGTTCCACCCGGGCTGTTCACCGTTATCAAAGGCTGGCCGGGGGACACCGGATCTCCCTGCTTGACCAGGAGCTTCGCCACCTCACCGTCTGACTGATTGTTCAAGCTCCCGCTGTTGACTTCCGACGTCGCCACCGCCTTTCCCATGGCGACCACCGAGTCCTTTCCGGCCACGTTTTCCTCTTTCATCCTCACATCGGTGATCTCGAACTCATCCTCAACGAGCCTGACCTCGCCCTTTACCATGCTTTTGGCGCCCTCTCTGATGCCGGGAATCTCGCTAACCGCTTGCCCCACCAGGTCCTCCATGACCGGCTCGGCGCTCGAGACCTCACCGGCGGTAGACGGTACGTCGGCAAGCGAGAGTCGCTCGCTCGGCATTCTCCAATCGCCGCGCGGGTAATCGCCGAAGTTGAAGCGTCCGAAGTCTGTGTCCACTGTCGAAAGGGCCGGCCCGACGGCTACCGGTCGCCAGTTGGTTTCCTCCCCAAGGCTGCCCAAGAACCCCGTGTCGCCCTTTGGCCCCAAACCGGTGACAAACCAGATCGCAGATATGAGGATCATGACCCCGAAAAAGCACGAGGCCATAACGAAGTAGCCGAGTCGCACTCCAAGGATCATGGACAGCAGGAGCCACGCGCTGCCGACAAAAACCACGACCATGGTGATAAAGGCCAACAGTCCCTTTATGAATGTGGGATCCACCTAGCCGGGCCTCCTTTGGATTGTGCTCACTATAGAGTTCTCTCGTACTCGACCACGGCCCGGATCTGCTCCGGCGTCATGCTGTTCCCCCATGGAGGCATCCCGCCCGTGCCCATGCCCGAGGTCCCATAAGGCTGGCCAGGCTTGGATCCCTCGCTGACGAACTTGATGTGGTCGTCGATGTTTGGAAATTGTCTCGTTTCTCCACCACCGGTCATTGGTGGGGCGCTTCCTCCGCTGCCTCCCTGTCCATGGCAGCTAGCGCAGTTCTGGGAGAAGATCTGCTGTCCAGATGCTCCCGCCTCGATCTTTACCTCGCCCTGAACAGACTCCAGCCAGTTGATGATGTCCTCGACCTCCTGATCGGTCAGCGGGCCTCCAAAGTCAACGCCCCAAGTAGGCATGTCGGTGCCGGGACGGCCCCGCTCGATGGTCTCTTTGATGAAGGCTCGGGCGTCGTTAAAGCCCTCAGGGGGCTCCTCGTACCTGGCGAACACGGACTTGAGCTCGGGCACTTGCACCATGCTGCGCTGGCCAGTGTTTGGGTTGAGGAATTCGTTGCTTCCTCCCTCAGCGTTGATCCCATGGCAGCGTGCGCAGTCCTTGCCTTCTGTGTTCTCTTCACCAGTCTGAGGGTCGATGCTCGGCGCGTAGTACTTCTTGCCCCGCTCAATCGACTCTTCCGCAAACTTCTCTTCGTCGGAGGTCATCCGGGTCGGCTCCATTAACCAATAAGCAGGCAGAAAGATGGCAAAGAATACGGATAGTCCGAAGAGCCACCACTGAATCCTGGTAAGCCGGTCCGACTCGAGCACGGCATCGATATCACCGGGCCGCAGAGCAGGGGGTACCGTCTTGCTGGGAGCTGCGGACCTCCGCCGCAGCACCAGCAGGCCCACGGCAGCTGCAAGGGCCCCCAGGACTACGGCAATCGCCAATTGACGCATGGAACTTAGCTCAGATCGTCATGGGGGGGTGAGCAACAGCTCAACCTGCTCATTAGATGTTGATGCAGTGCGCACCCTCCGGCTGGGGTTGGGAGGTCGCAGTTCCTCGCGGGGCTCCTTCGATAATGGTCGAGGTGTCGACCACCAGTTCCCCATTAACCACCTCCACTCTGAACTGATCCAAGCTTCGGGGAGCTGGGCCATCCCTGTACTCACCGTTGATCGAGTACTTGGAGCCGTGGCAAGGACACTCGAACCACTTGGCTGGAGCGCACCAGGGAACGCTGCAACCAAGGTGCACACACTTACGGTAAGAAGCCACAAACCCCGAGGCCGGAACGTTGGCCGCCTTGTAAGCAGCAATTTTCTCCGCGTCTGCCGCGTCTCCCTCGAACACAGAGAGGTAGAACCGGCCGTCTGGGATGAACTTCGGCTCACGGCTGCCGCTGATCTCGTTGCGGAGGTCATCGGCATTTCCAACCGTGATCTGCGCCCCGAAGCCGCCACGGAGCCTCGGGTACAGGAAGTCGATGGAGGCCAGGGCAAACTGGCCCAGCCCGGCAAGGATGGCGATGGACATGCCTCGGTTTAGAAACTGCCGCC
>DATACZ010000153.1:0-5947 GCA_036258795.1 Actinomycetota bacterium
CCACCGACCGCCGCGACCGGGCTAGCATCAGCGCACCGTTCAAGCCCGCAGGACCTCCTCCGATCACCACCACGTCATAGCCGTCCATCAGTTCATCGATCACCGTGATCACCTCCGGGGTCAAGAGTACGGGCCACCACAGCTATTGGCAAATGATGTTGCCAATATGGCAAACTAGGGTCATGGACGATCATCTAGACAAGGTGCATGCCGCGGTGGGACCGCGACTGCGCGCGCTGCGCCGGGAGCGCGACACCACACTGGCCGACCTTTCGTCGGAGACCGGCATCTCAGTTAGCACCCTTTCCAGACTGGAGGCAGGGGAGCGCCGGCCGACGCTCGAGCTCCTGCTGCCGCTGGCCAGGGCGTACGGCGTCACGCTCGACGAGCTGGTTGCTGCCCCACCCACCGGCGACCCGCGCATCCATTTACGCCCGGTTAAGCGTCACGGCATGACGATGCTGCCTCTGACCCGTCGGGCGGGGGGCATCCAGGCCTACAAGCTTGTGATCCGGGCGGGGAAGCGCCGGCGTGACCCCGATCTAAAGACCCACGAGGGTTATGAATGGGTGTACGTCCTCACCGGACGGCTCCGGCTCATCCTCGGCGAGCACGACCTGGTGCTTTACCCCGGGGAGGCGGCGGAGTTCGACACCAGCACGCCGCACTGGTTCGGCGCCGCCGACGATGAGGAGGTCGAATTTCTCAGTCTCTTCGGAAAGCAAGGGGAACGAGTGCATCTTCGGGCGGGTCCCAAGAGCCGCCTCTTGTGATCCCCGCTTAGCGCTTCTTCGCGCGGCTGCGTGACACTCGGGGCGGCTCGCCGGGCTGCTTCGGATAGACCGGTGGCCACGGCGCGTCCCCAAGCCCGTTCTCTCGGTCGCGTGCATGCATCTCGAGGAAGGGTTCGAGCGATTGCGGATTCTCGTTCATCTCCAACCACGGGTCGCCGGCGGCTTCAACCCGCTCGGGGAGCGAGGCGATCGTCAGCTCATCGGGGTGGATGATGTCGATCTCGTCCCACCGGATGGGGGTCGACACCTGCGCTCCGGGACGAGCACGCACACACCACGCGCCGAAAACCGTCTTGTGTGGAGCATTCTGGTTGAAGTCGAGGAACACCCGCTCGCCCCGGTCCTCCTTCCACCACTGGGCGGTCAGGATGTCGGGGCGGCGCCGCTCCAGCTCTCGAGCGACGGCCAAGGCTGCGAACCGAACCTGATAGGAGTCCCATCGGGACTCGAGCCGGATGTAGACATGCAGTCCCCTGTTACCGGTCGTCTTTGGGTAGCCGACGATATCCAACTCGTGGAGAAGCGCTCGGAGCTCGCGCGCTGCCTCGCGGACGTGGGTGAAGTCCGTGCCCGGCTGCGGGTCGAGATCCAGCCGAAGTTCGTCGGTTAACTCAGGGTGAGCCGTGCGATACGGCCACACGTGGAAGCCGAGACATCCCAGGTTTACCGCCCATGCAATGTGCGCGAGGTCCGCCGCCACGAGTGCCCGGGACTCGGTTCCGTTTGGCGTTGTGACCGTAGTCGTCTCCAGCCACGGCGGCGCTGACTCGGGCACGCGCTTTTGAAAGAAGGATGGCCCCGTTGCGCCTTCCGGAAAGCGCTGCAGGAGTAGAGGCCTGCCACCAAGAGTTCGCATCACGGGTCCGTCGAATCGCAGATAGTGCCCGACGAGGTCGAGCTTCGTTTCTCCTCGCTCTGGAAAGAACACCTTTCCGGGATTGGTAACGCGGACCTCGTGGTCCGCTATCACAAGGACCTCATCACTGCCTTTTCCGCCATTCGCCTTTCCCATCATCGAGACTCTTTCATTCTCGTTGTCTCGTTCATATAGACCGCCCGTAGCGGAATAACCCATCGCTCGGCCAACGCAATCTCACGTCGCCGGTAATCTTGACGGACTGAGATTTGGAAATGCTGGTATCCGACCTTGTTCGGACATGGGCTCGCACCCAAGTTTGCATGCCAGCGCACGACCCGATCAGGAGAGACAGATGGGCTCGGATAGATGGAGGCCCCCCAGTGGGACGTATGCGGTGACGGGAGATTCCGGAGTTTCGTATCAAAAGCCGCCCGCTTCTATAAAAGAGGCGGCCTTCATCCTGGAGCGGGCCCACTACGAGATCTCCAGAGTGATTGCCGGTCAGGACCAGATGCTAGAGAAGGTGGTAACGGCCCTTATTGCCAGAGGGCACGTCTTGCTTGAAGGGGTACCTGGTCTGGCGAAAACCTTGACCCTGCGGACGGTTGCCCAGGTTTTCGGTGGTGTTTTCCGGCGTATCCAATTCACGCCCGACCTGGTACCGGCCGACCTGGTGGGGACTCGAGTCCTAGAACCCGGCAATGCCACCTTTCGCGTCGAGCTCGGCCCGGTTTTCGCCAACTTCCTTCTAGCGGATGAGATCAACAGGGCGCCGGCCAAGGTCCAGTCGGCGCTACTGGAAGTCATGCAGGAGCGGCAGGTCACGATCGGTGGTACCTCGTTTGAGGTGCCTGTGCCGTTCCTTGCGCTCGCCACTCAGAACCCTATCGAGTCGGAGGGCACGTACCCGCTGCCGGAAGCGCAGTTAGACCGGTTCATGCTGAAGGTCTTGGTTAACTACCCGGAGTACAACGACGAGCTGGCAGTGGTGGACCGGGCGATACAACCACCGCCCCCGCCAAGGCAAGTGCTTGATCCGCAAGTTCTTCGAGGCATCCAGGAGCTGGCTGGGACGGTTTATGTCGATTGGCGGCTACGCGACTATTCAGTGAAGCTGGCCTCCGCGACCCGGCGCCCTAAAGAATTTGGCATTGAGGAGGTTGAGCCGTACATAGAGTACGGAGCAAGCCCCCGAGCCTCGATCAACCTAATCCTTGCCGCAAGGGCCTTGGCGGTAATCCGGGGCCGTGACTTCGTCCTTCCTACCGATCTCGAGGCGCTGGCGGCCGACGTGATTAGGCACAGGCTCGTGCCTTCCTACCGTGCCCTCGCGGAAGGCATATCGAATGATGAAATTCTGCGCCGGGTCCAGGAAAAGCTTCCGGTACCTGCGATCGATTTGGGATGGTGGAAGCGGCCCGCGTGGGCCACGATCTCCTCATCAACTCCAAGCCCTCACCTCCCACTGATCCACCATGCCGAACCCGGCCCGGAGGACTGACCAAGCCACGTGAACTCCACAGGTGACCGGTTTCGGCGACTAGGTGCTCGGATTTGGAAACCTCCCACAGCTTCCGTCGTACCTGCACAGTCTCCAGTCAAGCTTCCGGTGGCTGAACGTGCCTTGAGAGATATGGAATTGCAGGTCCGTAAGCGGTTGAGCGGACTGAACGCTGGGGTCCACCGAACCCGATATCTGGGTGACGGGACGGAGCTAGCCGAGATCCGGGAGTACCGTCCCGGCGACGACGTCCGTTACATCGACTGGAACGTCACCGCCCGAACGGGAAATCCGCACGTCAGGATCTACGAGTCCGAACGCAACACGAGCGCGTTCTTCTTGATCGATCGGTCCGCGTCTATGGGGTTTGGCACCGCGGCGCAGACAAAGGAAGAGCTTCTGCAACAGGTGGTGGCGGGAGTGTCGGCCATGGTCCTTCACAGCGGTGACAGGATCGGCGGGATGCTCTTCGGGGATACCCGCCTAGCCGAGCTCGACTTCACGTCCGGCCGCAAGGCCGCTCTTAGGCTTCTCGAGCTCCTGGTGGAGGTAAGACCGGAGGAAGGAAGGGGCAGCCGGCTCGACATTGCCCTGGAGGAGGCCGGTCGGGTTGTTCGGCGCCCTTCGGTGATAGTCGTGCTCTCCGACTGGTTGGGTGGAGGCCCATGGAAGGAGCCGCTCACGCGGCTTGCTCACCGGCACGAGGTGATCGCGGTGGAGATCGGCGATCCGAGGGAGGCATTTCTACCCTCGGTCGGACCGCTGATCCTCCAGGATCCCGAAACGGGGCGCCAGCTTGAGTTGGACACCTCGCGGCCAAACCTCGTCCAGGCGTACCGAGCAGCTGCTGAGAAGCAGATAAGGCTGCGAGAGGAGTGGATCGCGGCTGCAGGGGCTCGCCACCTGGTGGTTTCTACGGACCGAGACTGGCTCTCCGAGGTTATGGCGTTTCTATCGCGCAGACGCCACTACAGACGCTCCTCTGGGTCTTCGGCGTCAAGAGTTCGATGAGCTTTATCAACCCCTGGGTTTTATGGCTGCTGTTGCTCGTGCCACTGCTGGCGGGGCTTTATGTCCTCATGCAACAAGGCCGAAAGTCGTATGCGGTTCGCTTCACCAACCTCGAGTTGTTGGAGACGGTTGCTCCAAGACGGCCTGGATGGCGACGCCACGCTTCTCCAGTGCTATTTCTCGTGACTTTGATCCTGCTTATCGGAGCCGCGGCGCGGCCCGTCGCGATCGTGAAGATCCCTCGTGAGCAAGCGTCGATCATGCTGGTGATGGACTCGAGCGGCTCGATGGCGGCGAGTGATCTGGAACCAAACCGGATCACAGCGGCTAAGGATGCTGCAAAGGAGTTTCTCGACTCCCTTCCTGGAGGGATGCGTGTCGGCCTGGTCGCGTTCAACGACTACGCCAGCTTGGTGGCGCCTTTGACCTCTGACAAAGGAGCTGTGGAGGAGGCACTCGACAGATTGCGTGTCAACGGCGGAACTGCAATGGGCGACGGTCTTGCTGTCGCGTTGGATCAAATCAAGGTTGAGCGCGAAGGGGGCAAGCGTGTGCCGGCATCGATTCTCGTTCTCACCGATGGGGTGTCGAATCGAGGCGTCCCATCGCATGAGGTTGCCGAAAATGCCAGGGCTGCTGGAGTCCGCATCTATTCAATCGGAGTAGGCACCGAGAGAGGGGCCGTTCAGATTGTGGCCGGCCAGGCGTTTCGTACTCAACTAAACAGGGCGGAGCTGCAATCAGTCGCGGGCCTCACGGGTGGGCGCTACTTTCAATCGGCGACGGCGGACTCGCTGGAGGATGTTTACCGCAGCGTGGGCTCCTCACTGGGATTTAGGGAGGAGCGAAAGGAGCTGACGCCTCAGGTTGCTGCGTTGGCCGCGGTGTTTCTGGTTGCGACCGCGGCCCTGAGCCTGTTGTGGTTCCAGCGCCTTCCGTAGAGTAGGTGGTTCAATTCCTGCTCTAGCAATTAGTGTCTGATCGTCGCCCTGCAGTCCTAAGCACCCGGCAGACTGAGGGCCAGGGGGAGGGCTCAGCCCCCAATCTTTGGCTATCTCCCCCTTGGCCTCAGCAGCGGTAAACCGATCCTTCGTGTCGATCGGTACAGTGCGAGACTTTGCATCCCCATGGAGGGGAGTTTCGCTTTGTACTAAGTTGCCGCAGCCAGCCATGACGAGTAGCAGCAATACGGTCACGGCACCAAAAGTGGGCAACCTATTCATCGCCACGGGTGAAGCCGATATCGAGTGATGAGAACAGGAGCCGGAGCAATTTTCTACTTGCGACGGGCCGCCCTGCGCAGGCCCACGGTAAAACCGACAAGGGCGCCGGCGATGGCAAGCAGGGTGCCGGGTGCTCCAACGGTTAGCTGCATCTCGCCCTCGATGACGAACTGGGCCAGGAGAACGAGAATGAGGCCGGGGATCGCGCCGACGATTCCCCACCGCAAGCCCTCCATCAGCCGTTTCGGCACCGCACCCTCGTCTTCACGCTTAAGCCGAACGGCCATGAAGTGTACTTTGAGTGAAATGGATCCGTGGCCATAGTGAGCGCAATGCGAGTACAGGTACGGAGGGCCTACGAAGACCCGTTGCCCGAAGACGGTATGCGGATCTTGGTGGATCGGCTGTGGCCCCGAGGAGTGTCGAAGGATGCCCTAGTCCTGGACCGGTGAGCCAAGGAGGTTGCTCCTAGCACGGAGCTCCGAAAATGGTACGGGCATGAACCGGAGCGTTTCGAGGAGTTTCGCAGGCGCTATGTGTCAGAGCTGGAAGAGGAACC
>DATACZ010000154.1:0-5183 GCA_036258795.1 Actinomycetota bacterium
CGACGGGCAGGTAATAAAGATGAAGGTCCGCGACATATCCCGGCAGGGACGAGACACCACCGGCGTCAGGGTTATGAGGCTGGACTCAGGCGTTACCATTGCGGCAATTGCTCCGGTGAACGAGGACATCATCTAGGCAGAGCCCAACCCGGGTAAAATCGCTCCCTTCGGGGGCTATAGCTCAGCCGGTTAGAGCGCAGCACTGATAATGCTGAGGTCCCTGGTTCGATTCCAGGTAGCCCCACCCGTACCAGCTAAGAAGGCTCCCAGCTTGCGGCTCTGTTAGCCTTTTTCGATGGGCAATAACACGCGCTGGCTCGGGCTGGCGGCCGTGGGAGCACTTGTCGCCTGGGCCCTCAGCCAGAAAAAGAAGGAATTACCCCCAGAGGGGATCTGGAAAGACGCTCTCCCGAGCAAAAACTCCTCCGTCCAAGGCAGCGGTTGATACGGGTCGCAGTTCTCGGGTCCTCCTCGGTGGTCCCCCTGCTCACTGCCTCCCTCTCCGAGCATCCAGAGGTCGGCCAGCTGGCGGGGGGAGTAAGCGTTGGGGTTGAGGAGGCTATTTCTCATAGCGACGTAGTCATCGGCTGCTGGCCGCCGGGATCTGGCCAGGAGCAGGATGTCGCGCTGGCGGCCCTCGAGGCCCACGTCCCCTATATCTCAAGCAGTGACTCCCCGGAGGACTTTCAAGCGCTCTGGGAACTACGGGACCGAGCCGCGGATGCCAATTCGCTGATAGTCACGGGCATGAGCTGGACGCCTGGGATCACCAACCTGATGGCGGCGGCAGGGGCCTCCGCCCTCGATGAGGCATCGGCGGTGCGGGTTGCCTGGGTCGGCTCCACCGCCGGGGTGGGGGCCAAGGAGATCCTCCGCAAGGCAGTGAGCGCCCTGAACGGGGTGGCCATGGTCTTCGAGTCCGACAGCTGGGTTCTGGAGGAGGCCGGCGGAAGGCCCGAGCAAGTTTTCTTCCCTGAACCCCTGGGCTGGAATCAGGTGCGCCTGTGCGCCGCAGTCGAGACGCTATCCCTTCCGTCGACCATCGCCGGCGTCAAGCAGGTCACGGTGCAGGCCGGTCTTGTGGAGCCGATAACAGACCAGCTAGTTCGGGGAGTGTCATCGCTGGGCCGTTATCTTCCGCCCAGGCGCCTTATGGGCTGGACGAGCGCCGCGGCTCGGGTTCTTCCGCCGGGGGCCGGCGCCGGGGGAGTCGGTCATCCCTGGTCGGGGGTCCGCGTGGACGTCACAGGACTGAAGGCAGGCTCGAAGGTGACCCTCACTTACGGGCTGGTCGACCTAATGCCCAACCTCATGGTCGCACCGCTTGTGGTCGCCGCCCTGACCTTGGGCCGCTCCCACGATGAGCTGACTGGCGTACTCCCACCCGAGGTGGCCTTCCAACCGCTGGACTTCTTTGCCGGCCTGGCCGAAAGGGGCGTGCGAGTAGCGGTCCTGGAGAGGGATCCGTTGAGCGCCCATACAATGGTTCCGCCGGGGCCGTAGCTCAGCCGGTAGAGCGCTGCCTTTGCAAGGCAGAAGTCAGGGGTTCGAATCCCCTCGGCTCCACGAACTACATTGGTGTAACTCCAATTGGCATGTGGCCCCAAACTGAACCTTTTCCAGGGGAAAGCTATAGGAACCCGAGCGTTTCGCCCCGGACCTCGTGGCTTCGTCGAGGAGCTCGGCTCTCAACCATTGATGCCGGCTGAGGCCTTTGAGGTCGTTCAAGGAATCGGTTTGACCACCATGAGATACACGATTGCAAGGACTATGAGACCCAGTATCCCTCCGACGACTTGTCCGCGCTTGGCCAGCCGCTCGAACTCTGCAGACTCCACCTGTCCGGCATCGAGCAGCGCGATCTGCCGCCTTAGGGTCGGGCTGTAACCGAAGAATGCGATGAACCCGAGCAGTAACCACAGTCCGATCGAGGTGGAGATCCAAAAGGTCGAGATGCTAAGAGGCGAAATCGCGACCATAAGAAGACCGGTCAGAAACAAGAACCCATAAGCAGGATTGGCAAAGCGGTCATCCAGCACCTTGATCGTCCTCAAAACATGTGATTGGTGCTCCGGCTCCTTGGCCGCGCGCGCCAGCCAGATCCCGTAGGAGGCGTTGAAGCCAACCGCCATGATGGCAAGCAAGATGTGAACCAGCTTGATGTAAGGGTAGTAGCTCATCCGAAGACCTCCCTTTCTTGCTTTGCAATTACCCGCTGCCGGGGCTCTCTTGCAGGATCCAGCCGTTGCCGTCGGGACCTTCAAAGAAGACGAACGAGTTCCACTCCCCACCTCGCCCGTCAACCCACATCCCGTTGTCGAAATGCCGGATCTGGCTCACCTTCACGCCTCGCTCGACCAGCTCAGTCCGGGCCGCCTCGATGTCGGACACGACGAGCTGAAGGCCCTGCACGGACCCCGGCGGCGTCTGAACGATGCCGGTGCCCACGGCAATCGAGCAGGCTGAGCCTGGAGGCGTCAGCTGTACGAAGTGCATGTCCTCGCTCACCTTGGTGTCGTGGTCGACGGTAAAGCCCAGCTGCTCGCCGTAAAAGCGCTTCGCTCGGTCCACATCAGACACCGGGATTGCCACCAGCTCGAGCTTGAGGTCCATGAGATGCTCCCTCGTGTTGCCGTCCGGCCGCCGTCGCAGGCCGTGACCGTATCATCCAACCGGTGAAGTCCCGGATCCTTTCCAGTCTCTCTCAAGCTCGGCGCTGACAAACCACCTTAAGGCCCTATCGAGGAGCGCGCATGGATGACCCGTCTAGAGATGTGGAGACCTGGCTCGGCCAGTTGAGACCAGATCAGTCGGACAAAGTGAAGTGGCTGGCCGGCCTTGTCCATGAGGCGGTACAAGAGGTTGATGTGGCGATCAAGTGGCGCCAGCTTACCTTCACCGTCGACGACAACTGGCACCACTGGCTGTGCGCCATCTCCGTGACGGCCCAAGAGGTGAACCTGATGTTCCACAAAGGATCTCTGCTAGATGATCCGGCCGGGATGCTCGAAGGGCAAGGACGGTATCTGCGGCGTGTCCGTCACCATCGGGCCGTTGCGAATCCGGAAGGGGTTACGGCTCTAGTTCGCCAGGCGATCGTGCACCAGACCGACATGGGTGAAGGAGGGGGAGCGCCATGACCGGCTGCCGCTGCCGGTCACAGCACTCCTCCCGATTGGTCGCCTTGGGTTTCCAAGGCCATGGGTGAGCCATCAACGTTAGGCCGCTGATTCCTCGACCTTTACTGCGGCGATCTCGAATTCCAGCGTCACGTTTTCACTTACGAGCAAACCGCCGGCCTCGAGGGCAACGTTCCAGTTCACGCCCCAGTCCTTGCGGTTTACCGTGGTGGATCCCTCGAAGCCGATTCGGAGCTTGCCCCACGGGTCGATCGCGGCACCCATGTACTCGAAGTCGATAGTCACCGGACGGGTGACGTCCTTTATGGTCAAGTCTCCCGTGAGGTGGAAGTGAGCGTCGTCGACTCTTTCTACTCCCGTCGATTCGAAGGTAATCTCGGGGTACTCGTCCATGGCGAAGAAGTCGTTGCTTCTCAGATGGGCGTCGCGCTGCTCGTTACGGGTGTCGATGCTCTTCGCATTGATGACCACCTTGGCACTCGAATCGGCGGGGTTCTCAGCATCGATGTGAGCCCAGCCCTCGAAATCGTTAAAGGAGCCTCGGACCTTGGTGACCAGCGCGTGCCGGGCAACGAACCCAATGCGACTGTGAGCCGAGTCGATGGTGTAGTCACCCGTCAACCGGTCCCGCTCAGTTTGTGTGGAAACGGGCATGTCAGTTCCTTTCGCTAAAGTGCTAGCCAGTGGCTAGCAACTATCAATTGGATATCTAATACCTGGAACGGACACCGGGCACTTCTTATTCCCGAGGACGCCTAAGAGCGGAGATTCACGCATGGGCCGACCGATCCTCGGAGATCACGCCTTGCGCACCTTATGCGGATCTGGCTATTCTTAAGATAGTCACTATCTAGCTTTGGAGATAAAAATCATGGAGTTCAATCTGGCCAGCTGTCCGTACTACGACCGGGCAGTGGAGATAATCGGCCGTCGTTGGGCGGGCGCAGTGATCCGCGTGATGCTTGCCGGCCGAAGCAGGTTCAGCGACATACGGAACGCCATCCCCGGTATCACCGATCGGGTCTTGTCGCACCGTTTGAGGGATCTGGAGGCCGATGGGCTGATCACGAGACACATCCACGACGAGCGGCCGGTCAGAATCGAATACCGGCTCACCGAGCGCGGGCGTGCTCTGGCCGCAGTGGTTGACGCTATCAGCACCTGGGCAAACGAATGGTTGACCCCTGATTTGGAGCCAGCGGGCGTGGGCACCGTAAGCCCTCAGGAGAGTCTTAGGCGGGCCTGAGCCATTCACCTCGGCGTGACAGAAGCCGCCGACGTCCACCAGTGAATAGATCGGAGAGCCGGGGTATGACCAAAACCTCTTCTGGCCTGGGCCCACGCTCTGGGGCGTGGCTGGTCTTCTTCGCCACCGGGTCGGTTCTTGTCCTCGAAATCCTGAGCCTGCGCCTGGTTGCTCCCTACCTAGGGCTAACCCTGGAGACGAGCACTGCGGTCATCGGGTTCGCCCTCGCTGCAATCGCGGTGGGTGCCTGGCTGGGCGGGCGGACCGCCGATGTCATCTCGCCGGAACGGCTACTTGGCCCGACGATGTTGGTAGCCGGCGTGCTGGTCCTATTTGTGGGCCCCATCGTCCGGTGGACGGGCGAGCAGGTCCGCGGCGGTGACGTGTCAGCGGTGCTGCTCATGGCAGCGGTGGCGGTCTTTGCTCCCGCCGCTTTGCTATCGGCTATCAGCCCTATGGTCGTGAAGCTGAGGTTGGAATCCCTGGCGGAGACCGGTACCGTCGTGGGTGGGCTTTCAGGAGTCGGCACTTTGGGCGCCCTGGTGGCGACCTTCGGCACCGGCTTCGTTCTGGTGGCTGCGATGCCCACCAGCACCATACTGCTCGTTCTCGGCATCGCCTTGGTAATTCTCGGCGTGGTGCTCGCGATCCGGCTCCGCGGCATGTCTGCTGCGCTCTTGCCGCTGGTAGTTGCGGTACTTGGTGTAGTGGCCTCGTTCTCCATCCCGGAGCCCTGCGACGTTGAGACTGCCTACCACTGCGCCCGGGTAGTGCCTGACCCCATACGCGATACCGGC
>DATACZ010000155.1:0-4423 GCA_036258795.1 Actinomycetota bacterium
CAAGGACCCGGCTAAACGGTATTCGACAGCGGAGGAGATGGCGCAAGCCCTCAGCGCCTGGATTCCCGCATCCGCATCCGAAACAACCCAGTCCTTGTCGCCGGCGAGCTCGACGCAGGGCTTCAAGATCCGCAAGAAAGGTGGCAGTAAGAGGCGCCGCCGTCTGGCTGGGATCCTGCTTGGCGTCATCGCGGTGCTGTGGCCCGTCTTCGTCATCACGAGGGTGAACAGGGCCGGTACCGAGGCGATCCCCACGCCTTCCTCCGAACCTCCGCAGGCTGCTGGCTCAATCGCTCCGCCCCTCGCTGAGGCGGTGGGGCGATTAGAAGCGGCCCTGGCGGAAACCGGAACCTCCCCGGAGCTTCAGCCCGGGGTTCAGGCCATCAAAGATGCGGCCCAGCGCGGTGACAGAACTCTGGCGGGAGTCCGGCTTGCCCAACTGCGGGCCCAGCTGATAGCGCTTGGGCAGGTACGCCGCCTGCCGGAGGCCGCCTTGATGAAAGTACTCGGAACTCTGGGGGAGGTTGAAGTCCAGCTCTCAACAATCACTCCGCTCCCTCCGCCCGCTCCTCCGGGGCCTCCGGTAGCTCCAGGACCGGCGATTCCTTGAGCTCTGTCTGAAGTACGGAGGAAGAGGGAAGGGCATCCTGGCCTGCTGCCGGCCTGTCCGCCGTTTGAATGGAGTTGGAGTCTCCAATGCCCTCCAGAACGATGTTGACCATTCCGTGAACGAAATCTCCCCTCATGGCACCATCATTCTCGGGCAGCTGCCACAGTTTGAGAGCTCGAGCCGCGCCCATCAGCAGAGTGGCTGCTTGTTCCAAGTGAGTTTCCGGCCTGAGTCGCCCAAGGCGGCGCTCCAGTAGCAGGTATCCGGAGACCACCGCAATGTCACGGCTCGTCCGTCCTTGGACGCTGTCGGCAGCCCCCGGAGGCAGGGTTGCCGCGCCGGCATCGGTGACTAGAGCGTCATCCAGGTAAGGCAGGATCCCTTCGATGAATTCGGCAAGGTTTTGCTGAACCGTGCTTTCTCCAGCCTTGAACGGAAGCTCAAACAACAGGCTGTTTAGTGCCTCGGGGGCCTTCTTCTCCGGCCGGTCCGATGGTGCTTCCTCCCCAGGGTGAGCCTCTTGAGACTTAACTGAGCCCACGGGCGTAACATCTTTTTGTGCTTGGCCGGGTTGGCTGGCGCCGATTCGCCCCGCGATGCCGGCTCGAAGTAGGGACTCGCTCGTCTCAGCCTCTGCCTGCACTGGTCTGGGGACCTCCGTGGAAGCTCTGGCGGGCTCTTCGGGTCTCAGGCTTGGGCCCGGCATTACCTGTGCCTGGCTCAGGACGTGGCTTCGGGCAAAGATGGCTGCAACAATGGCCGCCAGCAGCATGAATCCAATTGCAATCAACGTCCCGGTGTGGAGTGCCTCTACGAACGACTGCTGTACCGCACTTACCACCTGATCGATCACCTCCCCAGGTACGCCCGCCGGCAGCTGCTGCCGGAAGGTCTCAACAGATACCCCTGCAGTCGCGGGATTTGATGGGGCTTTGTCTACGATCGCCTGGATATCGGAACTAGCAATGCCGCCGGCTAGAAGGTTGGTGAGCAGGCGATTCTTGAACGCGGTAGTGACCACAGTTCCCAGAAGAGCAATGCCCAGCACTCCGCCCAGCCCACGGAAGGTATTGGTGGCACCCGACGCAACGCCGGCGTGCCGGCCTCCCGCCGATCCCATCACCGCCGTCGTCATGGGCCCGAGGGTAAGTCCCAGTCCTGCGCCGAGCAGGACGGAGGCCGGGAGCATCACAATGTAGAAAGAGGAATCCGGCTCAGCTCTAAGCAACAGGGCCATGCCTGCGGCCCCTAGAGCGCAGCCCGCGGCCATAAGGCCGCGGGAACCGCGCCGTTCCGACGTCTCTCCCGCGATTGGGGAGATCACAAGCACTGCGGCAATGAAGGGCATTAGTCGCACCCAGGTCCCGGACGACGAAAACGCTCCCTCGTTCTGCAGGTACTGAGCTAGCAGCAGTGTGGCACCGAAAAGCAGAAAGAAAACCGCCGCCGATACCAGATTCGAAGCTGTAAAGGTTGGGCTGCGAAACAGGCTAAGCGGCAACATGGGCGACTTCCAGGTTGCGTCGATGATCAAAAAGGCGATCAGCAGGACCGCCGCTAAAGCGAATGAAGCAAGAATCTCCTCATCTGTCCATCCGATGGAGGCTCCGGCCACCAGGGCGTAGACCAAGAAGCCGATACTCCCCGTTCCCGTGAAGAGCCCGGGCAGGTTGATTCGGCGTGCTGAGGTGGGGTCCTTCGACTCCCTGACTACCAAGGCCGTCAGCACGACAGCAACGATTCCCACCGGGATGTTGATCAGAAATATCGAGCTCCAGGCGTAGTGCTCGACGATGTAGGCACCCATCAGTGGGCCGGCGGCCACGGCAAGCCCGGACACCGCCGCCCATATGCCCATGGCGGCTCCTCGCCCTTCGCCCGTAAAGGTTGCGGCCAGGATCGATAGGGATCCGGGAAGGACCAGCGCGGCCCCCAGGCCCTGGGCGGCGCGAAATGCGATGAGCTGTTCGGCCGAGGTCGCCAAACCGCAGGCCAGCGAGCCGAGAAGGAACACAACCAGGCCCAACATGAGGAATCGCTTGCGACCAAACAGGTCTCCCACCCACCCTCCGATCAGCATGAGGGAGACAAATGACAGTGTGTAGGCGTCAACGAACCACCGAAGGTCCGAGGTCCCTGCCTCAAGGGGCCTTTGCAAAGAAGGAAGAGCGAAGTTCAAAGCGAGGCTATCCAGCATCGGCATGGCCATCCCAAGCACCATGGCCGTCAGAACCCACCATTTGCTCTTGCCAGCGTGAACGTCTAGGGCCGGTTCCGGCGCCAGCGTGTCTGGGTACGTGCCCGGAGGATCCTGTTCCGGCCGACCGCCCACCTTTGAAGCCCCGGCCATGTTCCCCCCGTTTAGCGGTAATCCTGCCAACACTTATTGTGAGCAAGGCTCACTGAGAGTCAATACTGGCCGGGGTCATGTCGCACGAGGGTCACCAGGGACCTTGGATTGACCCGGCCGGGAATGTTCTTCGACATTGGCTAGGATCCTGCACCATGTCCAAGGGTTCTCGCCCGCACGTGATCGTTACCCGGCGGCTGCCCGAGCCGGTCGAAGCCAAGCTGGAAGAGCACTTTGAGGTGACACTCAACCCGGGCGATCGAGTCTTTTCGGCCGACGACCTGGCTGGCGCACTTCGCACGGCGGAGGGGCTCTTGCCGGCGGTAACGGACAAGCTGACGTCCGACGTTCTGTCCGCCGAGCCGCTCAAAGCCGGAATCATCGCCAACTTTGGGGTGGGCTACAACAACATCGACGTGGAAGTTGCCAGGGCGAAGGGAATCGTGGTGACGAACACGCCCGACGTACTGACCGACGACACCGCCGACATCGCGATGGCTCTGCTGCTGTCCGTCGCCCGGCGGACCGGCGAGGGTGAGCGTCAACTGCGTGGAGGCAAGTGGACCGGTTGGGCGCCCACCCACATGCTTGGAACGAAAGTGTCGGACAAGACGGTCGGGGTCGTAGGCCTGGGACGGATCGGACAGGCTTTGGCCAGGCGGGCTCACCACGGCTTCGGAATGAAGATTCTCTTTTATACGCCGTCGCCACCGCCTTCCGAAGTGGTGTCCGAGCTAGCTGCGGAGCGGCGACACACCCTCGAGGAGCTGCTCGCAGACAGCGATTTCGTCTCTCTTCACTGCCCCTTAACCCCGGAGACCCGGCACCTGATGAACGCCAAGACCCTCGGCCAGATGAAGAAGGGCGCCTATCTCATAAACACCGCTCGGGGCGAGGTCGTTGATGAGGCAGCCCTGGCCGATGCTTTGGCCTCGGGCGTAGTCGCGGGTGCCGGACTGGACGTCTACGAACGTGAGCCGGCCGTCCTCCCAGAGCTGCTGGGGATGGAGAACGTGGTGCTATTGCCCCATCTGGGTAGCGCCACCGAGGAGACGCGAGTGGCGATGGGCATGCGGGCACTGGATAACCTTACGGCCTACTTTCGAGGTGAACCTCCGCCCGACCGGGTCGCCTGATTCGATCAGGATCTGCTAATCGGGCGGTTGGAGAAACCGCTCCGCCATCCAGTCGGTAAGCCCCTTGGCCCCTCTGTCCGCCATGACCCGGCGCTGCCGTTCCGCCCCGTTGCACTCGACCAACGCTCGCGCCCGGCTCAGGTGAGCGGAGCCGTCCAACTCGGAAACCGTCGGGGAGATAGCCTCAATTAGCTCGTAAAGCCGCTGCCGCGTTGGTTTGAGCTCACCGCTCCGCAGGTCGACCATCTCCCCGGTCAAACCATGGCGAGCTGCCGACCAGCGGTTCTCGTTGATTCGCCAAGAGGGGACCGGCGGGAAAGGTCCTGA
>DATACZ010000156.1:0-2581 GCA_036258795.1 Actinomycetota bacterium
CTCTTAACAAAGTGGATCTCGTTACCCCCATGGACGCCGAGAAGGCAGCTGCTCAATTTGCAGAGGCAGGAGTGAAGGCGTTTCCAATCTCGGCGGCTCTTGGGCTCGGGTTGGAACCGCTGATCGAGAAGCTTGCGGAGGTTCTAGCCGAGGAGCGGATGAGGGTAAGAGCGGTGCAGGGATTCGAGCTGTTCCGGACCACCGAGCAGCCGCTGACCGTCAGGAGGGAAGGGACAGCCTGGAGAGTTGAAGGTGACGCTGTTCGCCGTTGGGTTGCCATGACCGATCTTTCCAACCCGGAGGCAGTGGCCTACCTCCAGGGAAAGTTGGAAAGGGCTGGAGTGGAGGACGAGCTGGCCAAAGCTGGCGCGGCCCCCGGTGATGAGGTCCGGATCGGCGCCTCTGAATTTAACTGGTGGCCCAAGGGGACACTACCGGGCGATACTGCCCGCACGACAAATGCCGCCCGGGCCAAGGGGCGATAATGAACCTCAAGCGAGTGGTCGTAAAGCTGGGTACCACGTCCCTGACCGGCCCCGATGGCGAACCTGATCGCCGGCGTATTCGCAAGATCACCGACCAAGTCACGGAGCTCAGGAAGCAGGGAATAAGCTGCGTGATCGTATCCTCCGGAGCAATTGCCGCCGGGATGCAGCCTTTGGGTCTGAGCAAAAGGCCCTCCGACATGCCGACGCTTCAGGCGGCCGCATCTGTGGGGCAGCGGAGGCTCATGGACCTCTACGCATCCTTGTTAGGAGCAAAGGGGTTGACCGTGGGACAGATCCTGCTGACCCAGGACGACATAGTCCAGCGCCGGCACTATCTTAATGCCAGGCATACCATCGACCGCCTGCTGGAGCTGGGCTGCGTCCCAGTCGTAAACGAGAACGACACCGTGGCAACCCAGGAAATCCGTTACGGGGACAATGATCGGCTTGCGGCTCTGGTCGCCAACCTGGTGGGAGCGGATCTTCTGGTAATGCTCTCGGATGTGGAAGGAGTCTTCAGCTCGCACCCTGGAAAGGAGGGCGCCACCCTGCTGGAGAACGTCGAGGAGATTACTCCAAGCCTGTTCTCCTCGGCCGGGCGGACTTCCCTGCTGGGATCCGGTGGTATGGCCTCCAAGCTCGAGGCCGCGCGGATGGCGACGTTCTCGGGGGTGGCCGTGGTAATTGCCTCTGCAAATCGCCGGGGTGTATTGCTCGACATATGCGCCGGCCGTAAGGTCGGAACGTACTTTCAGCCGAGCCCCTCCAAGCTGCAAGCTCGCAAGCTCTGGATCGCCTGGGCTCCGAGGTCCCGGGGGCGGCTGGTTGTTGACGATGGGGCCGCCAGGGCCATAACGGATGGGAAGAAGAGCCTCCTGGCTGCGGGCGTGAATACGGTTGAGGGATCGTTCGAGGCGGGAGATGCCGTCGAGGTGATCCGAGCCGACCGGCAGGTCGTGGCGAAGGGCCTGGTTAGCTTCGACTCTCAATTTCTGTCGCAGATCATTGGCACGAGGGGCAACCGTGAGGTCATCCACCGAGATCAGCTGGTGCCGATGTGAGTCCCTGGATGCAAAGTGAGGAGTCTTCAAATCCTCTGATCGAGTTTGGAAAGCGGGCCCGGCAAGCAGCCGAGACGCTGTCGCAGACGCCCACGAACACGAAACGCAAAGCCCTACGAGCCATGGCCGAGGCGCTCTCCGGCGCAGAGAGCAAGCTCCTGGAGGTCAACGGTACCGACGTGGCTGCTGCTCGGGATAGCGGGATGACAAGGGCACTCATCGACAGGCTGACGCTCACTCCTGGCCGCTTGGAGGGGATGTCCCGAGGCCTCATCAAGGTCGCAGAGCAGCCGGACCCCGTAGGGCAGGTCGTTGAGGAGTGGACCAGGCCCAACGGATTGCGAATAACCAAGGTCCGAGTGCCCATGGGTGTCATTGCGGTCATTTATGAAGCCAGACCCAACGTGACCGCCGACGTGGCGGGACTCTGTGTGATGTCGGGGAACGCGGTGATCCTTAGGGGCTCATCTCAGGCGCTACAGACGAATCAGGCTGCCGTCGAGGTGCTTGCCAGGGCTGCGGAGGACTCGGGCCTTCCAGGAAACTCCATCCAGCTGATCGAAGACTCCTCTCGGGAGTCCGCCACCCAGCTAATGCAGCTGAAGGGATACGTTGACCTTCTCATTCCTCGGGGCGGTCCGGCGCTGATCGCCTCGATCTATGAGAACGCCACCGTGCCTTACATCATCGATGGAGACGGTAACTGCCACGTCTACGTTGATGGGTCCGCGGACCCGAAGATGGCCACGGACATAGTGGTAAACGCCAAGACCCAGAGGGCTTCCGTTTGTAATGCGGCGGAGACTCTCCTGGTACACGAGAAGCTGGCAGAATCGTGGCTGCCCGGAATGCTCGACGAGCTGGCCGAACTCGGCGTCGAGGTCCGCGGTGATGAGAATGTCTGTCGCGTTTGGCCGCAGGCCGTTCCTGCTACGGAAGCGGATTGGGGAACCGAGTTTCTGGACCTCATCCTGGCAGTAAAGGTTGTTCCTTCCCTGGAGGAGGCCATCTCCCACGTCAACCAATGGGGCA
>DATACZ010000157.1:0-3099 GCA_036258795.1 Actinomycetota bacterium
GCTCGATATCCCCGGCCTGAAGCACCCTCCGAACCGGCGCAGAGGTGCGCGCCTGCGTTCGTCTCAGCACGGACTTCACCCGAAGAGTCAGCTCGCGAGGCGAGAATGGCTTGGCGACGTAGTCGTCGGCGCCCAGCTCGAACCCGACGACCCTGTCCTCCTCGTCTCCCCGGGCGGTAAGCATGATGATTGCGGGTCCCAGTCCGCTGATTCGCCGGCATACCTCCAGCCCGTCGATTCCGGGGAGCATAAGGTCGAGGACCACGAGGTCAGGCTTCCAGGAGGCCGTGGCCCTGACCGCCGCCACTCCCTCGTCCACCGATTGAACCTGGAAGTCCTCGCGCTCCAGGTACCTCGTCACGACCTCGGTGACGGTTGGATCGTCATCCACGACCAGGATCTTGCTGCCCCGCATGCCGTCAAGCACAGTTCGAATGGTAAGGGGTCATCCGTGATCCGTCGTGGGGTGGGTTAGCCGCCGGGTTGAATGTCACGTAATCGTAATCTCATTCCGTTCCCCGATACCGCCACGGCGGTTAGCATCCTGGCAGTCAGCACGGGCTAGTTGCCTCGTGCCCCAACATCCAAGGGAGGAAAGGCGGGACCAGATGGCTGACCTCAAAGCAATCTTTCTCAACTGCACCCTTAAGAAGTCCCCGGCCGTATCCCATACCGAGGGGCTTGCCCGCAAGGTGATCGAGTGGTTCGACATCATGAACGTCGAGAGCGAGCTCGTCCGCATCGTTGACTACAACGTTCCTACCGGCGTGTCATCCGACGAGGGTGATGGTGACCAGTGGCCGGAGATCCTCGAGAAGATAAAGGCAGCCGACATCATCGTGGTCTGTACCCCGATCTGGTTCGGCGTGCGCTCGAGCGTATGCCAGCTGGTCATCGAGCGACTCGACGGCACCTACAACGAGAGGAATGCGGTCGGTCAGTATCCCCTCTACAACAAGGTGGCTGGGGTGGTGGTCACCGGTAACGAGGATGGCGCCCACTCGGCCGCCGAGACCACCCTTTTCAACCTTACGCACCTGGGCTGCACCGTTCCTCCGAATGCCGACACCTACTGGGTGGGAGATGCCGGACCAGGGCCCTCCTATCTTGACGTCGGTCAGGATCATGCTTACACGAAGCGAACCACCCGCTGGATGGCCCACAACCTGGTGCACATGGCCCGGATTCTCAAGGCCAACCCCATCCCGGCGGAGGGCAACGTCATGGAAGAGGAGACGGTGCACGCGGGCCATATCGGGTGAGGGTAATGATCGATTGGCAGCCCGCCGGCTACGTCGCCGGTTTAATGTTGTTGTTAAGGCGATAGAGGTTCGCTGCGTCGTACTTACCTTTGATCTTGCCAAGCCGGCGAAGGTTTCGTCCCAGGGCGCTGTCCACCCCGGTGCTTGGATCCTCCTCGTTGAGGCCGGTGAAATTCAGATACATGCCTCCGGTTCCGAACTTACCCAGCTGGGACCACGAGTCGCGCACCCACTCCACTCCCTCGGCGGTGAAAGACGGCTCGGTCCAATTTCCCTCAACCGATGCCATGTAGGGGGCGGATCGCTCCGCAAAGGCGGTGTCTTCGGGGCCGACGCTGGAGATCTCCCCACCCAGGTGCCACAGAGTCAGGTCGATAAGGGGAGCAGGCCGGTTCTGAACAATCCGATCCATTGTGTCGATTGCGTCGTCGCTCAACTCCGCCAGGTACTGTGACTTCCAGTAGGAGTGGAGCTGGTTTCTGGGGAACAGAAAGTCGAAGGCGGAGTTGACCACCCGATAGGGCATCGGCTGGGAAATATCTACCAACGGCTTCGCCAGCTCACGAAGGGGCTGAAGTGCCTCCATGCCCTCGGTGACATCTCCCACGTACATCCCGCCCACGATCGTGCACGGTCGGTCATGAGCTTCGGCGGGCACATGATCGGAGGCAGGCAGGGTAAGGCTCACCACCAGGGAGGACACCTCGTTCGGCGCACCCTCCACGTAGTCTCGCCACCCGCGCAAGATCTCGGCCACCTCCTCCGCGGGATAGAACACGCCGGCAAACGCCACCTCCGGCCCTACCGGGTGGAGCGTAAATGTGAGGGAAGACACGACGCCAAAGTTGCCTCCTCCCCCTCTAATGGCCCAGAAGAGGTCCGGGTGAGATACCCTCGAAGCGGTTCTCACCACTCCGTCGGAGCAGACCACCTTGGCCTCGACCACGTTGTCACATGACAGTCCGTGCTTGCGGCGGATCCAGCCGTAGCCCCCGCCAAGGGTAAGTCCTCCCACTCCTGTGTCGGAGACCACGCCGCCCGGAGTTGCCAGGCCGAAGGCCTGGGTCTCACGATCGACGTCTCCCCATAAGGCCCCGCCCTGGACGTGGGCCACGTGGGCTTTCAGATCGACGATGACGCCGCGCATGGGGGAAAGGTCGAGGAGCATTCCATCGTCTATTGAGGACAGGCCGGCGATCGAGTGACCGCCGCCCCGCACCGCCATCACCAGGTTTCTTTCTCTTGCAAAGTTGACCGCATCGATCACATCGGCGGTGCCAAAGCAGCTGATGGCAAGGCCGGGACGGTGATGATGCATAGCGTTGAAGACCTCACGAATGTTGTGAAAGTCGGGGTCGCCCGGAATTAGGGCTTTTCCTCGCAACTTGCCCCGGAGCTCATCCAGTTCTTCGTCTGACAGCTCCGCCAGGTTGCCATCGAGCGTCACGACGTTGGTAGGAATGCCGGTCTCCTCTTCGCTATAGGCGAGTGGTCCGTGGCTTAGATGCTAGCAATGGTCGTCTGAGCGACGATCCTGAGTCGGATTACGATCTTGTGACATCGGGCTTGGAGGCGAGAGCAAAGCCCACGCCGTTCATGGCCCCGATCAGTGCCTGGCTGCCTCCATGCAGGAGACGCCCTCGGGGCCGACGTCGGCCGAGTGGCTGGTCCCCGGAGGGATCTCCAGGCGGTCCCCAGGTTGGAGGTTCACCGACTCGCCCTCAACGTTGAAGACGATGCTGCCCCGCAGGCAGTAGAGGACCTTGCGGTAGCCGTGAGAGTGGGCGCTGTACTTGTCGCCTGGGCCGTTGGACCAGGTACTGGGGGATAGGTTCTC
>DATACZ010000158.1:0-4612 GCA_036258795.1 Actinomycetota bacterium
GTCGCTGCAGACGCCATATTCGGTCTGGATCACCCCCGGGCAAGCCTTGGATTGGGCAGGTCACTGGGTGGTTCCGATTAACAACCCCACAGCCTCCGCGGGACAGGCCCCTCCCTCCTACATCTACGCACAGACCTTCCGGTTCTCGGACATGCGGGCTACCGCAACCATCTCGCTTGGAACCGGAACCGGGGGAAAATTCGCATCATTCATTGTGGTCAAACCGGATGGAAGGGTCGATCAGGTCGCGATTGCTTATAACTGGACTGCAGAGAAGGCCTACTTCCTGTATGCCCAACACCTAGGTGGAGGCCGGTGGGGAGCCTGGGTGGTCGACGGCACCACAGGAGGCAGTACCGCGATTGGTTCACTAAACGTATCTGCCCAGCACCAAAAGGCCTCGGCAGTCAGTGTGACCTCCGTCCTCTGGTATGCCGGCGCCACTTCGGACTGCTCCACCTACCCAGAAGCCAAGGTGGTCTTTCTTCCCCCGGTCGGGTTCTCAGGCGGACAGATCGTTACCGCCGCCCATGCACAAAACATCACCACTGCCGGGGAGTGTCCGGCGATCAACCAGCCGATTCAGAACATGGTTTATTACGGCGTGGGCGCACCCCCGAGTGGAACGTAATCACTCTGTTGAGCTCCAATCCTTTTCTCGCAACGCTCCCCGCTTGCGGGCGCATTCCATCACGCCCTCAGTTTCAACGCGGAGCGCGTGGGTATGGGTACCAGGTACCCATTGATAAAAACCACAAGGGAGGAATCTAAATGGGCCAAGTGGAACATCCCGGTGAACCTGGTGAACGACCGAGGGGGTCCTTGGGAGACGCTGCCGATGCCACATCAGGTGAATCTGGACAGATAGACGAGGAGATCGTCTCGACATCCGGAGAGAGCGAGACGGGCGGCGGCCCGGTGGGAGAAGGCGGCGGGGGAACTTCCATCTCCGATGACGCCGAAAGCGCCATCCAAGATATTCAGGATAGAAGAGCCGGCGGTTAAGGTCCTTCTGATTCGAATCGCGCTGAAGGAAGTCTGATAGGGCAAGCAGAGCTTGCCCTATCAGTCTGACTGGCTCGGTGCCCGTCGGAGTTCCAAGGTGTCCTCGAAAGAGGTCGAGGCAGGCACGGGTGGGCCTTGAGTCAAAGCAACGGGTCCACCCAGTCGCCAGCCGAACGGGTAGATGTGTTTACGATCGGAATTGAGGAAGAGTTTCTCCTGATCGATCCGGAGAGCCGGGAGTTGACTCCCCAGGCGCAACGGATTCTGGCGGATGCCGGCCCGGACAACGACAACCAGGTCGAGGCGGAGCTCCAGCTGTCTCAAGTCGAGACTGGGACCACTCCGTGCGATGAGTTGGACGAAGTACGGGCGGAGGTACTTCGGCTTCGCAAGGAATTGGCGTCAGCGGCACAGGCATCGGGCAAGTTCATAGGCGCCTCTGGGACCCACCCTTTCTCCGACTGGCGGACCAGCGAGATAACTCCCAAAGGGTCCTACCTCAAACTGGAGGCGGATTACCAGCAGGTTGCCAGGGAGCAGATCGTATGCGGCTGCCATATCCACGTCGGGATTTCGGATGACGAGGCCGCAATCCAGGTCATGAATCGAGTTCGCCCTTGGCTGTCACCGATTCGCGCCCTGTCGGTCAACTCGCCATTCTGGTTGGGCTATGACACCGGGTATTGCAGCTATAGAACCGAGCTCTGGCAGCGCTGGCCCATAGCTGGAACGCCCCACCACTTCGGCTCCCGAAAAGAGTACGACGCTCTGGTGGAGACCTTGCTCGCCACAGGAGGCATCGACGATCCGGCGCGGATCTATTGGGACGTCCGGCCGTCGGCGAAGTACGACACGCTGGAATTCCGCATGACGGATGTGTGCCTGACCGTCGACGAGACTGTCATGGTCGCCGGGCTTGTGCGGGCTTTAGCCCGCACCTGCTACAGGGACCTGCTTGAAGGAACGACCCAAGACAGGCCCAGGCCGGAGCTGCTCCGTGCGGCTACCTGGCGGGCAGCACGGTACGGAGTAGATCGCGATCTCATAGACGTAGTGCAGGGCGAGTCGGTACCCGCCGCTCAGATGATCGACAGGCTGCTCGAGTTTCTCGAGCCTTCCCTAGAAGACTACGGAGAGAAGAGCCTCATTTCCGAACTGGTGCAAAGCACGATGTCGGAGGGAACCGGTGCCACCCGGCAGCGCGCGGCTCTGTCCAAAGCGGGACGTATCCAGGACGTAGTCGATCTAATCGTCGATGAGACCACGAATTGGTCGTAGTCAACTTCGCCCGTACCGGAGAGAGGATTTAAGGAGACTTGGTTCTAGAGGATGGGCAGGTAGCGTTGCAATTCAAACGGCGTGACGTAGGCCTTGTGATCGTCCCACTCGCTCTTCTTGTTTCGGATGAACCACTCAAAGGTGTGCTCTCCTAGGGTTGTCCGCACCAGCTCGGACGACTCGCATACCTGAGTAGCCTCGTGGAGATCCTCGGGCAGTGAGTCGATGTTGGCCGCGTGCCGCTGAGCAGGCGTCATGGCGTAGATGTTGTCGTCCGCCTCAGGAGGGAGCTCATAGTTCTCTTCGATTCCCTTCAGCCCGGCGGCCAGCATGACGCTGAACGCAAGGTAAGGGTTACACGCAGGATCGGGGAACCGCGCCTCGAGGCGTGTGGCGCTTTCCTTGCCGGGCTTGTACATGGGCACTCGTACCAGAGCGGACCGATTCCTACGAGCCCAGCAGATATAAACCGGGGCCTCGAAGCCGGGCACTAACCGCTTGTACGAGTTGACCCATTGATTGGTGACCGCACAGATCTCCCGGGCGTGATGAAGCATCCCCGCTAAAAAGGCCCGCCCGATCTTGGACAGGTGTGCCTCGTCTTGCGGGTCGAAGAAAGCGTTGCGGTCATCCTCGAAGAGCGACATGTGGGTATGCATCCCACTGCCGTTGATACCGGCCACCGGCTTGGGCATGAATGTGGCATATGCGCCCAGGTCCTGCGCCACCTCCTTGACCACCAGACGGTAGGTCATGACGTTGTCGGCCATCGAAAGAGCGTCCGCATACCGGAGGTCGATCTCGTGCTGCGAGGGAGCCACCTCATGATGCACGTACTCCACCGGGATTCCCATCTCTTCCAGGTACTCCACGGTGCGCTTTCGCATGTCGCCGGCTTCATCGAGGTGGGTGAGGTCGAAGTATGAGCCTTGATCTATGTATTCGGTCCCCGATGAGTTCTTGAAATAGAAGAACTCAAGCTCAGGACCCACGTAATAGGTGAAGCCGAGGTCCGCCGCTCGCCTGAGAGTCCGCTTGAGTACATTCCTCGGGTCGCCCAAGAAGGGGGTGCCGTCCGGAAGCCAGATGTCGCAGAACATTCGTGCGGAGTCGGCCCTCGACGGGTGGGCGGGCATGACCTGAAACGTTGAGGCGTCCGGCTTCGCAATCATGTCCGACTCCTCGATCCGGGCGAATCCTTCGATGGACGAGCCATCGAATCCCATCCCCTCAGTGAGAGCCTCCTCCAGCTCGGTAGTGGTTATGTCGAATGCCTTGAGAAAGCCGAGGATGTCGGTGAACCAAAGGCGTACGAACTTGATGTCGCGCTCTTCGACCGTCCTGAGTACGAACTCCTGATCTGGCTTAATCACCTTGCCTCCCGACTTTTGCTTCTCTACATGGGACCGAAACTAGCCGGCGAACCGATAACCGACGTTGCGGACCGTTTCGATCATGTGAGCCTCGTGTCCGAGCTTGGCTCTCAACCTTCGGACGTGCACATCAACGGTTCGGGTGCCTCCGAAGAAGTCGTATCCCCAAACCTCGCTGAGAAGTGCCCGCCGAGAGCAGACCCTCCCTGGGCGCTGCGCCAGGTAGGCGATTAGCTCGAACTCCTTGAAGGTCAGGTCCAAAACCTCGCCCTGGACCCTGACCTCAAAGCGGTCCCTGTTGATCGTGAGCTCGCCTCGGCGGATCACATCACCGGAATCGGGCTCCTCCGGTTGAATCACCCGTTTCAGCCTGGCGTCCAGCTCATTTGGTGTGCAGCGATCGGTCAGAAAGTCGACCGGGCCCGAAGACCAGTCAAAGGCCTTCAGCTCATGATCATTTAGCACCACCACGAAGGGAGCCTCGATCTCGTTCCTCAGCTTCCTCATCAATCCAGCGGCCTCCTCGGGCCGCTGGCGCCCGTCGACCACTACGACATCGGCCAATCTGCGGCCCAACAGCTCAGGAGTGGCCTCATAGAAGCTGATCGGCTCAGGCGCGGGTCGCTTGCCGGCGAGAGGAGGGAAGGATTCCTCCGGGTCGGCTCGCTCTGGGCTTAGCCAAAGAAGACGGATCATCTGGCCAGTCTAAGGGCTACGTCGCGAGATGCGGGCGCATGATCGGCTAGCACCGCAAGAGCCTAGGATAAGCGCCGATGGGCTCCAGGTCGTTTACCCGCATGCCCCCCTTTACGGCGATCTTACAAACCGCGATAGCAGTGGGCGGATTGATCGCATCCGCCATCGGTCCTGGATTGTTTGCCGGCTACGTGGCAGCTGGTGTCCCGGTCGCCGTGGTGATCGCCTGCCGGGCACTTCCTGGCGTGGGACGGGCGGTT
>DATACZ010000159.1:0-7308 GCA_036258795.1 Actinomycetota bacterium
AAACTGGGTAAGCACCGAGTCGACGACCTTCTGCTGAAACTCGGAGTTGCGTCCGACAAGAAAGCCCAGAGCGCTCACCAGAACGAGGAGTAGTGGGAACAAAGAGAAGAAGGCGTAGTAGGCGACGAGAACTGCGAGGTATCCGGCCCGGTCATCCGTGAACTTCTTGGCCACCGCGATGGGGAAGCCGATCCATGCGTGTCCCTGCTGATATTCATCGAAGCGCCTCAGGAAGGCTTTGGGCTTTGGCATTTAGATGGGCGCGAGCCGGACCGCGTTCGTGGACATGGGGTTAATCAACTACCCTCGCCCCTCCGGCCCGAAACGGCCGGGCAGAGCGGTAAGGAAAGGAGCCTCTTCTCCGGGAGTGTGAATCTTTTTGCCCAAGTGGGGAACAATTCTTGTTTAACCAAGTTTGAGAGCGCTTATCGAGGGTAGAAGCGGTCCAATGATTCCCATCCATCGCGAGGTCCTGGGCATTCAAAGACGCCACTCGCGAGACGTTCTCACTCAATGTCTCGTCTGTGGTTCTTTGAGCTGGTCAGACAGCCTCCAGGAGCGCGCTGAGTGCCGGTGCTACTCGCAGTGGCGTGCCACTCCAAGGGCGAGTGCGAGCATGCCTGAGGTCCGGTTGCTCAGTGAGTCCTTGAGGGGTTAAACCAGCAGTAGGCGTACGACCCCCGAATCGTACGTTGCCCGATTAACGTAGCAACCGAAGGCGTACAGCCGCGCCAAAATCTCGGTCCTCGAAGACCATAGAAGGGCGCTGGCGGCCGCTGCCCTCATCAAGATCCATTTACTCATTTAGTCCCTTGCAAAAAGGATTAAATGACTTTACAGTGGATTCGTAATCCATTCGGAAAGGCACCATGCCCGTCGGGGACGACCACTCAGTTAAAGCAGCGAAGGCCCTAGCTCTTCCGACCCGCTCTGCCATCCTCGGCCATCTCCTCAGGTCGGGTTCGCTTACCGCCAAAGAAGTTGCCGATGAGTTCTCCCTCCACGCCAATGTGGCCCGCGCGCATCTCGACCTCCTTGTCGAAGCAGGATTCCTTGCCACCGGTATCCGCCGCAAGGGAAAGGGGCGTCCATCCAAGGTGTACTTCACCTGGGAGGGGGAGATGGGGACCCTGGAGGATTGGGAGGTCTCCCCTCCTGCCAGTGAAGCCGGGAGCGAGCCCGCCGCTACAGAGATCCTTCCCGCGGTTGTGGAGGTGCCGGCGGCTGGGGCGGGACCAAACCCCTACCGGCTCATGGCGCAGATTTTCGTTAGGTTGGTGGAAAGCATCGACAGCAAGGACATCTACGCCCTTGCCGAGCAGGTGGCCCGCGACGAGGGCCGGAAGCTGATGCTCGGCTATCGCGCCGGCGGCCTGGACTTCGCTGCCGCGGTGGGCGCGCTTGTGGAGGAGCTGCGCCGCTTTTCCCCGCTGACCGACGTGGTCCGGCTCGAGCATGACTACGCCGAGATCGAGACCCCGGACTGCCCATTCAGGGACATCGCCCTGGAACACTCAGATCTGGTGGCATTGATCGATCCGGCCCTTAAGGAGGGAGCCATGGCGGCGCTGGGGCACCCCAGTGAGGTGGAGACGGAAGCTTCGGTCGCAAGGGGAGACCGGGCGTGCCGGGAGATCATTCGCAGACGTGACGTTCGAGCGGCAAAGGTCGTCAAGAAAAGGGGGTCCTGATGGCTGAGTACAAGAACAAGGACGTACTGATCGATGCTGAGGAGCTTCAGGAAAACCTGGATGATCCCAACCTAAAGATCGTCGAGGTCGACGAGGACACCTCGCTCTACGACAAAGGTCACATTCCCGGAGCCATCTCGTGGGACTGGTCCAAGGACCTGCACGACCCTCTTAAGAGGGACTTTATCAACGGAAAGCAACTCGTTGACCTGCTGACCCGATCGGGTATCGGCGCCGACGACACCGTGGTTCTCTACGCCGGCAACAACAACTGGTTTGCGGCCTATGCCTACTGGCTGTTGAAGTACCGGGGCTTCGACAACGTGAAGTTGCTGAACGGTGGCCGCAAGAAGTGGGAGCTGGACTCTCGCGATCTGACCAGCGAGGTTCCCGAGACCCCGGCTCCCTCCCAGCCCGTTCAGCTGGCTGGCGACCGGCCGGAGTTCCGCGCCATGAGGGAAGAGGTGCTCGCCGCCGCTACCTCGGGGGGAACATTTGTGGACGTGCGCAGTCCGCAGGAATTCCGGGGTGAGCTACTGGCGCCGCCGCACCTTCCCCAGGAGCAGGCGCAGGTGCCGGGTCACATCCCAGGCGCGGCCAACATCACCTGGAGTAAGGCGGCGGCCGAGGATGGGACCTTCCTCCCAGCCGGCGACCTAGAGGAACTGTACTCGGGTGAAGGGGTTACTCCCGACAAAGATGTAATCGCCTACTGCCGAATCGGCGAGCGCTCGTCTCATACATGGTTTGTGCTCAAGGAGCTCCTGGGGTACGAGAAAGTCAAGAACTACGATGGGTCGTGGACCGAGTACGGATCGCTCGTGGGGGTGCCCGTAGAACGGTAGCCGTCGGAAGGGAGCAAGGGCGCGGCACCTGCGGGTCCGCGCCTTTGTTTTTCTTTATCGCGGGCGGACGGGCCGACGGCTGCGCCCCGACCTGAGTATGGCCTCGGTTACTATGCAAAATAAAAGGAGACACCGTGCCCAGTAGTGGACCGCGGAACGTCTTTGTTTATCTCCTCAGCCTTCTGACCCTTTATCTCAGCGCCATCGGTACCGGGGTGCTGATATGGGGTCTGGCCGATCACTGGTTCCCGGACCCGGTCCGGCCCGGTAGCTCGACGGGCGCGATACGGACTGGCATCTCCATGGTCATAGTGGCGTTCCCGGTATTCATGTACATGAGCGTTTACATGACCCGGAAGCTGGAGTCGGGGGAGCTTCCCGTCACGTCGGTCCTTGCACGCGTCATGACGTTTGCCACCCTTTTCATCATTGCGGTAACCGCGATAGTCGACCTCATCACCATCCTGTACAACTTCCTCGGTGGAGACCTGACTGCCCGGTTCGCGGTGAAGGCCTTCGGCATCCTGGCGATCACCGGACTTGTCTTCCTTTATTACCTCGGCGAGCTGCGCCGCCAGAAAGGGGCCGAAACCGCGGGCCCGACGGAGGTTGTGGCCTGATGGTCTTCACGATTCTGGCCGCCGTCATCCCGTTGGTGCTTATTGGCGGAATAATCGCCGGGGTGGTCTACGCGTTCAACCGCCGCCGTACCGACTCTTCGGCGATTCGTGTCACCGCTCCAAGGGACTTTTTTTTGTACCTGCTGGCGACCGTGGCTCTTTACATCTCGGCAATTGGCGCCATGACGGTGATCGCGGGACTGGCAGACTTCTGGTTTCCCGAGGCCCTCGATCGAGGCGAGCTCACCGCCGGGCCGCTACGATTCGGGCTCTCCATGCTGATCGTCGCCTTTCCGATCTTCCTGTACGTGAACCGCGTCATCCACGGCAAGATCGCTAGCGGCGAGGTTGAGCCGGAGTCCACAATGAGGGCCGGGTTCACCTACTTCACGCTGTTCGTCATAGCGGTAACCGCCCTTGTCGACCTTATGGTTATCGTCAAGGTCTACTTGAACGGGGAGCTGACCCCGCGTTTTTTGATGAAGGCGGTGGGAGTTCTGGCGATCGTCGGACTTGTTTATCGCTACTACCAGAACGACCTCAAAGCGTCGTCCGATGAGTCGCCCGGCCCGCCCCCCGGCCCGGAAGTAATCGTGTGAAGCTCAAATGGAAAGGGCCGTTGGAGTCCCGAAGGGCCGTGGGCATCGTGGCCACGGCCGCAGTGGTGATCCTGGTTGTCGCTGGGCTTTTTGCGGCCGGCTCGCCGGCCACCGCGCGCAAGTTCAGGATCGACCGAGACCGTACCGAACGCCTGAACAACCTGCATGCCAGCCTGGCGGCCCATGCCAGGGAAAACGGCTCCCTGCCCGAAAACCTCAATGACCTCCAACCGAACACCCCAGGGGGCGAGTTCACCGAGGAGTTTGACCCTCGCCGGGATCCCCAGACCGGGGAGCTTTTCCAGTACCGAAGGATCTCGGATCGCCAGTACCGGGTATGCGCTACCTTTCTGACCTCCTCCTTGGACCGGCGCGACGAGGGCTACTACGGCCCCGGAGGGAGTCCCAGCCACAGGGCCGGTCGAAACTGTTATGACAGGCGCCTGTCGACGGAGGAGCTGCGCAGCGATTTCTTTCCGAAAGACCCGAGGCTCATTCCCCCGATCCCGGAGATGATGGGTTCCCCATCTCCCGCCCCCCGGGATACGCCGGCCACCACGCCGGCGGGCACGCCCTCTCCGTAAGGCTTAGCTCATGGTGGATGAAGCTCCGATGTCCCCGTACCTGGTCGAGGGGATTCGCCTTTTCAACCAGGGTGACTACTTCATGTGCCACGAGACCCTCGAGGAGCACTGGGTCGAAGCACCGAAGGAGGACCGGGATTTCCTCCAGGGACTGATCCACGTGGCGGTCGGCCTTCTTCATCATGGGCGAGGCAACGCCAAGGGAGCCCTCCTTCAGTTCTCCAAGGCCACCAAGCGGCTCGAGGCCTACCCGGACTCCTATCAGGGCGTGGACGTCGCGGCGGTTCGCCACTTTTTGTCGCAGGCACAGGAATCTGTGGAGTCCGGCGAGAGGTTGGAGCCGCCTACCCTAATCAAGGGAGATGAAGCAGTCTAATAGTCGGGCGGTGCTAATGCCCCTTCAGGGCGATAGCGAGCGTCGACGATCTCGGCGTTGGCGACGGCCTTGCCAACCAACGCCTGGATGTCGAGCAGCGACTCCGCCGCCCGGACGTCCTCGAGCTTTGCCGCCGTGGTAACCCTTTTCGGGACGAATAGCACGCAGCAGTCCTGGTGAGGCTGAATTGAGATGTCGTACGTGCCGATGTGCTTGCCCGTCTGCTCGATCTCCAGCTTGTCATCACCCACCAAAGGCCTGAGGATCGGCAGTGCCTCTACCGCATCATCGATAACTCTGAGGTTCGGAAGCGTCTGGGAAGCCACCTGTCCAAGGCACTCCCCGGTTACGAGGCCCTCCGCCCCCTCCTGGTGGGCCAGTGCCTCGGCGATCCGCATCATGAACCGGCGGTAAAGGACCACCCGCAGCTCCTGCGCCGCGGAGGTGACGATCTCCGCCTGGACGTCGCCAAACTGAATGAGGAAGAGCCGGGATCTCAGGGTCCAGGGCGCCAGATGCCTGACCAGCTGGGCTGCCTGGCGGGCGCTCGAGGGGTCGGCATAGGGCTGACCATGAAAGTGGATGAAGTCGACGGTAGCCCCACGTTTCGCCATCTTCCACGCCGCCACGGGGGAGTCGATGCCTCCAGAGAGGAGGGCCATAACTCGTCCCGAGGAGCCGACCGGGAGGCCCCCCGGCCCCTTGATCTTCTCCGAGTACAGGTAGGCGCGGTTGGTGACAAGCTCGATGTGGCATGTCCAGTCTGGGTGGGACAGGTCAACCCGGGCCCCGGTGCGTTCCTTTAGGGCCTGCCCCACTACGTTGTTGACCTCCATGGAGGTCTGCCGAAAGGAGGAGTTTCCTCTTCTGGCGCTTACCCGGAAGCTCTCGAAGGACACCGTCCCGGCCATGAGGATGGCCTGCTCGACGAGCGCATCCATGTTGGGCGCCACGAGCTCGACTGCAGGGGAGAAGCTGGAAAGCCCAAAGACATGGGTGAGCCTGCCGGCTGCGGCCCAGACCTGCTCCTGGGGCAGCCTTATCAGGATCCTTCCGACAATCGGCGTGACCTCGGCGCCGGGTATGTCGGAAAGGACCTGATGGATGTTGGAGGCAAGCGTTCGCTCAAAAAAGGAACGGTTTCGTCCCTTGAGGCCTACCTCCTGGTAATGGGCCAGGATGAGGCCGCGGGGGTTCACGGCGGTTCGGCCTACAGGGTCACCATGTCCCGGAGCTTGCCCGGGCTCGAAGGGTGCCGCAGCTTGGATAGGGCCTTGGCTTCGATTTGCCTGATCCGCTCCCTGGTCAGGGCAAACTCCCGCCCCACCTCTTCGAGGGTCCTCGGCTCGCCGGTAACGAGGCCAAAACGCAGAGCCAAGACCTTCTTCTCACGCTCCGACAGGGTCCCCAGCATGCTCCAGAGGTCCTCTTGGCGCAGGGCCAGCGCTGCGGCCTCGAACGGCCCCTCGGCATCCTCGTCCTGGATGAAGTCCCCAAGCTCGGCATCCTCTTCCCCTACGGGTTCGTGAATCGAGACCGGCTCGGGAAGGACCCGGAATGCCTCTCTTACCTTGTCGGGCGTCATCTCGGCTGCTGCCGCGATCTCGTCGATGGTCGCCTCACGCCCCATCTGCTCGAGTAGCTCGGACTGAACCTTACGGACTCGGTAGAGCGTTTCCACCATGTGCACGGGGATGCGGATGGTGCGGGCCTTGTCTGCGGTGGCGCGCGTAATGGCTTGGCGGATCCACCAGGTGGCGTAGGTCGAGAACTTGAAGCCCCTGCGGTAGTCGAACTTCTCGACTGCTCGCATGAGACCCAGGTTTCCCTCCTGGATGAGGTCTAGGAGTGGCAGCCCCGCCGCCGAATACCTCTTGGCGATGGATACCACCAGCCGCAGGTTGGACTGGATGAACCGGCGCTTCGCGGCTAGACCGGCCTGCTCGATCTTAAGAAGCTCCTCCCTCTTCTTTGGAGAGAGCTTTTTCTTGGGGTTGGCCAGGGTGGCCGCGGCCTCCTGGCCAGCCTCGTAGGCCTTGGCCAGCTCGACCTCATTGACGTCGGTTAGGAGGGGGTACTGTCCGATCTCGCGCAGATACTGCCGCACCAAATCTTCATGCGGCGCCTCTTCTCGAACGTCCGAACGGTTGGGTTCGTACTCCTTATACTGCTCTCGCTTCAAACTAGCTTCCTTCCTCATGGTCCCTTTACCCGTGCGTAGGTGCCCCAAACCTGCCACGGCCGGACCGGCATTGTGGCACTCACTTGACAACTTGACAAGCTGAAATCACGGAATCTTTGCAAATCCTTCACATTGTCAAGTAACGCTTTTTGCGAGGTAGCTATTCCTGCGGTACCCGGTATTCGGCTTTCATTTATGACGGTGCGCCGCCCCATTGCACGGGTATCGCCATTGCCCCGCGGACGGTTATATTGGCCGAGCGGGCGCTTAGCTCAGCGGGAGAGCACTGCCCTTACAAGGCAGGGGTCAGTGGTTCGAATCCACTAGCGCCCACGGTGCATAAATTGTGTGCGGATTGCCCGAATAAAGGCAGAATATGCCGAATCATATAGCTCACTGCCCTTGAGGGGC
>DATACZ010000160.1:0-4040 GCA_036258795.1 Actinomycetota bacterium
TACCCCCGGTTTGGCTTCGAGCCCGCCAGCCGCCATGGGATCTACCCTCCCTGGCCCAACATCCCGGATGCGGCATTCATGGTGAAGCTGCTGTCGGGGTACGAAAAGAGCCACCGGGGCTGGATCAGCTACCCACCAGCCTTCGAGATAGCTCCTTAAGGAGCCGAGAGGCGATCCGACTCAGGAAAGCCGGAACCGGCTTGCATCCTGAGTTCGTCTAACCTGGCGTGAAGCAAATGAGGGCAATCATCCTTCTCATGCCGCTGGTGTTGGCCTGCTGCCGGTCGGCTTCTGGAGGCCCAGACTCCAGCCCCGGCACGCCAGAAACCAAACCGGCTGATGCTCTGGTGCTACGGGTCGAGACCGGAGGAGGGCTCGTCCCGCCCGGTGTGCTGTTGACCGAGCTGCCCACCTTGTCCCTCTACGGGGATGGCCGCGTGATCACTCAGGGGCCGCAGATAATGATCTATCCGGGGCCTGCGCTGCCCAACCTGATCGAAAGAAATCTCTCGCAGAGCGGAGTCGACGCAATAGTAGGCGCGGCGCGTAAGGCCGGGCTCCGGGGGGAGGACCGCCAATTTCCACTGGACACGGTGGCCGATGCCCCCACTACTACATTTACTCTGCTGACCGGGGGGACGCGACACGTGACCTCGGTATACGCCTTGGGGATGGAGGAGTCAGCCGGTTTGCCTGTGCGCGACCGGGAGGCCCGAAAGGCCCTGACGGATTTCCACGCCCGCCTGACTGGGTTAGAAAGCTGGCTTCCCGACGGCTCGGTGGGACCGGAGCGCAGCTTTGCGATCCAGAAGCTGCGGCTTTTTGTTCTGCCCGGGGCACCGGTGGCCGACGATCCCTCTCTGCAGCAGCCACCTGCCGAGTGGCCGCTCTCCCAACCTCTGTCAGAGTTCGGTGGTCCGGCTAAACAGCCCGAGCTCCGATGCGGGGTTGTTGCCGGGGACGATCTCGAGCTGTTGCTGCCGCGAGTGATGCAGGCTAATCAGCTGACGCCTTGGACAAGCGAAGGGATCACCTACACGCTGCTGTTCCGGCCTCTTCTTCCGGACGAGTCGGGCTGTTAGCGGGCCGCTAGCTACAGCTTTCGCAGGCCCCCGCGCCGCAGACCGGTCCCGGATCCGCGGCTCTGCCGGTCATACCCGCGATCACCGAGATGAGCCGGCGCGGCTGAGTGGCGCCACATAAGTGGCATGACTGCCGCTCGGCATTGGCGTTTGAGACGAGACGCTCGAAGCGCTCGCCACACGATCTGCACTCAAACTCGTATATGGGCATCGACCTATTTTAGGCGGTACCAACGCTTCACGACCGCTATTCTGCTCTGCGTTCCTCCAGCATGGTCCTGATCTGACTTTCCAGCAGGGCAGGTTGGATCGCGCCCAGAATCTTTGTGGTGCCGCTCTCGCCGACCTCCCGGCCGGATCCCACGCCGACGAAGACCCAATTTCGGTCCAAGAAGAATGTTTCAGGCAGGCCAGCGACGCCCAGCTTGGTCCATAGCGAGAGGTTGGGATCCCGAACGATCGGATAGGTAAGCCCGAACTCTGCCACGAAGTCCTTGGCGTCCTGTTCGGAGTCCTGCAGGTTCACGCCAACGATGCGTACTCCCCGCTTCTCGTACCTCTCCCAAGCCGACTGCAGCGCTGGCGCCTCCTCCCGGCACGGTATGCACCACGATGCCCAGAAATTGAGCACCACGGGTTGACCCTTCAGCTCCTCGCTGGAGAGGGTCTTCGACGTGCCGAGCAAAGGAAGGGAGAACTCCGGCCCCGGCTTTCCTACCAGGCTCTTGGGTGGGGCGGTTCTCAAGAAGCTGTAGGCGAGGAAGCCGACAAACGCGGCGGGGACCAGGACAAAGGCGAGCAGGCGTATCAGCCGCAGCTTGGCCGGGGCCAAGCGCGGTTCCACCACGTTGCTTTCCTTGTCGCCCACAGAGCTCCCTTTAGATCAGAGCAGACGCCCATTGGGTGCCCTCGACCCGCCAGCTCTAGCCAGCCGATGATTCATGCAGCACCAGGCCCCTTGGGGGAATCGCCACCTCCAGAATAGTCGCCAGCAAACGAATCGCCCCGGCCTTGTCCAGAGGCTCGTTTCCGTTTCCGCACTTAGGGCTTTGAACGCATGAGGGGCATCCCCGCTCGCACCGGCATCCGGCCACAGCCTCCAGCGTTGCGGTCACATGCTCCGCGGCCTTTGCAAATCCCCGCTCTGCGATGCCTGCGCCTCCTGGGTGGCCGTCGTAAATGAAGACCGTAGGCATAAGGGTGTCTGCTGCCAGCGCGGTGCTGACACCTCCAATGTCCCAGCGATCGGCCATGGCAAACAGCGGCAGAACTCCAATCGCCGCATGCTCGGCTGCATGAAGCGATCCCGGAAGGTCCCTAGCCCCAATGACGGCTCTGGTAAGCACGGTTGGCCCGACCGTGTACCAGACCGCGATCGTATCGAGGGTCACATCAGGCAGGTCCAGGTTGACGATCGCAAGGGTCTCCCCGGTTGCTATGTCTTTTCGAGCAAAGGCCACCACTTTTCGAGTCACCTCCACCCGCCCCAGAAAGAAGTCGACCGCTCCAACGCGCTTCGACTCTCTGACCTCCAGGATTTTGATGTCCGAGTTTTCCCGGCTTTCGGTGTAGTAGTTGCCTCTAGCTGGGCCGACGAGTGCTACGTGGCTGTCCAAATCCAGCTCCGAGACCTCCAGGTTCTCGCCCTGGTGCAGGTACACCGCTCCCGGGTAGACCTGCTGAAAGGCGCGAGCCCCATCGACCGTCCCCAGGAGCGCTCCGGTCTCCCGTTCGACTATGGAGTAGACCGCCCCGCCCATGGAACGCAGGTCGAGATCAAGGCCCGGAGGGTTTTGGCGCTTCCAGTGCAGACGCTCCAACGAGGTTCCCCGAGCTTTTCTTTTTGCAAGGTCCCCGTTGCCCACCATCCCCTCGACGAGCGGCACGGCCGCCGGGTCAAAGAAGGTTGCGACGTCGTCGACCGGAAGGGGAAGCTCGTAAGCGGCACAGCCCAGGTGTGGCTCGAGGATATTTGGGTTCGTCGTGTCCACAAGAGCGGCCTCGAACGGCTTGGACAGGAGCACCTCCGGATGAGTCATGTAGTACTGGTCCAGGGGGTCGTCTCTGCCCACCAGGACAGCCACCGCCGCTTTGCGTGACCGTCCCGCTCGGCCGGCCTGCTGCCACACCTGAGCCACGGTTCCCGGAAACCCGTTTAGCACCACGGCGTCGAGGCCTCCCACGTCGATTCCCAACTCCAGGGCCGAGGTCGCCGCGACACCCAGCAGCTCACCGGCAAACAATCGTCGCTCGATTGCCCTCCGGTCCTCGGCAAGGTAGCCGGCACGGTAGGCGGTAATGCGGGAGCTCTGCTCCGGATTGGCCAGCATTGCCTTGGTGTACTTGGCGATGAGCTCGGCAGCCTTTCGCGACTTGGCAAAGGCAATGGTCCGAATCCCTCTGGCTGCAAACGCCGCCATCAGCCTGGCGCTCTCCCAGTTGGCGGAGCCCCGGGTAGCGGCTGCCTCGTCGACAAACGGCGGGTTCCAGAAGGCAAACAGCCGCTCCCCTCGAGGGGTTCCATCCTCGACCACCTCAGTAAACGGCACCCCGATCAGTCTCTCGGCCAGAACGCCTGGATTGGCCATCGTGGCCGAGGTAAGGATGAAGGCAGGCTTGGACCCATAGTGCGCGGCGACCCTTCTTAGCCTTCTCAGGATGCAGCCGACGTGCGAACCAAAGACCCCCCTCAACACGTGAGCCTCGTCCACCACGACCACGGACAGGTGGGCGAAGAAGTCGGCCCACCTGGAGTGTGACGGGAGGATGCCCAAGTGCAGCATGTCGGGGCTAGAGAGCACGATGTGGGCAAACTTCCTGACGGAGGGCCTCTCGTCGGACGGCGTAGCCCCATCGTAGGTGGCAGCTGCCACCTGAGGGAGGGCGAACGACCGTATGGCTCTCAGCTGATCCTGGGCCAGAGCCTTGGTGGGATACAGGTACAGAGCCCTGGTGCGC
>DATACZ010000161.1:0-8150 GCA_036258795.1 Actinomycetota bacterium
CTCAACAAGGGAATCTGCAGAGAACAGCATGGCGAAGGCCTCCGCCGGGCCGGCCATGTAAAGGCGGCGGGCCCGGAGATTCGAAGCTTCAACCGCCTTCCGGTAGCGCGCCTCCATCTCGTTGATCTGGCTCTGGGCGCTTCGTATGTCGGATTCAAGAGCCGAGATGTCGTGCTGCCCTGTGCTTATCTGCCGGTTGAGGTCGTCTATCTGGCGCTCCAGACGGGTGACCTCCACCTGGATCTTGGCTGCGCGGCCCTGCGCATCGGCCAACCGCTTGCGGATCTCTGCAATCTGGCGGCGCGTGTTCTGGAGCTTGGCGGCTTCTCCCGCGGCAAGCGAAGGTGAGGGGCTTAAGGCCATAATCACAACAGCCGCCAGGGCCGCGTTCAGAAGCGCGAGGCGATGGCTTCTCGAAAACATTCGACGAGAGGCTACGGGTGGCCATGGGGAGTGTCAAGTCCTGTCCGTGGCCATCTGAGGAGGAAGGCAAAGGTTCCAAAGGGCTCAGGCGGAAAAGCGGGAAATTATTCTCGAGTGGATCAGAAGTGGAGGGATTCATCATCACCCCATGAACCTCTTTCATAAGGTTGTAGGCCTCGCCGTGGCCGGGCTCTTCGCCCTCTTGGCCCTGTGGGGAGGGCTCTTGTGGATCTTGAACGCCCACCCGGGCAAGTGGTTCTGGCGGCTGCTTGCTGCCGGGCAGATTCTGTTTGGCATTCAAATTGTGGCGGGTGCCTTCATGCTCATCTCTCGGGGCGGAAGGCCGATCCTGCACTATGTGTACGGGGCTTTTCCGTTGCTGGTCCTGTACTACGCGCACCGCATCGCCAAGCGTCTCGAGGGCATCGAGTGGGTAGGCTTTGCAATTGCGGGCCTTGTGATTTTCGGCCTGCAGCTGAGGGGATACATGACCGGGGGATCCTAGGCTCGGGCATGGGCCATAACTTCCGTTCGGAACCTGGTATAACCTTGAATCGGCCGGCGGTTCAGCCGGCCCTTCACGAAGGGATCCCCGACCTTGGATGCTGAAATCGGCATTGGCAAAACTGCTCGAAAGGCCTACGGCTTCGACGAGATCGCCATCGTCCCGTCACGCCGAACGAGGGACCCCGACGACGTCGACATCTCCTGGGAGATAGACGCTTACCGGTTTGACCTTCCTCTTCTGGCTGCCGCCATGGACGCCGTGGTGTCGCCTGCCAGCGCAATCTCCATAGGCAGGCTTGGGGGGCTTGGGGTCCTCAACCTCGAAGGTCTCTACACCCGCTACGAGGATGCAGACTCCGTTCTCGAAGAGATTGCCAGCCTGACCGCCGAGAGGGTCACCGGCAGGATGCAAGAGCTGTATCAGGAGCCGATCAAGGAGGAGCTGATCTACAAGTGCATCTCCGAGATCAAAGGAGCTGGGGTAACCGTGGCCGCCAGCCTGACTCCCCAGCGCGTGGAGGAGTACGCCAAGGTAGTGCTCGATGCGGAGCTGGACATCCTTGTAATCCAGGGAACCGTAGTCTCCGCCGAGCACATGTCAACCCGCTCCGAGCCCCTCAACCTGAAGCAATTCATCGCAACCTTCGATCTGCCGGTCATCGTTGGCGGATGCGCCTCATATCAGCCGGCTCTTCACCTCATGCGAACCGGGGCGATCGGGGTGCTCGTGGGAGTTGGCCCCGGGGCCGCATGCACTTCCCGTCAGGTCCTGGGCATCGGCGTGCCACAGGCCACGGCGATCGCGGACGCCGCCGCCGCCCGGATGCGCCACTTGGATGAGAGTGGCCGATATGTTCACGTCATAGCGGACGGCGGGATGAGAACCGGCGGCGATATCGCCAAGGCCATTGCCTGCGGGGCCGATGCAGTGATGATCGGCTCTCCCCTGGCCAGGGCCACCGATGCTCCCGGCAGGGGCTTCCACTGGGGGATGGCAACCTTCCACTCCGCCCTTCCGAGGGGCGTCAGGGTCACGAGCACACCGCTGGGCACGGCCGAGCAGATCCTTTTGGGTCCAACCAGCGTGAACGACGGCACCATGAACCTGTTCGGAGCTCTCCGTACCTCTATGGCCACCTGTGGTTATGAGTCGGTCAAGGACTTTCAAAAGGCGGAGGTGGTAATTGCCCCGGCAATAAAGACCGAGGGCAAGTTCCTGCAGCGCCAGCAGGATATTGCGGAATAGCCACTCAGGCTCGCACCGTGGAAAAACCCGGTCTGGATATCCTTGCTAGATGGAGATCCAGCGAGATTTCGACACCGTCCTAGTAGTTGACTTTGGGGCCCAGTATTCGAAGCTCATTGCGCGGCGGGTCCGAGAGTGCCACGTCCACTCCGAGATCGTGCCCCAGGACATTACCGCCGACGAGGTCATAAGGCGCCGCCCGAAGGGGCTGATCCTCTCAGGAGGACCCAGCAGCGTGAACGAGCCGGGGGCTCCCGGCATCGATCCACATCTATTCGACATCGGTGTACCGATACTGGGCATCTGTTACGGGCATCAGCTCATGGCTGCGAAGCTCGGCGGCCTAGTCTCTCGAGGCCGCGGCTCCGAGTTCGGTCCGGCCGCGCTGGGGGCCTCCGGAGGGCTTCTGTTTGCTGACCTTCCGCTGGAGCAAACCGTCTGGATGAGCCACCACGACGCCGTGACCGAGGTCCCCGAGGGGTTCAACACAGTGGCCAGCACGGATTTTTCTCCGGTGGCTGCGATGGAGGACCCTGAGCGGGGCCTTTTCGGAGTCCAGTTCCACCCTGAGGTGGTGCACAGCCCGCACGGCACCCAGATCATCAAGAACTTCGTCCATAAAGCCTGCGACTGCCTGCCCGGATGGACCGCGTCCGGGGTTATCGAAGCCGTCGTCGACGCTATAAGGGAGCAGGTGGGTGACGCCCCGGCCATCTGTGGTCTGTCCGGCGGGGTGGACTCCTCGGTGGCGGCTGCCCTGGTGCACAAGGCGATAGGGGATCAGCTGACGTGCATCTTTGTGGACCATGGGATGCTGCGCGCCGGCGAGGCCGAGCAGGTAGTCGATACCTTCCGCCGTCACCTGGCCATCGATCTCATCCACGTGAAGGCTGAGGACCGTTTCTTGGCCAAGCTGCAGGGAGTAGTCGACCCCGAAGCCAAGCGGAGGGTGATTGGGAACGAGTTCATCCGGGTCTTCGAGGAGGTAGCCGCGGAGGTGGCCACCAGCCGGGATGCCGGCGTGCCCGCCGGTTTGCCCCCGGGCGGCCCGGTGCACGGAGGTCCTGCCCCACCAGTCGGCTTTCTCGTGCAAGGCACACTGTATCCAGACGTCATCGAATCGGGCGGGAAGGGAAGTCTTGCAGCAGTTATCAAGACTCATCACAACGTCGGAGGTCTCCCTAGCGACATGAAGTTTCAGCTGGTGGAGCCCCTAAGGGAACTGTTCAAAGACGAGGTGCGCCTGATTGGCGAGGAGCTGGGGCTTCCCGAGGAGATCGTATGGCGTCAACCGTTCCCCGGACCCGGATTGGCGGTTCGAATTGTGGGTGAGGTGACATCCGAGCGGCTCGAGCTCGTGCGGGCCGCCGACGCCATCGTGGTGGAGGAGATCAAAAGGGCCGGGCTCCACAGACAGCTGTGGCAAGCTTTTGCGGTTCTGCTTTCAGTCAGGTCCGTCGGCGTCATGGGCGATCAGCGCTCCTACGGTCACCCCGTGGTCGTGCGAGCGGTGACCTCGGAAGACGCCATGACCGCCGACTGGGCGCGGCTCGACCATGACCTGCTCGCCAGGATCGCAACGCGCATAGTGGGGGAGATTCCGGGCATCAACCGCGTGGCTTACGACATCTCCTCCAAGCCGCCTGCCACCATCGAGTGGGAGTAGGCATGCGGCTGCGCTTGGCCCTAGGGGCCCTCGCGCTTGTCCTGCCGTTGCCGGCCTGCGGCTCACGGAGCGTCGCCCCCACCCCGCCACCCCCGGCCAGCCCTCCCGTCGACTCTCCCCAGGTGCCGGACTCATCGCCGGAAGGCTCTCCCTCCCCAGGCGTCGCCGGCAAGCCGGGCCCTCCCCGCCTGGTGCGAATCGGCGAGTTTGATCAGCCCACCTACGTGGCCGCCCCTCCTGGGGACAGGCGCCTTTTCATAGTGGAGCGGGACGGCAGGATTGTGGTGATCGCCGACGGAAGAGCCAAGAGCGCCCCATACCTGGACATCTCCAATCAGGTCTCCACCGGATCCGAGCGTGGCCTCTTCTCCATCGCCTTCGCGCCGGACTATAGCCGGAGCGGACTTGCTTACGTCAGCTACACCGACACCTCAGGGGACAGCAGGATCGTGGAGTACAAGGTCGATCCATCCAATCCGGACCGCTTGGACCCGGGCAGCCGGAGGGAGATCTTGTTCGTGGAGCAGCCCTACAGCAATCACAACGGGGGGTTGATCGCCTTCGACCCTTCAGGCATGCTCATCATCGGCTTTGGCGACGGCGGCAGCAGGGGCGACCCCGGCAACCGAGCCCAGAACCTCGGGGTGCTTCTCGGTAAGTTCCTACGCATCGACCCCAGGAAGCCCTCAGGAGGGCTGCCTTATGGGATACCGCCCGACAACCCCTTCGTGTCCAGGTCCGGCGCTCGTCCGGAGATCTGGGCGTACGGGCTTCGCAATCCCTGGCGATGGTCGTTCGATGCCGCTGGCGATCTGTTCGTTGCAGACGTTGGGCAGGACCGGATCGAAGAGATCAACTTCGTGCCTCGTGGGGCTCAGGCCGGAGCAAACTATGGGTGGCCGCGCTACGAGGGAGCCGAGCTCTACAAGAACCAGCGGATCGATGAATCCCGGCTGGTGACCCCGGTCCTTACCTATCCGCTCTCCGGCAGCCGCTGTTCCGTGGTTGGGGGAGGGGTCTATCGAGGGGAGGTCGAGTCCTTACGGGGTGTTTACATCTACGGCGACTACTGCGAGGGAGTCGTCAAGGGTTTCCGGGTGCAAAACGGAAGGGCAGTGAATGCTCAGACCTTTGAAGACCTGGAGGTTTCCAACCTTTCTTCCTTTGGAGAGGACTCGGATGGGCAGATGTACGCGACATCGCTCGGAGGAGCCGTCTACCGGATCAGCGCCGGAGGTTAGCGGCGGGCAGCCGTCCAGCCTTGCTTGAGCCTTTCCAACATCGCAGCATAGGCATCCTGGCCGATGTACTTGATCCACATCGCGGCGCAGAATTTCTCGAGAACTATAGATCGCTGCTTGCTCCGCGCCAGCGACGTTCCGGAGTGCTTTCTCAAAAGCTCCTGAAATAGCTGCTTATGGGCAGTGGCGGCCCGCTCTGCGGCTGCCGTATGGCCACCGTCGGTTCCGGCGATGAGCTTGATCGACTGCGCTTCCGCGCTGGTGCTGAGCATCTCCCGATAGTCCGCCAGAAGCAACGAGGCCTCCTGCTCAGCCTTATTGGCCATGCGATCGATGATGCCGCTTATCAGTCCCATGGATGCCTCCAGTAGGGTGAGAGCCTCACCGCCTGAGACTCATTCGAGTCGAGTGTGGCATATCGCAGGTCACCGTGTGGTCTCGACGATCTCCGCTCTCGGCTCAACCCATCAGCGACTTGCACCGGAGATAATCGTGTGGTGAACACCCACCTGGAGCCGTCCCACGATCTGCTGTCTGGCTTGAATGAACCTCAGCGCCAGGCCGTTACGCATGGCGACGGTCCCATGCTGATAGTGGCCGGAGCGGGCAGCGGAAAGACCGCTGTCCTGACCAGACGGATTGCTTATCTCATTGCAGAGCGCGGGGTCTCTCCGTTCGCCATCCTCGCCATAACCTTCACGAACAAGGCGGCGAACGAGGTAAAGGAGCGAGTCGCTGCGGCGGTCGGGCCGGTTGCCAGAAAGATGTGGATCGGCACCTTCCACGCAGCCTGTGTCCGGGTGTTGAGGAGCCAGATAAGCAACATCGGATACCGGTCGGCCTTCACCATCTACGACTCTGCCGACAGCGAGCGGCTCATCTCCTACATCATGCGCGACGGCAACTTTGATCCTAAGCGGCTCAAGCCGGCCGGTGTCCTTCAAACGATTAGCCGCGCCAAGGACGAGCTCATTACCCCTGAGGCTTACGAGGCAGGTGCGACGAACTGGCGGGATCGCCAGATCTCGAGCATCTACACCGCCTACCAGAAGCGCCTGAGGGAGGCCAACGCGGTGGATTTTGACGACATCATCAACCTGACGATTCGAATCTTCACCGAGTTTCCCGATGTCCTCCGTCACTACCGTGAGCGCTGGCAGCACATCATGGTGGACGAGTTCCAGGACACCAACGGCGCGCAGTTCGAGCTCGTCCGCCTCCTGGCGCATCCCGACGGCAACGTGGTGATCGTGGGGGACATGGATCAGTCCGTGTACGGCTTTCGGGGCGCCGATTACCGCAATCTGGCCCGGTTCGAGGAGGCTTTCCCGACGGCTAAGGTGGTCACACTCGAGCAAAACTACCGGTCCACTCAGCGCATCCTGAGCGCAGCCAACGCACTCATCGAAAACAACCGGGCCCGCAAGCCGAAGAACCTGTGGACCGATCTCGGCACAGGGGAGCTGATCACCTGCTTCTACGCCGGGAACGAGCACGATGAGGCCGCCTTTGTGGCGGTGGAGATCGAGAGGCTGCGAGAGACCGAAGGTTTCCGGTTCAAGGATGCGGCCGTCTTCTATCGGACCAACGCCCAATCCCGGGTGGTCGAGGAGGTCTTCACTCGTTTTGGCATTCCCTACCGGATCATCGGGGGAGTGCGCTTCTACGAGCGAAAGGAAGTGAAGGACCTGCTGGCCTATCTGAGCGTGCTGGTCAACCCGTCCGACACGGTGAGCTTGAGGCGGATCGTCAACACCCCAAGACGGGGCATCGGGGAGCGGAGCATCGCCGAGCTGGAGGGATATGCGGCAACGAGCGGGCTAAGCCTTTACGAGGCGATGCAGACGGCGGCCTACATCCCATCGATATCCCAGAAGGCCATCTCGGGCCTGGAGGCCTTCTTCAATCTGATGGAGGAGTTGCGGGGATATGTGGAGCGCGGCGCAGGCATAGCCAAGGTGATCCAGGCGACATGGGAGCGGTCCGGTTACATGGCCGAGCTCGAGGCCGAACGCTCCATAGAAGCTCTTGGACGGGTGGAGAACGTCAAGGAGCTGGCGGGCGTGGCGGCCGAGTTCGAGCAAAGGTCACCCGAGGGCTCGCTGGAGGACTTCCTGGCGCAGATCCGGCTGGTAACCGAGCAGGACGAGTACGACGAGGAGGAGTCTGCGGTCACGCTCATGACCCTGCACAACGCCAAGGGGCTCGAGTTTCCTATCGTGTTCATTGTCGGCTTTGAGGACGGCGTCTTTCCGCACATGCGCTCGCTGACCGAGCCGGAGGAGCTGGAGGAGGAGAGGCGGCTGGCCTACGTGGGCATCACCCGGGCCAAGCAGCGTCTGTACCTCACCCACGCCCTCAACAGGTCCCTGTGGGGGGGAGTCAACTACAACCCTCCTTCCAGGTTCCTAAGGGAGATTCCCGACGAGCTGATCAACAGGGTCGGCGACCATCCGAGCCACGGAGGACGGGTTCGCACTGCCTATGGAGGCCCTCGCTACCCAGACATGGACAGGGCCAACGCCAGGTGGCGCGTGGGGCAGGAGGTTGCTCACGCTCGCTGGGGCTCGGGGGTGATTACCTCATTGTCGGGGTTCGGAGAGAAGGCGGAGGCCACCATCTGGTTCAGCGACCTTGGGGAGAAGAGGCTTCTGCTGGCCTACGCCCCAATAAGGGCGGCGGACTAGCGATACTTGCGGGCGGAAGCGCCGGCTCCCGCCGTTCCGGACTTCTCCAGGATCTTTTCGCGAGCGTGGGCAAGAGCCCGGACCAAAGCACCCATGCGCGGCGGCTTGGCCACCAGGTCGGCAGCCAAGCCCTCTCGCTCGAGCCCTTCTGCTGCAACGGTTCCTACCGCGGCAAGAAAGACGTTCTCCCCAAGGGCTCTTCGAAGCACCTCGTCCACCCCCCGCTCCCTGGCCAGAACAAACATATGACGAAGCTGGGGGGCACTCGTTATGACGAGGGCATGGGCACCTCCCTCGATCAGAGCCGACACCAGGCGCTCGGCCGGGCCGCGATCGTCGGGGAGATCCCAGTGGTATGGAACCAGCTCAATGATCCGGGC